>DAITPJ010000092.1:0-7348 GCA_036833635.1 Terrimesophilobacter sp.
ACTGCGACGGGATGTCGCCGTCGCAGATCCGGTGGTCGAAGACCAGCGACAGCACGACGACCTTGCGCACGGCGAGCTGACCGTCGACGACCCACGGCCGGTCGATGATCCGGCCGATGCCGAGGATCGCGACCTCCGGATGGTTGATGATCGCAGCTGAGCCGTCGACACCAAATCCGCCGTAGTTGTTGAGCGTGAAGGTGCCGCCGCGTAACTGGTCGTTCGGGAAATTGCCGGTCTTCGCCGTCTCGACGAGGTCGGTGAGCGCGTCGCGCAGGCCCTCAGTGGTCATCTCGCCGGCGCCGTGGATGACGGGCACCATGAGCCCACGCGCGGTCTGCGCGGCGATGCCGAGGTTGATCGCCGAGTGCTGCACGATCTCCCCGGCGGCCATGTCGACGCTCGAGTTCAGGATCGGCCACTGCTTGAGGCCCGCGACGACGAACCGGGCCAGGAGCGCGTTGAGGCTCCACCTCTCGCCCGTCGAGCGCTGCAATTGCTCCTTCGCCTCGAGCAACTCGGTGGCGTCGACGTCGAGCCAGATCGTCGCCTCCGGAACCTCGCGCCGCGACGCGCTCATTCGCTCGGCGACGACCTTGCGCAGGCCGGTGATCGGAATCCGGATGTCGCCCTCGGCGTGCGGGATCGCGGCGCCCTGGGTGGCCGACGGGCTTCCGGATGCGTTCCCCCGTTCCGCGATGACGCGCTCGACATCCGCGCGCAGCACGAGACCGCCATCCCCGGAGCCCTCAAGTGCATGCGCAGAAAAACCGTGCTCGCGGGCGATACGCCGCACGAGGGGCGAGACGACGGGCGAGGTCCTGCCCGTTGCAGCCAGGTCCTCGAGTCGCCTGGGCGACCGGCTCGGCGCAGTCGCGGCCATCCCGGTGACGGCAGGAACCGCGTCGCTCCCGGAACCCGCGCTCCGGCGCCCGAACCGTCCTCCACGGGCGGCGCGGCCTTGCGAGGCTCCCGCCGCGCCGTATCCGGTGAGCACAGCGATGTCTGCGCCATCCGTCGCCGCAGCAGGGTCACCACGAAGTGCGGTGCCCGGCACGGTGTCCGCGCCGGCGCCCTCGGTTGCACCCGCCTCGACGGCCACGGTGATGATCGGCTGCCCGGAGCGGATGGTGTCCCCGACCCCGGCGTGGAGCTTCACGACGACGCCGGCGAACGGGCACGGCAGGTCGACGATCGACTTCGCCGACTCGACCTCGATGATCGGCTGGTCGACGACGACCGTGTCGCCCTCGGCCACGAGCCAGTGGACGATCTCGGCCTCCGTGAGCCCCTCGCCGAGGTCCGGAAGGATGAAGTCGCGGTGCGCGGTGGCCATCAGAGGTCCCACTCCCACGTGCTGAGCGCGTGCAGGATCCGCTCGGGGTGGGGAAGGTAGAACTTCTCCAGGAGTGGCGCAGGGAACGGGATGTCGGCCCCGGTGATCCGCAGCACGGCGGCGGCGAGATGGAAGAACCCGCGCTCGGTCACCCGTGCGGCTACCTCGGAGCCATAGCCGCCGAATTGCGCGGCCTCGTGGATGACGGCGGCCCGGCCGGTCTTTCGAACCGAGGCCCCAACGGTCTCGTCGTCGAAGGGGGAGAGACTGCGAAGATCGACGACCTCGATCGAGAGGTCCTCCTCGGCGGCGAGCTCTGCGGTCTTGAGCGCGACCGCGACGGTCGGCCCGTACGAGATGAGCGTGACATCCGTACCCTCGCGTACGACGGCAGCACGGTTCATCGGCAGGGCGGGCCCAGAGTCCTGCGCACCCTGCTTCATCCAGTAGTGGCTCTTGGGCTCGAGGAAGATGACGGGGTCGTCCGAGCGGATGGCCTCACGAAGCATCGAGTAGGCATCCGCGGGGTTCGACGGAGTGACGACCGTGAGCCCTGGAGTGTGCGTCCAGTACGCCTCAGAGGAGTCGGAGTGGTGCTCGACCCCGCCGATGCCGCCCGACGTCGGAATCCGGATGACCATGGGCAGGCTCACCCGCCCTCGCGTACGGTTCCGCATCTTCGCGACGTGGGAGGCGATCTGCTCGAACGCCGGGTAGCTGAACGCGTCGAACTGCATCTCGACGACGGGGCGCATGCCGTACATCGCCATGCCGATCGCGGTCCCGACGATGCCGGATTCGGCAAGCGGCGAGTCCCAGACCCGCTCTTCGCCGAAGTCCCTTGTGAGTCCGTCGGTGATGCGGAACACGCCTCCGAGGGGTCCGACATCCTCGCCGAAGATGACGACGTTCGGATCCTCCGCGAGGGCTTCGCGCATGGCCGTGTTGAGGGCCGCGGCCATTGTGATCGGCGCTGCAGCGGTGACGGTGCCGGGGTAGGTGGCCATCAGTTCGCGCCCCCGTCGTCGGAGAGTTCGCGCGCAAGCGCGTCACGCTGCTCGATGAGCGATGCCCGCGGGGTGCTGTAAACGTGCTCGAACAGTTCGAGCGGGTCGAGCGCCGGCTCGTCGTTCATCGCGTCGCGCATGGCGGAGGCTGCGGCTTCCGCCTCCTGCGCGATCGACTCCCTCACGGCGTCGTCGAGCGCCCCCTCCGAGGTGAGGTAGCGCTCGAGCCGTTCGATGGGGTCGCGTCCCTTCCACAGGTCGACCTCTGCCGACGCGCGGTAGCGGCTGGGGTCGTCCGAGTTGGTGTGCGGCTCGACCCGATAGGTGAGGCACTCGATGATCGTCGGCCCACCGCCGGATCGCGCCCGGGCGAGCGCGTCGGACACGACCGCGTACACCGCCGCGACGTCGTTGCCGTCGACGTGGTAGCCGGGGATGCCGTATCCCACGGCACGGTCCGCGAGCATCCGTGCGCGCGTCTGCTTGGCGATCGGCACGCTGATCGCGAACTGGTTGTTCTGGATGACGAAGACGGTGGGCGCCTGCCAGACTCCAGCAAAGTTGAAGGCCTCATGGGCGTCGCCCTCACTCGTGGCTCCGTCGCCGATGAAGGTCGCGACGGCGATGGCGTCGCCCTTGAGCTTCGCCGCGGTCGCGAGGCCGACCGCGTGGAGGGTCTGGGTCGCCAGGGGAGTCGCCTGCGGTGCGGTGCGATGCTCCCTGGGGTCCCAGCCGCAGTGCCAGTCGCCGCGGAAGCCGGACAGGAGCTGCGCGGTCGGCACGCCGCGGGTCATGACCGCGATGCTGTCGCGGTAGGTGGGGAAGAGCCAGTCGGACTCCTCCAGGGCCATGACGGTCCCGATCTCGCACGCTTCCTGGCCGCGCGCGGAAGGGTAGGTCGAGAGCCTGCCCTGCCGGGTGAGCGCCGTCACCTGGGTGTCCCAGCGCCGCGCGACGACCATGCGCCGGTAGAGCAGCGCGAGCGTCTCGAGGTCCGGTAGCTCGAAGCCGCGGCGGCGTCTGAGGGGCACGGCGGCACCGGTGTCGCCGATCAGCCGGAACGGTTCGGAATCCGGAAGGACTGCGGGCGCGCGCGTCTCCACATCGAGGCTCATGCCTCCATGGTGCGCCGCAGAAATGCCGGTCGGGAACAGGTTTCGGCTAATCGGCACGCTTGGCCCTGAGCGCACCACCGCACGGGACGCCCGTCCCGCAAATGGCACTCAGAGATGCCAGGCGTCCGTCGAGAGTTCGGGGGCGGTCCCCGCCCGCTCCTCGAGGATCATGTACGACCTGGTCGACGCGACGCCCGGCGTGCTGTGAATGCGACGCAGGATCGTCTCGGAGAGCGCGTCGTGATCCGGCGCGCTCACCGTGAGCACGATGTCGATGTCCCCCGCGAGCGCCTGCGCCTTCTCGACGAAGGGCAGGGCCGCGAGGGCTTCGGAGACCGTCGGCCAGTCGGCGTCGACCTTGACGATGACGATCGCGCTGATGCCGAGACCGAGCGCCTCCCGGTCGACATTGGCAGAGAACCCGGTGATGACCCCGTGCTCGAGCAGTCGCGCGAGCCGCGTGTGCGCCGCGGTTCGAGAGATGTGGACGCGTTCAGCGAGCGACCGGATGGAAAGACGAGCATCCCTGCCGAGCTCGGCGATCATGCGGCGGTCGATCGCATCGATTCGGTACTTCCCGCCGACCGCCTTCTCCGTCACCGGCAACCCTCCTCGCTCGCCTATGTCAGCCCAGCGTACCGCCGCCGGTCGGTCGGCAGAATGGCCTTCAGTAGACTCGGGTGCTGTGACGACACGCCTCTCCCAGCTCTTTGTCCGCACGCTGCGCGACGACCCTTCCGACGCCGAGGTGACGAGCCACCGCCTGCTCGTGCGGGCCGGCTACATCCGCCGCCAGGGGCCGGGCATTTTCGCCTGGCTTCCGCTCGGCCTGCGGGTGCGCAGGAAGATCGAGCGCGTCATCCGGGAGGAGATGGACGCGATCGGTGCCCAGGAGGTGCACTTCCCCGCCCTGCTGCCGCGCGAGCCCTACGAGCTCACCGGCCGCTGGACCGAGTACGGCGACGGCATCTTCCGCCTCAAGGATCGCAAAGAGGCCGACTACCTTCTCGCCCCGACGCACGAGGAGGTCTTCACGCTCCTCGTCAAGGACCTCTACTCGAGCTACAAGGACCTTCCGCTCGCGATCTACCAGATCCAGGACAAATACCGCGACGAGGCGCGGCCGCGCGCCGGCCTCCTGCGCGGTCGAGAGTTCAGCATGAAGGACGCATACTCCTTCGACTACACGGATGCCGGGCTCGACGAGTCCTACCAGAACCAGCGCGACGCATACGAGCGCATCTTCACGCGCCTCGGCCTCGAGTACGTCATCGTTCAGGCCGACGCCGGGGCCATGGGCGGCTCGCGCTCCGAGGAGTTCCTGCACCCGACTCCCGTGGGGGAGGACACCTTCGTGCGCTCGGCGGGCGGCTACGCTGCGAACGTCGAGGCGTACCGCACGACAGTCCCGGATGCGATTCCCTACGACGCCCTGCCGCCGGCGGTCGTCCACGACTCGCCGAACACTCCGACGATCGCGACCCTCGTCGACCTCGCGAACGCCTCGGTGCCCCGCGAGGACCGCCCGTGGGCCGCGGCGGACACGCTCAAGAACGTCGTGCTCGCACTCAAGCACCTCGATGGCACGCGCGAGCTCGTCGTCATCGGGCTCCCCGGCGACCGCGAGGTCGATCTCAAGCGCGTCGAGGTCGCCTTCGCGCCCGCCGAGGTCGAGGCGGCGACGGAGGCGGACTTCGCTCAGCATCCTGGACTCGTCAAGGGCTACATCGGGCCGTGGTCGGCATCCGGGCCGGTTCTGGGCGCGCCAGTTGACGGCCCGGTGTCGGCCACCGGCATCCGGTTCTTCGTCGATCCGCGCATCGTCGACGGAACCCAGTGGGTCACGGGCGCCAACGAGCACGAGAAGCACGTCTTCGGGCTCGTCGCGGGCCGCGACTTCACGGCCGACGGCACGATCGAGGCGGCCGAGGTGCGCGCAGGGGATCCGGCACCGGACGGCTCGGGGCCTGTCGAACTCGCGCGCGGCATGGAGATCGGCCACGTCTTCCAGCTCGGCCGCAAATACGCCGAGGCGCTCGGCCTCAAAGTGCTCGACGAGAACGGCAAGCTCGTGACGGTCACGATGGGCTCGTACGGGATCGGCGTCACGCGCATCCTCGCGGTGATCGCCGAGTCGAACAACGACGAAAAGGGCCTCATCTGGCCAGCTGAGGTGAGCCCGTTCGATGTGCATGTCGTCGCGGCGACGAAAGAGGCGGAGGTCTACACGGCCGCCGAGGAACTCGTGGGCGAGCTCGACGCCGACGGCATCGACGTGCTCTTCGACGATCGCCTCAAGGTCTCTCCTGGTGTCAAGTTCGGGGATGCGGAGCTCCTGGGCGTTCCCCTCATCGTCATCGTCGGCAAGGGCGTCGCGGACGGGACGGTCGAGCTGTGGGACCGACGCACGGGGGAGCGATCCTCGCTTCCGGTCGCCGACGTCCGCGCCCGGCTTCGGTCGGAACTCGGGTAGCTTAGAGGGAGACTCCACCCGGAAGCGCGCCGGGTGACAACAGAAGAAATGAATAGTGGAGGCCCTCGGTGGACATCGATCTGAGCGTGCTGCGGAACATGGAACGCGAGCGCGAGATTCCCTTCGATGAACTCGTCACGATCATCGAGCAGGCCATCCTCACGGCCTACCTCAAGCACACCGGGCATGTCGACACGAAGGATGCCACGCCGCCCGCGCGCGTCGAGCTCGACCGCAAGACGGGTCACGTGGCCATTTACGTGCCCGAGCTCAACGAGGAGGGCGAGGTCATCGGCGAGGCCGAGGACAGCCCGAGCGATTTCGGCCGGATCGGCGCCTTCGCCGCCAAGCAGGTCATCAACCAGCGGCTGCGCGACATCGCCGACGACCAGGTGCTCGGGGAGTTCCGCGGCAGGGAGGGCGACATCGTCGCGGGCGTCATCCAGCAGGGCCCCAATCCGCGGATGATCCACGTCGACCTCGGCGTCGTCGAGGCGATTCTCCCCCCGGAGGAGCAGGTGCCTGGCGAGGACTACGCGCACGGCTCCCGCATCCGGGTCTACGTCACGAGCGTGAGCAAGGGACTCAAGGGGCCTTCCATCACGGTCTCGCGGACGCACCCGTCTCTCGTGCGCAAGCTCTTCGCGCTCGAGGTGCCTGAAATTGCCAGCGGTGCCGTCGAGATCGTCTCACTCGCCCGCGAGGCAGGGCACCGCACCAAGATCGCGGTCAAGGCGAACGAGCCAGGCATCAACGCCAAGGGCGCCTGCATCGGCGAGATGGGCCAGCGCGTGCGCGCCGTGACAGCGGAGCTCAACAACGAGAAGATCGATATCGTCGACTACAACCCGGACCTCGCCACATTCGTCGCGAACGCCCTCTCGCCGGCGAAGGTCACGAGCGCTTTCATGATCGACGAGTCGCTCAAGGCCGTCCGCGCGCTCGTGCCGGACTACCAGCTCTCCCTCGCGATCGGCAAGGAGGGTCAGAACGCGCGCCTCGCGGCCAAGCTGACCGGCGCGAGGATCGACATCCAGCCGGACAGCATCCTCGAGGACTAGGGGTTACACTGGAACCCGTCAGAACGTGCCTCGGCTGCCGGAAACGTGCCGATCGCTCCGAACTGCTTCGGGTGGTCGCTCGGGACGGCAAGGTCGTGGCGGATGTATCCGCCACCCTTCCCGGTCGGGGCTCGTGGGTGCATCCCACCCTCAAGTGCGTTGAATCCGCAATCACCCGCAAGGCCTTCGGCCGGGCGCTGAGAGTGGAGGGAACGCTGAATACGGTGCAGTTGATAGACACAGTGCAGTTGATCGACACAGTGCAGTTGATGAATACAGTCGAGGCCGCGACCGCGGCCCCTGAAGAACAGGCTGATTGACCTATGGACAACTAATGAGCGGCTCGAAATGAGACC
>DAITPJ010000093.1:0-7336 GCA_036833635.1 Terrimesophilobacter sp.
TAGGGGTGCGATGGGGTCGCGCCGCTGCCGGTCTGCCCGTCCCCGAAGTTCCAGGCGTACGAGGAGATCGTTCCGTCCGGATCGCTCGAGCCACTCGCATCCAGAAACGCGGTGAGGTTCGCCGTCGAGGACGTGAACGCAGCGACCGGCGCCTGGTTCGGTGGTGCCACAGCCGTGGTCGTCGCGAGGAGGTCGTCGAAGCGCGCCGTCACGGATTCTGTCGCACTGCCGGAGAGGTACGCCTGCAGTGCGATCGAACCCGCTGTCTGCAGCGTGGCTGTCGAGTCGGTCGAGGTGACCATCCAGGCGGCCGGCTCCGGCTGCCCGGTCGGCCAGAGCTTCGCCCGGACGGTCGTCGGCGAGGTGCCGGTGACCTGCAGGCGCAGTTGCAGCGGCATGCCGGCCGTGTAGGTCAGGCCGCTCACGTTCGCCTGGCCGAGTACCGTCGCCCCCTGCTTGATGACGAGCGCAACAGCCCCGGTCGCCTTCACCCAGGCGTTCGCGATGTAGAACGACGAGCCCACCTGGCGCCCGATGACGTTCGCGTAGGCGCCGCCACCGGTCGGGACGGCGTTGAACGAGAGCGTCGCCTGGACGTCGGCGTCCGTGGAGGACACCGCGCCGAGCGTGCTTGTTCGCGTCGAGCCGGCCGCGACGGTGACGTTCCCGGTGCCACCGGAGACAGCGAAGTTCGCGGCGGTTCCGGTCAGGGTCCAGGCGCCCCCCGTGTCGGCCGATCCCCAGCCTCCCGCGACGGTCCTGGCGAACGCATCCTTCGCGAGCAGGTTGGCCGGCGGCACCGCGGTCACCGTGACGTCGTGCGTGACCGCGCCCGTTACCATCTGGTTGTCCGTCACGGTGAGTGTGACAGGGTAAGTCCCTGCCACGGCGTAGCCGTGCGCGACGTTCGCCCCGCTGCCGGTCTGGCCGTCGCCGAAGTCCCACGCGTAGGCGGTGATCGTTCCGTCCGGGTCGGACGAGCCGGAGCCGTCCAGTGTGGCGGTCAGGTTGGTGACCGACGAATTGAACGCGGCGACCGGAGGCTGGTTGACGGGTGGCGCCGTCGTGAGGACGGTCGCGCTCGTCGTGCCGACGGCGCTGTCGTCATCCGTCACCGTAAGGGTCACGGTGTAGCTGCCCGGCGACCCGTAGACGTGCGTTGTCGTCACGCCACTCCCGGTCTGGCCGTCGCCGAAGTCCCAGGCGTAGCTGGAGATCGTGCCGTCCGTATCCGATGAGGCAGAGCCGTTGAAGTTCACGCTCAGGTGGTCGATGTCCGGCGTGAAGGATGCCGTGGGCGGCTGGTTCGGCAGGGCACCGGTCGTTCCGAGCGCGTAGTGGTTGGACACCGTCTGCGCACTCAGGGCCGTCGAGTACACCGCGACTTCGTCGAGCGTTCCTGCGAAGTACGGGCTCGACGAACTCCACGTGTTGTCGCCGCCGATCCGCCAGTAACCCGTGTAGTTCTGCGCGGCCGTCTGCGGGTTCGTGCCGACGAGCGCGCCGTCCACGTACATCTTCATGCCGTCGGAGGACTGGGTGGCGACGACATGGTGCCATTGCCCGTTGTTGTAGGAGTTGGCGCTCGTGATGGTGTTGGTCTGGCCGGTCCAGACGCCGAACACCAGCGTGCCGTTGTCCTGCATGTAGACATGGCGGTCGTAATTGCTGGAGAGGTTGCTGCGCTCGTTGCCGAACCCGATGAGCTTTCCGCCGACGTTCGTGGTCGTCGTGAACCAGGTCTCGAGCGAGTACGTGGTCGGGTTCGTGAACTGCGCCTGGCTGGATGCCGTGCCGCCGTTGAAGGTGACGGCGGTGTTGCTTCCGGTGATTCCTCCCGCGACTCCCTTCGTGACCGATCCCGCATAGTTCCCGTTGAACTGGTTCGGCCCCGAGTCGAGCATCGTGGTGCCGGTGGAGTCGGCCAGCCGCCAGTAGACATCCGGATTCAGGTTGTACACGGCTGCGCCGTAGGCGTCGGCCGGTGCCGGCGGCAGCGGGGAGGTGCGCCCGGAGGCGACCCAGTGGTCGATCGCGTCACTGCGCGACAGCACCGTCGGGTAGATCGCAACGTCAGCGATGTCGCCCTGGAAGTAGTTGCTCGTCGGTTGCGACGACCACCCGTTGAGGTTGTCGCCGCCGACCCTCCAGTAGCCGGCGTAGCCCTGGGCGCTCGTGACATCCGTTCGCGAGCCCACGAGGACACCGTCGACGAACAGGCGCATCCCGTTCCCACCGAGCGAGGCCACGATCTGATGCCACTGCCCGTTGTTGTACGAGGCGGAACTGTTCACGGTCTGCACGCTGCCGGGGTAGTTTCCGAACCAGATGCGGCCGGAGTTGTCCATGTAGACGTGCCGGTCGTAGCTCGACGAGTTGCCCGTGTTGCTCGCGCCGAAGCCGATGATCTTGCCTCCACGGTTCGTCGTGGTGCGTATCCAGGCTTCGACGGTGTAGGTGTCGGGGCCGGGGATCGCAGACTGCGTCGAGCCGAATCCGGTGTTGCTCCCGTCGAAGGTCGAGGCGGTCACGCCGGAGATCGGACCGCTCGCGCCGCGGGTCACGCCGGCCTCCAGCGAGAGGTCGGTGAAGCCGATGTGATCGAAGCCGACGCTTCCCCCGCTCTCGTCGAGCGGCCAGTACACATCGGGGTTGTCCGCCGCGACCGCGTCGCTGTAAGGGCCGCCGCTGTCGGTCGAGGAGACCGTGACGGATGGGCCCAGCCGGCTGATGGTGTTGTTCCACGGGTCGCTCACGTACAACCGGTAGGTGTGGGTGCTGCCGGGTGCGAGGCCTCGATCGATGAAGCCCATCGTCGGGCGCAGCCAGAACGTGGAGTCCTGCGTCGTCTGGTACACCGGCGCGGCGGTGTTGCCGTCGCGCACGAGCGAGTACGACAGGTGCGTGTTGTCGCGGTCGTAGGTCGCGGTCCACGAGATCCGCACGTCGCCACGGTTGAAGGATGCCGTGCTCGGCACGAGCTCATCGTTGACGACCGGGCCGACCTTGTTGGGTGCGATCGAGGTGATGGCGAAGCGCGTCAGCCCGTACTGGGCGACGCCGTTGACGTACGGGAACTCCCCGGCAACGGCGAGGTACTGGTCGTTGCCGGTGACGCTCCAGGCCGCCTGGCCTTGTCCCGTGTAGGAGCCGACGATCCAGTTCGGGAACCAGTCGAGCAGGCTCGGGCTCGGGTTGCCCGCCCAGTTGTAGTAACCGTACGGGTCGGGTGTGATGATTCCGGTCGCGGACTTGCTGAACGCGATCGAGTGGTGCATCGTCCACGGCTCCGTCTGCGGGAAGCCGCCGATGTTGCCGCAGTAGTGCATATGTCCGACCGCGTACACGGCGTCGCCGAGCGGCCAGGTGCTCACGGTGTCACCGTGACAGTCCTCGATCCAGACGATGTTCCCTGTGTCGGGGTCGGCGGAGAAGATCCCCTCGAGGTTGCCGGTGCTTCCGAACACATAGCCGGAGCCGTACACCCGATCCGCCGTCGCATGAAGCGAGACGATGGCGGCATCGACGCCGGCGTCGCGCACCTGGTTGCCTGCCGCCCACGGCAGCGTGTCCCCGGTCGTGGCGTCGAGGGCGGCGAGCCCGTAGCGGTCAGCGCTCTCGATGTGCTGGAACCGCCCGCCGGCGATGAGCTTCGACCCGTCGAGGGTCAGGGTCATCGAGTACACGACGTCGTCGGCGTCAGCGACCCAGTTCGTCAGCGAACCGTCGGAGGCGTTCAGTTGGGCGAGGAAGCGGCGCTGCTGGCCGTTGACGGTCTGGAAGGTTCCGCCGGCGTAGACCGTCGTGTTGGTGACGGCAAGGGCTCTGACCTGGCTGCCCATGATGGGGCGGAACGAGGAGATCACCTGGCCGGTCGCGGTGCTGATCGCCACGATCCGGTAGTAGGGCACGCCGTCGACGGCGGTGAAGTCACCTCCGACGTAGACACGCGAACCGTCCGGCGACGCCGCGATGGCAAGTGCCTGGGCATTGAGGCTCAGCGCGAAGGAGTTGATGAGCACGCCGGTCTGGAGGTTGTAGGCGAGGAGGTTGTTGCGGGGAACCGTGTTGACTCCCGGCGCTGCGCCTGCCGGCCGTGCCGTCTGGAATTGACCCGCGACGTAGACCGTATTGCCCACGATGGCCTGCGCCCACGCCACGCCGTCGATCTGGGCGGTGGGGAGGGCGTCGGCGCTCACGGTGATGGGGGTGCGCGGGTCGTTCGGATCGACCGGTGCGGTGTCCGCTGCGGCGGGCGTTGGCGCTGAGACGAAGGGCATGACCACCCCGAGGGAGAGGCCGAGCGCGAGCGCCACGGCGAGAAGGCGGGGCATGCGGAGGGGCGTGAGCGTTGTCATGATGATCTCGAATCGGTTCGGGGATCGGGATGGGATGAGCTGGTGGAACGGGTGGAAATCTCACGAGTTGCGGCGACGGGGATCGTTCGTGGCATTGGAGCTCGAATCGAACGGATGCTGTAGCCGTCGGCGAGGCGCTCGACGAGCTCCTCGTAGCCGAGTGCCACAGCATCCCAGTCGTAGGTCGTTTGGGCCCGCCGCTGAAGCCGTTGTCCGATTCGCAAGAGCTGGGGGACACTGCGTTCGGCGTCGTCGAACAGGAGGCGGAGGGCCGCGGGGCCCCCGAAATAGCCGCCATCGGCGCCGACGACCTCCCGGTTGAACGCGACGTCGTACGCGAGCACGGGAGTCCCGCCTCCCATGGCGCGCAACAGCGACGGGTTGGTACCCCCCACCGAGTGCCCGTGGGCATAGGTGAGGGCGTTTGCGTAAAGCTGGTCCAGCTCGTCCTGGTCCCAGACGCTGCCGAGCATCTGGATCCTGGAGTCGGAGGCCGCGACGGCGTCGATCCGGCGGGTGTAGGCCTGGGCGTACGGGGCACTTCCGACGACGACGAGCGGGAACGTACAGGAGCTCTGGTGGTAGGCGTCGACGATCATGTCGACGTTGTTCTCCGGCTCGAACCTGGCGACCACGAGGTGGTACCTGCGTGGCTCGAGGCCGAGTTCGCGCACGCGATCCGTTCCGGGACTCCGCAGGATCGTCGCGCCGTAGGTCAGAAGCTCCGTCGGTGCTCCGAACTTCTCGGCGTAGTAGTCGGCGATGCCGGGTGCGTCGGCGATGAGCGCATCCGACCACCGCACCGCGAACCGCTCGGCCGCGAGGTAGTAGCGCCGGCCGGCGTTGCCCCACTTGCCGCGCATCCACTCGAGCCCATCGACGTGCACGGCGGTCGGAATGCGCCGCGCACGCAGCAGGGGGAGGAAGGGCGCGTTCGCAGCATTGAACAGGATGGCGACCCCGGGCCTGCGCCGCGCCACCGCGTGGCAGGCCGACAGCGCCGTGTGGCTGAGGGTCTCCGCGGCCTTGATCCTGAGCGCGGGCAGGTGCACGAGGGCCATCCCGTGGTATTCGCGTGCCGGGTGCGGCCCGGTGGTCCGGCAATACACCGTGACCTCGTGGCCACGGGCGGCAAGCCGGCCCCCGATTTCCTCAACGGCGGTCTCGAAACCGCCGTAGGCCGCGGGGATGCCCCGCGTGCCGATCATGGTGACGCCCGTGGGGCCATCCCGCATCGATGCATCCATGTCAGTACGCCCCGACCGGATGGATGATCACCTTGAACGTGCGCCAGAGGATGACGAGATCCCCGACGAGCGACCAGTTCTCCACGTAGTACAGGTCGAGCCGTACGCTGTCCTCCCAGTCGAGGTCCGAGCGGCCGTTGATCTGCCACATGCCGGTGAGCCCAGGCTTGATGAAGAGGCGGCGATGCACGGCGCCCTCGTAGCCGAGGGCCTCCTTGGGAAGAGGCGGGCGCGGCCCGACGAGGCTCATCTCCCCGAGGAGAACATTCCAGAACTGGGGCAGCTCATCGAGCGAGTACTTCCGCATGACCCTGCCGACCGCGGTCACGCGAGGGTCGTTCCTGAGCTTGAAGAGCACACCTTTGCCCTCATTGAGGGCGAGAAGTCCCGCCTGCTGCTGCTCCGCATCCGCGACCATGCTGCGGAACTTGAGCATCCGGAATCGGCGGCCGTTCCGGCCGACGCGCTCCTGCCGGAAGAGCACAGGCCCAGGGCTGTCCGCGAGGATGAGGACCGCGAGGAGAAGGAAGAGGGGGGTCAGGACGAGCAGGGCGGCGAGTGATCCGACGACGTCGAGGGCGCGCTTGACGACGTGCTTGCCGCCGTCGAACTGCGGGATCTCGACGTGGATGAGGGGGAGACCCTCGACGGGGCGGAAGTGGATTCTCGGACCGGCGACGTCGGTGAGCCTGGAGGCCAGGATGAGCTCGGCGGACGTGCCCTCCAGCTGCCAGGCCAGTTCGCGGATGAAGCCGCTGCCGGCACTCGGCTGGCCGGCGACGATGACGGCGTCGGCGTCGAGGGCGGCCGCGGTCCCGGCGACCTTGTCGAGACCGAGATAGACGTGGGCGCCTTCTGCGCTGGGCATCGCGCCGCCGGACTGGTCGCCGTCGAGAACGATTCCCACAACCGCATATGGGACACCCAGTTTCTCCTCGATCCTGGCGACCACGTAGTCGATGTCGTCGCGGTGGCCGACGACGACCACGCGGGAGAGGTAGTGCCCGAAACGCCGTTGCCGGGTGAGCCAGCGTCGCCACAGCCAACGGCTCGTGACGAGCGCGAGGACCCCGAGCGGCAGGCTCACGAAGAAGTACGCGCGCGCGACATCCGCGTCGAGCACGAGGAAGGCGATCGCCAGGAGGCCGAACGTCATCGTGCTCGCGGTGATGACCCTCTTGTACTCGCTCGCACCGGCCCCCACGATCCTGCGGTCGCGGGTGTGAAAGCTCGCCATGACCGTGATCCAGATGACGACGACGACCCCGGATGCCGCCCAGCCGGTGTGCGATACCGGCGCGAGGATCGCCCGGTGCTGGCCTCCGATCCCTGAGGGGATGACGAACGCGCACAAGGTCGCCGCGACGATGATGACCACGTCGGTGAGGCGCAGCTTCGCGCAGTATGCGCGGGCCCAGGCCTGGCACGAATGGCGCAGTCGGGGGCGGATGGCATGCGACTGTATGACCTCGTCGTCCACGAGGCGCAGGGCCGAGCGCGGGGCATCGTCGACAGGCGGGGCGGGCGCCGGCCGGGCCTGGCTCATCGACCGCGGACTGCGCGGGTCGGCGATGTGGTTTCGTCGAGGCGCGCAGGCATGCCGGAGCGGGGGGGCTCGTTCATAACACTGCCGCTACTTTTCGGGTATCGGGCGTTCGGGGGGCCACCGGGGGGTGGTCATGGGTCGCGTCGGGTCGTGATGACGCGATGGAGGGCTATGAAAATGTTGAC
>DAITPJ010000094.1:0-3879 GCA_036833635.1 Terrimesophilobacter sp.
GCACGCGGTCAAGAAGGCTGACTGAGCGGATGCCCGCCCGCTGCGCGGCACGAGCGCCGTGATCGTCACGACGCTCGCCCTGAGCGATTTCCGCAACTATGGTTCAGCCGACGTCGAGCTCGTCGCTGGACCGAACCTCTTCGTCGGGAGCAACGGCCAGGGCAAGACGAACCTCGTCGAGTCGCTCGGCTACCTCAGCACGCTCGGGTCGCATCGCGTCTCGTCGGACCAGGCCATGATCCGCAAGGGCACGGATGCGGCCGTCATCCGTGCCAGGCTGCGCCACGACGACCGCGAACTGCTCCTCGAGGTGCAGCTCAATCGCGTCGGGGCTAACCGGGCCATGCTCAATCGGAACGAGATCCGGGTGCGGGACCTGCCGCGGTACGTCTCGACGGTTCTTTTCGCTCCGGAGGATTTGGCTCTCGTGCGCGGCGAGCCGTCTGGCCGCCGCCGCTTTCTCGACGAGCTGCTCGTGCTGCGAACCCCGAGGATGTCCGGGGTCATGACCGACTACGAGAGAGTGCTTCGCCAACGCAACTCCCTGCTCAAGTCGGCGCGATCCGCCGGCGTGCGGGGAAGGCAGCTCAGCACCCTTGACGTGTGGGACGAGCGACTCATCGCCCTCGGTTCGGAACTCATCGAAGCGCGCGGCCGCCTTGTCTCCGAACTCCAGCCCGAGGTCACCGCCGCGTACGTCGCAGTCGCGGGCGACGACCATCACGCGGTTCTCGCGAGCCAGCTGACGATCCTGGGAGGGGATCCCGACGCCGAGGCCGGGGTGGGACTGTCGACGGACGTTCCACTGGCGGCCGAGGTCTCCGTCAAATTTCGCGAGTCGCTCGACCGCCTTCGGCAGAATGAGCTCGACCGCGGGGTGACGCTTGTCGGGCCGCACCGCGACGATCTCGTGCTCGAGCTCAACGGGATGCCGGCGCGCAGTCATGCCAGCCATGGGGAGTCCTGGTCCTTCGCTCTGTCGCTCAAGCTCGCGTCGGCCGCAGTGCTGCGCAGGGAGTCGGTCTCCGGGGATCCGATCCTCATCCTCGACGACGTCTTCGCCGAGCTCGACGAGGCCAGACGGGGGCGACTGGCCGCCGCCGTGGCCGATTTCGAACAGGTGCTCATCACCGCAGCGGTGCAGGGCGACGTCCCGCCGGATCTCGCCCATCACACCGTCCGAATCGAGGGGGGCAGAATCGTCAGTGCCGATGCTCTCGATGCGGCATCGCCTGTGGAGGAGGAGAGTGCGCATGACTCCTGACTCAGCGCAGCCAGAGCACATCGCGGTCTTCGAGCACTTCCGTCACGTCTTCGGCGACGCCTCGACCACGTCACGGGATGCGCGCCGCCGCGCGAAGCGCGAGCCGAGCTCGAGTGCTCCGTTCGGTGACGGGCGAGACCCGCGGGGAATAGCGGAGGTCGTCGACGCCCTGACCGCCCGACTCGGCTGGAACTCACCACTCGCCCGGTCGGAACTGCTTGCGTCGTGGCAGGATCTCGTGGGCGCCGAGACGGCCGACCATTCCACCCCGACCGGCATCGAGGACGGGGTGCTGTGGGTCTCGTGCGACTCGACGGCGTGGGCGACCCAACTCCGCCTCATGCGTTCCCAGATCCTCACACGCATCGCACAGCAGTATCCGGATGCCGGGATCCAGACTCTCCGCTTCGACGGCCCGGGTGTTCCCTCGTGGAAAAGGGGCCCCAGATCAATTCCAGGGCGTGGTCCGCGCGATACTTACGGGTAAGTGGCCAAAAGAGGTGCCCAGGGTGAAATAAAGTCCCCAGATCGCCGCATCCGGCGTTTCATGACCCTGGACTTTGATAGAATTGACGGGTCGTCGAGGCAGCTACTGTCACAGGAGCGGAGCCCGAAGAAACCAGCAGTCAGGAGCCCGATACTTTCATGTCAGCCAAGCCCGCGCCCTCCCAGCCTGACGACAGTTACGGTGCAGACCAGATCCAGGTTCTCGAAGGCCTTGAGGCGGTGCGCAAGCGTCCAGGCATGTACATCGGATCCACCGGCCCTCGCGGCCTGCACCACCTCGTGTACGAGGTCGTCGACAACTCGGTCGATGAGGCGCTCGCCGGCTACTGCGACGAGATCATCGTGACGATGACCAAGGATGGCGGAATCCGGGTCGTCGACAACGGCCGTGGCATCCCTGTCGCGCAGAACAAGCAGGAGAAGAAGTCGAGCGTCGAGGTCGTCATGACGATCCTCCACGCCGGTGGAAAGTTCGGCGGGGGAGGCTACTCGGTTTCGGGGGGCCTGCACGGCGTCGGTGTGTCGGTCGTCAACGCCCTCTCGAGCCGGTTGACCGTCGAAGTCCACCGGATGGGCCACGCGTGGCGCCAGGAGTACCGGCACGGGGTCCCGCAGGCACCGCTCAAGCAGGAGGAGGCCGTCGAGGGCACCGGGACGATCATCACGTTCTGGCCGAGCTCTGACACTTTCGAGACGATCGACTTCGACTTCGAGACCCTGCGCGCCCGTTTCCAGCAGGTCGCCTTCCTCAACAAGGGGCTCTCGATCACCCTCATCGACGAGCGCGACCTCGAGGGAACCGGCGAGCCCGTGTCGGTCGTGTACCTCTACGAGAAGGGACTCGTCGACTACGTCGAGTACCTCAACTCGGCCAAGAAGGTCGAGCCGCTCCACGAGGAGATAATCTCCTTCGAGTCGGAAGATACAGAGCGCAAGATCTCGATCGAGGTCGCGATGCAGTGGACGAATGCCTATCTCGAGAGCGTGCACACCTACGCGAACACGATCAACACGCACGAGGGCGGGACCCACGAGGAGGGCTTCCGCGCGGCGCTCACGACGCTCGTCAACAAGTACGCGCGAGAGAAATCCATCCTCAAGGAGAAGGACGAGAACCTCACGGGAGACGACATCCGGGAAGGACTCACGGCCGTCATCTCCGTCAAGCTCGCCGAACCGCAGTTCGAGGGACAGACGAAGACCAAGCTCGGCAACACCGAGGCGAAGAGCTTCGTCCAGCGCGTCACGGGGGACCAGCTCAACGACTGGTTCGACCGCAACCCTGCCCAGGCGCGGGACATCATCCGCAAGTCGATCCAGGCCGCGGCGGCCAGGATGGCGGCACGCAAGGCGCGCGAGCAGACGAGGCGCAAGGGACTTCTCGAGTCCGGCGGCATGCCTGGCAAGCTGCGGGACTGCTCGAGCAGTGACCCGAGCGTCTCCGAGATCTTCATCGTCGAGGGCGACTCGGCCGGCGGTTCCGCCGTGCAGGGACGCAACCCGGAGACGCAGGCGATCCTCCCGTTGCGTGGCAAGATCCTCAACGTCGAGAAGGCCAGGCTCGATCGGGCCCTCGCCAACAACGAGGTGCAGGCGATGATCACGGCCTTCGGGGCTGGGATCGGCGAGGAGTTCAACGCGGACAAGGCCAGGTACCACAAGATCGTGCTCATGGCCGACGCGGATGTCGATGGCCAGCACATCACGACACTCCTGCTCACGCTCCTGTTCCGGTACATGCGCCCGCTCATCGACCTCGGGTACGTGTATCTCGCACAACCGCCGCTCTACCGGCTCAAGTGGACGAACTCCCCGCATGAGTACGTCTACTCCGACCAGGAGCGCGACGCACTTCTCGCGGACGGTATCGCCGCAGGCAAGCGGATCCCCAAGGAGAACGGCATCCAGCGGTACAAGGGTCTCGGCGAGATGGACTACCAGGAACTCTGGGAGACGACGATGAATCCGGCGACCCGAACGCTCAAGCAGGTCACCCTCGACGACGCACTCGCAGCAGATGAGACGTTCTCGACGCTCATGGGAGACGACGTCGAGTCACGACGGAACTTCATCCAGAAGAACGCCAAGGACGTTCGCTTCCTCGACAT
>DAITPJ010000094.1:3979-7294 GCA_036833635.1 Terrimesophilobacter sp.
AGTCACGACGGAACTTCATCCAGAAGAACGCCAAGGACGTTCGCTTCCTCGACATCTAGTCCCCACTCTTAGGAATTCATGGCAGACGAACCAGACAGCACCGAGCCCGCCGAGCCCCAGATCGCGGGGCGAGAGCTCGACCACACGCACGACAAGATCGAGCAGGTCGACCTCCAGCTGGAGATGCAGCGCAGCTATCTCGACTACGCCATGAGCGTGATCGTCGGGCGTGCGCTGCCCGAGGTGCGCGACGGGCTCAAGCCCGTCCACCGGCGGGTCATCTACGCGATGTACGACGGCGGGTACCGCCCGGACAAGGCGTTCTCCAAGAGCACGCGCGTCGTCGGCGAAGTCATGGGCCAGTTCCACCCGCACGGGGACGCGTCGATCTACGACACGCTCGTGCGGCTCGTCCAGCCGTGGAGCCTCCGCTACCCGCTCGCCCTCGGCCAGGGCAACTTCGGTTCCCCAGGCAACGACGGCGCAGCGGCACCCCGATACACCGAGACGAAGATGGCCCCGCTCGCCCTCGAGATGGTGCGGGACATCGAGGAAGAGACCGTCGACTTCCAGGACAACTACGACGGCCGAACGCAGGAACCCTTCGTGCTCCCGAGCCGGTTCCCGAACCTCCTGGTCAACGGGTCCGTGGGCATCGCCGTCGGCATGGCCACGAACATCCCTCCGCACAACATGCGCGAGGTCGGCGCGGGCGCGCTCTGGCACCTCGCGAACCCGGAGGCGAGCAGGGAAGAGCTCGTCGCAGCGCTCCTCGAGCGCATCAAGGGTCCAGACTTCCCGACGGGCGCCCAGATCCTCGGCGTCAAAGGCATCCAGGACGCTTACCGCACGGGCCGCGGCTCGATCACGATGCGGGCGGTCATCAACGTCGAGGAGCTCCAGGGCCGGCAGTGCCTTGTCGTCACGGAGCTGCCCTACCAGGTCAACCCCGACAACCTCGCCCTCAAGATCGCCGAGCTCGTCAAGGAAGGCAGGATCTCGGGGATCGCCGACATCCGGGACGAGACCTCTGGTCGCACCGGCCAGCGACTCGTCATCGTGCTCAAGCGCGACGCGGTCGCGAAGGTCGTGCTCAACAACCTCTACAAGCACACCCAGCTGCAGGAGAACTTCGGCGCGAACATGCTCGCGATCGTCGACGGTATCCCGCGCACGCTTCCGCTCGACAGCTTCATCACCCTGTGGGTCGAGCACCAGATCGACGTCATCGTGCGGCGCACGAAGTTCCGGCTCAACAAGGCGGAGGCGGATGCGCACATCCTGCGCGGCTATCTCAAGGCGCTCGATGCGCTCGACGAAGTCATCGCCCTCATCCGGCGTTCGTCGACCGTCGAGGATGCGCGCGACGGCCTCATGAAGCTGCTGAAGGTAGACGAGTTGCAGGCGAGCGCGATTCTCAACCTGCAACTGCGCAGGCTTGCGGCCCTCGAGCGCCAGAAGATCCAGGACCAGGCCGCCGAGCTCGAGCGGCTCATCGCAGAGTACAAGGACATCCTCAAGAAGCCGCAGCGGCAGCGCGACATCGTGAGCCAGGAGCTCACCGAGATCGTCGACCGTTTCGGCGACGAGCGCCGGACCGAGATCCTCTTCGGTTTCGACGGCGACATGAACGTCGAGGACCTCATCCCCGAGGAGGAGATGGTCGTCACGGTCACGCGCGACGGTTACGTCAAGCGGACGCGGAGTGACAACTACCGCAGCCAGCATCGCGGCGGCAAGGGAGTCCGCGGGGCACAGTTGCGTGCCGACGACGTCGTCGAGCACTTCTTCGTCACGACGACCCACCACTGGCTGCTGTTCTTCACCAACAAGGGCCGCGTCTACCGGGCGAAGACCTACGAGCTGCAGGAGGCAGGGCGCGACGCCAAAGGCCAGCACGTCGCGAACCTTCTGGCGCTGCAGCCCGACGAGGAGATCGCGCAGATCCTCGACATCACCGACTACCAGTCGGCGACCTACCTCGTGCTCGCGACGCGCGATGGGCTCGTCAAGAAGACGCTCCTGACCGAGTACGACACGAACCGCTCTGGCGGGATCATCGCGATCAACCTCCGCGAGGACGACGAGGTCGTCTCGGCGCTGCTCGTCGAGGAGGACTCCCAGATCCTGCTCGTCTCACGCAAGGGGATGTCGCTCCGTTTCCGCGCAGACGATGAGGCTCTCCGGCCCATGGGTCGGGCGACCTCTGGCGTTATCGGCATGCACTTCCGTAAGGGCGACCACCTGCTCGGCGCCTCGGTGGTCGAGGATGACGGGTACGTCTTCGTGGTGACGGAGGGCGGATTCGCCAAGCGCACGGAGGTCGAGCAGTACCGCCTGCAGGGCCGCAGCGGACTCGGAATCAAGGTCGCGAAACTGCAGGAGGCCAGGGGCGATCTCGTCGGCGCGCTCATCGTCGAGGAGGACGACGAGGTCCTTGTGGTTCTTGCCAGCGGCAAGGTGGTACGCTCTGCCGTGGCCGAAGTGCCGGCCAAGGGTCGTGACACGATGGGTGTCGTGTTCGCCCGGTTCGCCGACGATGACAAGATCATCGCCATCGCGAAGAACAGCGAACGCAACCTTGACGGTCAGGCCGAGGACGAGGGCAGCGAGGCAGATCCGATGGTCGAGGCCGAGACGGATGCCGACCAGGTCGGGAAGGACGAAGCAATAGATGAGTAGCGTCGCGGAGAAGCTTCAGCGCAAGTCGCAGCGAGCGACGGCCACCAAGCAGGTGCGCCTCAAGCTCGTGTACATCGACTTCTGGTCGGCGGTCAAGCTCTCGTTCCTCGTCTCGGTGTGCGTGGGCATCGTCCAGATCGTCGCGGCCTTCCTCATCTGGATAGTGCTGAACTCGACCGGCATTTTCGGTCAGCTCACCGACATCATGATCGACATTCTCGGGGATGCGACGTTCAACGTGCTCGACAGCTTCTCGCTCGTCAAGGTCATGCTGTTCACGGTCGTGGTCGCGGTGCTCAGCGTCGTCATCGGAACCGCACTCGGAGCGATCTCGTCGGCGCTCTACAACCTCAGCGTGCGCCTCACCGGCGGACTGCTCGTAGGCTTCACGAACAACTGAATCCCGTGTCGAGCGAGAGCTCGACGCGCGATTCAGATCGAGTAGCCGGCCCTGCAGGCCGGCGTATCGAGATCTCCCGCACGCGGCCGACCTACGGCGCCCTCAGATTCCCGCTGGTCGAGTGCCGGGCGGGGCCCGGTGTATCGAGACCACGCCCACAATTACATAAACCCGAGCGCGGTGCGATACTCTCGTATCTGCCTCACGGGGATATAGCTCAGGCGGTTAGAGCG
>DAITPJ010000095.1:0-7251 GCA_036833635.1 Terrimesophilobacter sp.
AAGCGAAGGCCGAGGCCGACGCGCTCACGACCCGTATCCTCGAACTGCGCGACGCGTACTACGAGCGCGACGAGGTGCTCGTCGACGACGCGGAGTACGACCGGATGATGCACCGGCTCGAGGAACTCGAGCACCTGTTCCCCGAGCTCCAGGGCCAGGACAGTCCGACGCAGACCGTGGGTGGTCGGGCGCAGACGACGCTCTTCGCGCCCGTGCAGCATGCCGAGCGGATGCTGAGCCTCGACAACGTGTTCTCCGTCGAGGAGTTCCTGGCCTGGGCCGCCCGCGCCGAGAAGGCCGCGAGCCGCAGCATCGACTACCTGTGCGAGCTCAAGATCGACGGCCTCGCCCTCAACCTGCGCTACGAGAACGGGCGGCTGACGAGCGCGGCGACGCGCGGCGACGGTGTCGTTGGCGAGGATGTGACGCAGAACATCCGCTACCTGACCGGAATACCTTCCCGCCTCACGGGCTCGGGGCATCCGCCGATCGTCGAGGTGCGCGGTGAGGTGTTCTTCCCCGTGGAGTCCTTCCGGGAACTCAACGCCAGACAGTCCGACGCAGGCGAGCGAGTTTTCGCGAACCCGCGCAATGCGGCATCCGGGAGCCTGCGGCAGAAGGAAGAGGGAAAGAGTCCCGCCCAACTCGAGCTCATGCGCGACCGGCTCTCCAGGCTCCGGATGCTCGTCCACGGCATCGGCGCGTGGCCCGACCCGCCCGTCGCGGCCCAGTCCGAGGTGTACGACCTTCTCGCGGGTTGGGGGCTGCCGACGAGCAGCCACTACCGGGTCGAGCATTCCGCGGAGGACGCGGCGGGCTTCATCGAGTACTTCGGCGAGCACCGCGACAGCGTCGAGCACGAGATCGACGGCGTCGTCGTCAAGGTCGATGAGCTCGCGCTCCACGAGGAGCTCGGTGCCACGAGTCGTGCACCGCGCTGGGCGATCGCCTACAAGTACCCGCCAGAGCAGGTCAACACGAAGCTGCTCGACATCGTCGTGAGCGTCGGGCGCACGGGAAGGGTCACGCCTTTCGCCGTCATGGAGCCCGTGCGGGTGGCCGGCTCCACAGTGCGCCAGGCGACGCTTCACAACCAGGATGTCGTCAAGGCGAAAGGTGTTCTCATCGGCGACACCGTCGTGCTGCGCAAGGCGGGTGACGTCATCCCCGAGGTGCTCGGGCCCGTCGTCGAGCTGCGCGACGGCAGCGAGCGCGAGTTCGTCATGCCCGCCGTGTGCCCGGAGTGCGGAACGGAGCTCGCCCCGGCGAAGGAGGGCGACATCGACCTGAGATGCCCGAATGCCAGGAGCTGCCCCGCGCAGGTTCGCGGGCGCGTCGAGCACATCGGCAGTCGTGGTGCTCTCGACATCGAGGGCCTCGGCGAGGTGAGTGCCGCGGCGCTCACGCAACCCGACTTCCCCGAGGAGCCACCCCTCGTGACGGAGGCGGGCCTGTTCTCCCTCACCCTCGAGGACATCTTCCCGATCACGGTGACGGTCAGGGACAGCGAAGACGGCCACGTGAAGCTCGACGAAGACGGTTCACCGCACACCGAGACACCGTTCAAGCGCAGGCGCAGGAAGACCGGCAAGGATGCCGACCCCGCCTTCGATCCGGATGCCGCCGAGTTCGACGGCGACGAGGACTTCGTGGTGTCGAGTGCCGCGACCAAACTCATCGCCCAGCTCGAGCTTGCCAGGGCCAGACCGCTCTGGCGCCTTCTCGTCGCCCTGAACATCCGGCATGTGGGCCCTGTCGCCGCGCGCGCTCTCGCCGACTGGTTCGGTTCACTCGACGCCATCCGCACCGCGGATCGCGACGCCCTCGCGACCGTCGACGGGGTCGGCGGCATCATCGCGGATGCGCTCCTCGACTGGTTCGCGGTCGATTGGCATCTCGAGATCATCGAGCGGTGGACGCTGGCAGGAGTCCAGTTCTCGACGCCGGGGCATCCAGGGCCGGGGGCAGCGGCCGCGGCGGGCGGGCCGCTGGCCGGGCTGACCGTCGTCGCGACGGGGAGCCTCGAAGGCTTTACGCGCGAGGGGGCGCAGGAGGCGATCATCGCGGCTGGCGGCAAGGCTGCGTCGAGCGTGTCGAAGAAGACCGACTATGTGGCCGCAGGCCCTGGCGCGGGGTCGAAGCTCACCAAAGCGGAGGAGCTCGGAATACCGATCCTCACCGTCGAGCAGTTCGTCACCTTGTTACAGGAGGGGCCAGCGGGACTGGAGAGATAACAGTTCCCGCCCGATAAAAACGAGAATTGCTGGCAGAGTTCGCCTTCTACCCCTATTATGGGGGGCGAACGGTTCATGCGTTGCGATGACGGTTCCCCTCGAACCCGACTCGCCAACGATTGGAAGTGTCCGAGTTGCTGCTGGAGCTGACAGCATTGGCGCTTTCCCTTTCCCTGGGTGGGGGGAGCGCCGACTTTGGCGTGCTCGAAGCGCCCCC
The DNA here is from genome assembly GCA_036833635.1 of Terrimesophilobacter sp. GTDB lineage: Bacteria > Actinomycetota > Actinomycetes > Actinomycetales > Microbacteriaceae > Terrimesophilobacter. The sequence continues at coordinate 2,452 of DAITPJ010000095.1, forward strand.
GGTGCTCGACCAGCACGTTCGCCAGGTCGACATCGCGCCCGCCACCGTCCCCTCCTCCGCCGCGTTCGGTGCGGCCATGAAGCTCACCCCTGTCGACATCACCCTTCTCCCCAAGCTCGGCGGAAGGGCACTGCTCGACCAGCTCAGCATCCTGCCGGCGGACACCCTCGGCCAGTACGTAAAGGATCATCCCGGCGTGATCGCCGACGTGCTCTCGAGGCCGATCGCCGTCGTCGACGTCGCGCAGTGGTGGGGCAGTGCGAGCCAGGCGGTTCGCCAGAAGCTGACCCGGCAGACCCCAGAACTCATCGGCAACCTCGAAGGCATTCCCTTCGCGGTGCGCGATGCGGCGAACCGGGCGTACCTGGGGAACGAGATCGCAAAGCTCGAGGCCCAACTGCGCACCGGAGTCGGGCGCGGCATGAACGTCGAGGTCACCAATCACCTCCACATGCTCACGCAGATCCGGGCCGCACTCACTCCCGACGACGACACGACGTCGCGAACCCTTGTGAGTCTCGACACGACGGCGCCCGGGCGCGCCGCGATCGCCATTGGCGATCTCACGACCGCCGACTATGTCAGCTACCTCATCCCGGGAATGCTTTTCACGATCGATGGCCAGATCGACTACTGGGCCGACACCGCGACGACCCTGTACCAGGACCAGCTCGCCTGGCTCTCCCGACTCGGTGACTCCTCGAGCACCGTCGCGACGATCGCCTGGGTGGGCTACCAGACCCCGCACCTTCTCAACGTGGGGTCGCTCACCCTCGCCGAGCAGGGAGCGGACTACCTGACAAGGTCGATCGAGGGGCTGCAGGGAGTGCGCGGATCCCACCAGCCGTACCTCTCGGTCGTGGCGCACTCCTACGGCTCGACGGCCGTCATGATGGCCCTTCAGCACGCCGACTTCCAGATCGACGCTCTCGCGGTCGTCGGCTCCCCTGGGAGTTCAGCGCAGTCCGTCTCGGCACTCGCCGTGCGGGGCGGGAACGTCTACGTAGGGGAGGCCGACGGCGACCCCGTCGCCAACACCGCCTTCTACGGCAGCGATCCGGGTGCGCCGGCGTACGGCGCCCACCGGATGGGCGTCTCCGGAGGGATCGACGCTGTCACCGGCCAGCCGCTCAGCCCGTCGATCTGGCACATCGGCTACTTCGAGCGCGGCAGTGAGTCGATGCGCAACTTCGCGCTCATCGGCATCAACGCCGGGGGTCTCGTCATGAACGACGCCGGCGTGACCATCGCCGCAGCAGGCAAGTAGGCCGAGCCGCCGACGAGGGTGTGCTCGCGCGCTCGCAGGGCCCGGGCCGGTCCTCCTCCGTTTGGCGAATAGGATTGGACGGTGCCTGAAACAACCCCGTCACCCCTCGATGCCGCCCAGGTCGCCCACCTTGCGAGCCTCGCGCGCATCGCGCTCACCCCGAACGAGATCGAGAAACTGACCGGGGAGCTCGGAATCATCATCGAGTCGATCGCCACCGTTTCTGAGGTCGCGACATCCGACGTTCCGGCGACGTCGCACCCGATCCGGCTCACGAACGTCTTCCGACCGGATGTCGTCGGCGAGACGCTCACGGCAGAACAGGCGCTCGCCGGCGCGCCAGAGCGGGACGGGGACCGGTTCAAGGTGTCCGCGATCCTCGGGGAGGAGCAGTGATGGCGGCGTCGACAGCCGACCTCATCAGCCTGAGTGCCTCGTCTCTCGCCGACAAGCTGCAGTCGGGCGAAGTCTCCTCAGTCGAGGCGACGCAGGCGCACCTCGACCGCATCGCCCAGGTCGATGGCGACGTCCACGCCTTCCTTCACGTCTCCGCCGACGCGCTCGCGACCGCAGCCTCTGTCGACGACGCGCGACGCGGCGGCGCAACGCTCGGCCCGCTCGCGGGAGTGCCCGTCGCGATCAAGGATGTGCTGTGCACGAAGGACATGCCCTCGACGGCGGGCTCGCGCATCCTCGAAGGGTGGATCCCGCCGTACGACGCGACAGTCGTGCGCAAACTGCGCGAGGCAGGGCTCATCCCGCTCGGCAAGACGAACATGGACGAGTTCGCGATGGGCTCCTCCACGGAGCACTCCGCTTTCGGTCCGACGCATAACCCGTGGGACCTCGAGCGGATCCCGGGCGGATCCGGCGGTGGCTCGGCCGCGGCGGTCGCGGCCTTCGAGGCCCCGCTCGCGCTGGGCAGCGACACCGGCGGATCGATACGCCAGCCCGCTGCGGTCACGGGGACGGTCGGCATGAAGCCCACCTACGGCGGCGTCTCCCGCTACGGTGCGATCGCGCTCGCCTCCTCGCTCGACCAGGTCGGCCCCGTCACCCGGACGGTGCTCGACGCCGCACTCCTGCACGACGTCATCGGCGGCCATGACCCGCACGATTCGACATCGCTCACGGACGCCTGGCCGTCGTTCGCCGAGGCAGCGCGCGCCGGGGCGGCATCCGGGTCGCTCAAGGGAATGCGCATCGGCGTCGTCGACGAGCTCGGCGGCGAAGGGTTCCAGGCCGGGGTCAGCGCACGTTTCGCCGAGGCGCTCGAGCTCATGGCGGCAGCCGGCGCGGAGATCGTCGAGGTGTCGGCGCCGTCGTTCCGGTACGCGATCGCGGCCTACTACCTGATCCTGCCTGCGGAGGCATCGAGCAACCTGGCGAAGTTCGACAGCGTGCGGTTCGGGCTCCGCGTCAACCCTCCAGGGGGCGGGACGGTCGAGGAGGTGATGGCGGCCACGCGCGAGGCGGGCTTCGGCGCCGAGGTCAAGCGCCGCGTCATCCTGGGCACCTACGCGCTGAGTGCGGGGTACTACGACGCCTACTACGGGAGCGCCCAGAAGGTGCGCACGCTCATCCAGCGAGACTTCGACGCGGCGTTCGAGAAGGCCGACGTGCTCGTCTCGCCTGCGGCACCCACGACGGCGTTCAAGCTGGGCGAGAAACTCGAGGACCCGCTCGCGATGTACCTCAACGACGTCACGACCATCCCGGCCAACCTTGCCGGCGTTCCCGGAATGGGTCTTCCGATGGGTCTCGCCCCCGAGGACGGCCTGCCGACCGGCATCCAGCTCATGGCGCCGGCTCACGAGGATGCGCGCCTCTACACGGTCGGCGCGACGCTCGAGGCGCTGCTCGAGGCGAACTGGGGGAGTTCGCTTCTGAGTCGAGCGCCGATGCATCCGCTCGGCCCATCTTCTCCGGTCGCGCCTGTCGTGACACCCACCGCACGGGAAGGGCGCATCCGATGAGCGCCACGGAACTCATGGACTTCGACAAGGCTCTCGAGCTCTTCGAGCCGGTGCTCGGCTTCGAGGTCCACGTCGAGCTCAACACGGAGACGAAGATGTTCTCTTCGGCGCCGAACCCGGCCGCGGCGGCGAACCAGGCATCCGGTAGCGCGGAGGAGCCGAACACCATGGTCACGCCCGTGTGCCTCGGCCTGCCGGGATCGCTCCCGGTCGTCAACGAGCAGGCCATCCGGTACTCGATCAGCCTCGGCCTCGCGCTGGGCTGTGAGATCGCGCCGTCGAGCAGGTTCGCGCGCAAGAACTACTTCTACCCCGACCTCGCCAAGAACTACCAGATCAGCCAGTACGACGAACCCATCGCGCACGACGGGGTCGTCGAGGTGGAACTGGCCGGTGGCAAGACCTTCCGCATCGAGATCGAGCGGGCCCACATGGAGGAGGACGCCGGCAAGCTCACGCACGTGGGTGGGGCGACCGGCCGCATCCACGGCGCAGAGTATTCGCTCGTCGACTACAACCGTGCGGGCGTCCCGCTCGTCGAGATCGTCACGAAGATGATCACGGGTGCGGAAGGCGACGCGCCGGAACTTGCGAAGGCGTACGTGTCGACGATCCGCGACATCGTCACGGCCCTCGGCATCAGCGAAGCCAGGATGGAGCGCGGCAACCTGCGCTGCGACGCGAACATCTCGCTCTCGCCGCGCGGCTCCGGCATCCTGGGCACCCGCACCGAGACGAAGAACGTCAACAGCCTGCGCAGTGTCGAGCGCGCCATCCGCTACGAGATCCAGCGGCAGGCCGCCATCCTCGCGGCGGGAGGCACGATCACCCAGGAGACCCGGCACTGGCACGAGGACTCGGGGACGACCCTCGCCGGCCGACCGAAGAGCGACGCCGACGACTACCGGTACTTCCCTGAGCCCGACCTGCTGCCCGTCGAGCCCTCAGCTGCCCTCATCGATGAGCTCCGCGCGGCACTGCCGGAACCGCCCGCCGTGCGCCGCCGCCGCCTCAAGGAGTCGTGGGGCTTCACGGACCTGGAGTTCCAGGATGTCGTCAACTCCGGCCTGCTCGTCGAGGTCGAGGACACCGTGTCGGCGGGTGCCGCCCCGGCGCAGGCGCGCAAGTGGTGGACGGGCGAGATCGCGCGGCTCGCAAACGCCGGCTCGGTCGACCCATCCTCGCTCGTGGCGCCGGCCGATGTCGCGGCGCTTGTCGCGCTTGTCGAGTCGGGCGAGCTCACCGACCGGCTCGCCCGACAGGTGCTCGAGGGCGTCATCGCCGGCGAGGGGTCGCCGGGCGAGGTTGTCGCAATGCGTGGGCTGAAGGTCGTATCGGATGACAGCGCGCTCGTCGCGGCGATCGATGAGGCGCTCGCCGCACAGCCGGACGTGCTCGAGAAGATCAGGGACGGCAAAGTGCAGGCCGCCGGCGCCGTGATCGGTGCGGTCATGAAGGCCATGAAGGGGCAGGCGGATGCCGCCCGCGTGCGCGAACTCGTCCTGGAGCGCGCGCGCGCTGGAGCTTAGAGCGACGGTCATTTCTGACCGTCGCCGC
>DAITPJ010000096.1:0-1521 GCA_036833635.1 Terrimesophilobacter sp.
TTCGCGTTCCGGCAGGAGTTCCACAAGGACGTCGTCATCGACCTCGTCTGCTACCGCCGCCGCGGTCACAACGAGGGCGACGACCCGTCGATGACCCAGCCCCTCATGTACAACCTCATCGAGGCCAAGCGCAGCGTCCGCACCCTCTACGCCGAGGCCCTCGTCGGCCGCGGCGACATCACCCAGGAGGAGTACGAGGCGGCGCACGCCGACTTCCAGGACCGGCTCGAACGCGCCTTCGCCGAGACCCACGCGGCCCAGACCGGCTCGATGCCCATCATCGTGCAGGACGGCAACCCCGTCTCCGACCTCGAGCGCCCTGGCTCCCAGCAGGATGACGCGTCCGGTGAACCGGAGTCGACGGGCGTCGACGCGAGCGTCATCGCCGCGATCGGCGACGCGCATGCGAACCCGCCCACGGGGTTCACGGTGCACCAGAAGCTCCAGACGCTCCTGCAGAAGCGCGTCGACATGAGTCACAACGGCAACATCGACTGGGCGTTCGCCGAGTTGCTCGCACTTGGCTCCGTACTCCTCGAGGGCACCCCGGTGCGCATGGCCGGCCAGGACACGCGTCGCGGCACGTTCGTGCAGCGCCACTCCGTGCTGCACGACCGGGTCAACGGCCAGGAGTGGCTGCCGCTCGCGAACCTCTCCGAAACGCAGGCACGGTTCTGGATCTACGACTCGCTCCTGAGCGAGTATGCGGCGATGGGCTACGAGTACGGCTACTCGGTCGAACGGGCCGACGCGCTCGTGCTGTGGGAGGCCCAGTTCGGGGACTTCGCCAATGGCGCCCAGACGATCGTGGACCAGTTCATCTCGAGCGCAGAGCAGAAGTGGGGCCAGCGTTCGAGCGTCGTGCTGCTGCTCCCCCACGGCTACGAGGGCCAGGGGCCCGATCACTCCTCTGCGCGCATCGAGCGCTACCTGCAGCTGTGTGCAGAGAACAACATGACCGTCGCGCGCCCGTCGACGCCCGCGTCGTACTTCCACCTCCTGCGCCGCCAGGCCTACGCTCGTCCGCGTCGCCCGCTGGTCGTCTTCACCCCGAAGTCGATGCTGCGCCTGCGCGGTGCGACGAGTGAGGTCGCCGACTTCACATCGGGACGGTTCGAGCCGGTCATCGATGACGCGACCGTCACCGACCGGTCGACCGTCAAGCGCGTGCTTCTGCACTCGGGCAAGCTGCACTACGACCTCCTCGCCGAGCGTGACAAGCGCGACATCAAGGACATCGCCCTCGTCCGCGTCGAGCAGTACTACCCGTTGCCGCTGCGCGAACTCGTCTCGGTCATCGGCCAGTACCCGGATGCCGAGCTCGTCTGGGTCCAGGAGGAGCCGGAGAACCAGGGCGCCTGGCCGTTCATCTGCCTCGAGCTGCTGCGCCTGAACAAGCGGCCGGTGTCGGTGGTCTCTCGCCCGGCCTCCGCATCGCCGGCGACGGGGTCGAGCAAGCGCAGTGCCCAGGAGCAGGCGGACATCATCGAACGGGCGCTGACCGTCTCGTAGGTGCGCGCT
>DAITPJ010000096.1:1621-7185 GCA_036833635.1 Terrimesophilobacter sp.
CGGATGCCGCGGCGGGTTCGTCGGAGAGCATGGCGGTCGAGATCTCCGTGAGCTGTTCGACCTGCTCGGGCGTGAGCCGGTCGAAGAGGGCGTCGACGACGGTCGTGACGTGGTCGGGTGCGGCGTCGACGACGACGCGCATCCCGTCGTCGGTAAGACATGCCCACGTGACACGGCCGTCGGCGGGGTCGGCATCCTTGCGAATCCACCCGAGGTCGACGAGTTTCCGGATGGCGTGCGAGAGCCGACTCGGCGAGGACGACAGAAGTTCGGCGAGATCCGTCATCCGCATTCCCCGCTCGGGCGCTTCCGAGAGCATCGCGAGGATCATGTAGTACGCGTGCGGCATCCCCGACTTCTGCTGGAGGTCCCGATCGAGCCGCTGCTGCAGGCGCGCCGTCGCCGCGAGGTAGGCGCGCCAGGCCCGCTGCTCATCGTCGTTGAGCCAACGAAACGGTTCGGATGTGGGCATGTGCTCAGCTTAGCAAATTTAGTTGAACATTCAAGAGAGTTCCGCTACGGTAGAGGTACTTGAACATTCAACTATTTGGGAGCAGGACAGAATGAGTTCGAACACCATCAGCATCGTCGGGGCAGGAAACGTCGCACGCGGCATCGCCACGCGCGCACTCGCGGCGGGCTACGACGTCGAGATCCTCGTGCGCAACGAGGAGCAGGGCAGGACTCTTGCTGGCGAGCTCGGCGGTAACGTGAGCGTCGCAGACCTCGGACCCGTCGCCGCGGGTGACATCGTCGCCCTTGCCGTGCCGTGGTCGGCTGTGCCCGAGATCGTCACGGCGTTCGGCGGTTTCGCCGGCAAGATCATCATCGACGCCACGAACCCGCTCAACGCCGAATTCACCGGACTCGCCACCGAGGCCGACACGTCCGGCGCCGAGGAGATCGCGAAGCTCGCGCCGCAGGCGACGATCGTCAAGGCCTTCAACACCATCTTCGCGAGCAATGTCATCGCAGGCGACAAGAACGGCGAGGCGCTTGACCTGCTCGTTGCGGCGGATGACGCGGACGCGAAGGCCGCGGTTCTCGCGTTCGGCGAGAAGGCCGGTTTCCGCGTGATCGACACGGGCGCGCTCTCGCAGGCCCGCACCATGGAGGCCCTCGCCTGGCTGCACATGCAGCTTCAGTTCACGCGCGGTACGAACTTCGCCTCCGCAATCCAGCTCGTCGACTAGCCGCTTCGCCTGACGGCCTCCGCCTGTCGTCGTACTCGGTGGAGGTCGTGCAGGGCGGTCGATTTCGAGGGCAGGGGGATGGGCTCCTGCCCTGGGTCGATATCCGGTGGCGGGATCAGCCAGTACCGGGACTCCCGCCGCACGATGGTCCAGTGATTGTTGTGCAGGAGCATGTGGTGATGGCGGCAGAGGAGCACTCCGTCACAGAGATCGGTTTTTCCGCCGCTGGCCCAAGGGTTGATGTGATGGGCTTCGGTCCAGTTCGGCGATCGATCGCAGCCCGGCCATAGGCATCCGCCGTCCCGGGCGGCCAGGGCCACCTTCTGCCGCCCGGTGAAGAGGCGCTCCTCCCGCCCCAGGGCGACCACATCGTCCGTCTCGGTGAACCGAATCGGCAGGATCCCGCCCTCGCAGGCGATCCGCTTCACGCTGTCGATCGAGATCGGGATGTCTGTTCCCTCTATGCGCCCCGCTCCCGTCCCCGTCGCGATTGCATCCTCGGTGACCAGGACTCGGACAGCCGGGGTGCGCGAGCCGACAATGCGGGGCGTCTCGGCGTGGTCGGTGGCAATCCCGAGTCGCAGGAGTCCGGTGATGGCGTCGTGGAGGTACTGGTCATTGCTTCGAGGGTCGTCCAGCACGCTCTGCGCCCACACCTGGGCGTCCGGGTCCACGAAACGCGGCCCTCCGCGCCTCGGTGAGAGCAGGTTGTCGAAGAGGTCGTCCAGGAGCGCGGCCGTCTCGAGGTCGGGATCGAGGGTGAACCGCGACAACCCGTTGGGACGCTTCGTGCGGCGGAATGCCCGCTGGTCGTAGATCTGCTGTTCCCGTACCGCGATCCCGTCCAGGTCGAGCTCATCGCGGAGTTGACGCGCCAGCTTGAAGACGCGGTCCGCGTCGAGCCCGGCGGACTCCTCCAGCAGCCTGGCGACGGCGCCGGCAAGGCTCTCGGCGGTGACGCCGACTCCCTGCTCGTCGACGGCGGGCTCACCGAGTCCGGATTTGATGGATCGGGCGGCCTCCACCGTCAGGGCTCCGGCGGTCACGGCCGCGCCGACGGCGGTCAGCCACGGCTCGCGCACGGTGAAGCCTTCCGGAACCTCGCCGGTTGCCGGGTCGACGGCGTCGTCGATCATAGCCTCATGCACGAGGGTTCCCACCGCGACGAGAGTGGAGGCGTCCCGCGCCGTGGACCCTGTGGCACTCTGCACCAGCTTCTCCGCGCTCTGGAAGCCCTCCCGCTGTGCCAGACCGGAGTACCCCAGATCCCGACGCGACCGGAACGCGACTTCGCCGGCGAAGACGGATGAGCGGGCGTCGATGACCCGCCGGAGATCGGCGAGACCGCGCTGAGTCTCCAGCAATGCATGGTCGTCCAGACCCTTCACGCTCCCGAGGTCGTCCGGGATCGCGGCGACCGCAACTCGCACGGCCTCGAGGGCTGTGGCGAAGATAGCTACGGAACTGGGCATGAATCCATCATGTCAGATTCGAAGATAAGAGGGAAGGGGAAAGCTCGAATCTTGGGACAACTCGTTCCCCAGGGACCTGTGGAGGAGTAGTGCCTCAGGGAGCGGCAGCGGGAATGGCGTCAACCGGCAGGGTCAGCGAGAACCGTGTGCTTCCCGGCTTGCTCTCGACCCCGATGCTCCCACCGTGGGCCTCCGCGATCGCGCGCGTGATCGCGAGGCCGAGGCCTGTGCTCCCGGCCGCCCGGGAGCGCGAGCCGTCTCCCCGTACGAAACGCTCGAACAAGTTCGGCAGAAGATCGACCGGGATGCCGGGGCCATCATCCGCGACCGTCAGGACGAGGGTGTCCCCGTCACGCCGCAACGCCGTGGTCACGACCGTGCCCTCCGGCGTGTGGACCCGAGCGTTGGCCAGGAGGTTCGCGACCGCCTGCTGGAGCCGCGAGGCGTCCCCCACCGCGCTCGTCGCACCCTCATCTACCTCGAGCAGCCACTCGTGGCCCAGTGCGCTCGCGCGCGCATCGGCGACGGCGTCGCCTACGAGAGCGGCGAGATCGACCGGCTCCGGCAGCAACTCCGAGCCCTCGTCGAGCCGCGCGAGCAGAAGTAGCTCCTCGACGAGCGCTGTCATCCGGATCGATTCGGATTCGATACGCGAGAGCGCCGTCGTGATGTCCTCCGGGAGCTTGTGCCCGCTGCGACGCGTGAGCTCGGAGTAGCCACGGATCGAGGCGAGCGGCGTCCTCAGCTCGTGGCTGGCATCCGCGACGAACTGACGCACCTTGTTCTCGCTCGCCTGCCGGGCGGTGAGCGCCGACGCGACGTGCTCGAGCAGGCGGTTGAGCGCCGCTCCCACTCGGCCGACCTCCGTTTCGGAGTCGGTGTCGGCATCCGGAACCCGCTCGGCGAGCGCCACATCTCCCCTGTCGAGAGTCAGCTCGGAGACCCGTGTCGCGGTCTCGGCCACCCCGGAGAGCGGCCGAAGGGCGAGCCGAACGAAAAGGGTGCCCGCAACCGCGGCGATGGCAAGACCGGCCAGGGCGACGACCCCGACGATCGCGGTGAGCTGCAGTGTTGTCGCGTCGACCTCGCGCATGGGCAGGCCGACGATGAGCTCGTCGCCGAAGATGGTCCTGGCGGTCACGACCCGGTACGACCCGAGGCTCCCGCCGAGCTGCACGGTCGTGGGTCCTGACGACTCGAGCGCAAGGAGCACCCGTTGTTGCCCGTTGCTCAGCGCCCGCAGGTTCGCTGCCTCATCGAAGTACTGCGGCGCGAGGATCACGCCATCGTGCACGACGAGACCGAGCGTGCCCGCGCCCTGGGCGTCGCCAACGCCGGGCGCCGTGGTCGGGTCCGAGCCCTGCCCTGGAGGCAGGAAGGTCTCGACCCGATGCAGGGCGCTGTTGAGCTGCTGGTCGAGCCGTGCAGTGAGCGCCTGTCGCAGCACGGCGACGCTCACGGTGCCGATGATGATGCTCAGGAGCGCGAGGAGCAGCATGATCCCGACGACGAGCTTCCTGCGCAGGGTCACGGGGTGACCGGCCGGATGGCGTAGCCGACCCCGCGCACCGTGTGGATCATGGGCGGCCCGAGGGTGTCGATCTTCCTGCGCAGGTAGGAGATGTAGAGCTCGACGATGCTCGAGCGGCCTGCGAAATCGTAGCTCCAGACGTGGTCGAGGATCTGCGCCTTGCTCCGCACGCTCCGCGGGTTGCGCATGAGGTAGCGCAGGAGCTCGAACTCGGTCGCGGTCAGGTCGATCGGCACATCTCCCCGGTGCACCTCGTAGCTCTCCTCATTGAGCACGAGATCGCCGACGCGCACCTCTGGATCCTCGGTCGCGGTCGCGACGAGCGCACTGCGGCGAAGAAGTCCGCGCAGTCGGGCGACGACCTCCTCGAGACTGAACGGCTTCGTCACGTAATCGTCTCCGCTCGCCGTGAGGCCCGCAACCCGGTCGCGCACGGCATCCTTCGCACTGAGAAACAGCACAGGTCCTGCATAGCCGTGGGCACGCAGCCTGCGCAGCACCTCGAGCCCGTCGATGTCGGGGAGCATGACGTCGAGCACGACGATGTCGGGCCGAAATTCGCGCCGAAGCGAGATCGCCCGGTGGCCGAGGCCGGCGGAGGCGACCTCCCACCCTTCGTAGCGCAGCGCCATCGAGAGGAGGTCGGCAAGCGATTCCTCATCGTCGACGACAAGGGCACGGATGCGCGCACCGTCAGTGCGCACGAGCGCCGGCGGGCGTCGAAGATCGGTCACCCTGCAGTTCTCACACGCGGCGTTCGACGTCGCCTGTGTGCGGGCTATGAACTTGCTGAGTGCTCCCGGATGCGCAGAAGCACTTGAACGCGCAACTCCTCGGGGGCGGTCTCCTTGCAGGCGCGCTGCACGACCTGGGTGAGCACGTGGCCGACCCTGGCCTCGCCCTCGCAGTCATGGCAGTTCTTCATGTGCTCGACGATGTCGTCGTAGTCTTCGCGGCACAACTCGTTGTGCAGGTACTCTTCGAGTTCGGCGAGCGCTTTCTCGCATCCGCAGTCGGTCATTTCTTCGCTCCAGAAGTTGCGTATTCGGCGAGCAGCTCGCGCAGCATCCGCCTGCCGCGATGCAGGCGGCTCATGACGGTGCCCACCGGGGTTTTCATGATGTCGGCGATCTCCTGGTAGGAGAAGCCTTCGACGTCGGCGAGGTACACCGCAAGGCGGAAGTCCTCGGGGATCGACTGCAGCGCGTCCTTGACGGCGCTGTCGGGGAGGTGGTCGATGGCCTCGGCCTCGGCCGACCTCGTGGTCGTCGCGGTCGCCGATACCGCGCCGCCCAACTGCCAGTCCTCGAGCTCGTCGATCGTGCCCTGGTACGGGTTGCGCTGGTTCTTGCGGTAGCTGTTGATGAA
>DAITPJ010000097.1:0-3852 GCA_036833635.1 Terrimesophilobacter sp.
CGTGTCGAGCCCGAGGTCTGGCGGGGTCGAGCGCAGCGTGACGCTCTCGCCCGGCGACATGCGCACAAGTACCTCGGCCCGCTCGCCGGGCGACAGCTGCACGTGGCCCGTCTCGTACGGCTGTTCGAGGAGCCCGCCATCGGTCGCGATGAGGGCGAGGTCTCGACCATCGCTCAGCCCGAAGTCATACACGCGCGCCGCGGAGCCGTTGAGCAGGCGAAGGCGCACGACATCGGTCGTGACGTCGAGGTACGGGCCGAGCGTGCCGTTCACGAGCAGCTGGTCGCCGACCGGGCCGACGAACCCGCGCGTGCTCGTCGTGAGCTGGCCGTCATCCGTGAAGCGCACATCCTGAACGATGACCGGGATGTCGTCGACGCCGTAGTCGCGCGGGAGCGGGAGCGCCGCTTCGACCGGGTCGTCGAGGATGAACAGGCCGGCGAGACCCATCGTGACGTGTTTCTCGGTTTTGCCATGCGGATGCGGGTGGTACCAGAGCGTCGTGGCCGGTTGGTCGATCGTCCATGTCGGTGACCAGTCAGCGCCCGCTGCGATCATCTGGTGGGGGCCGCCGTCCATGCGCGCCGGGAGGTGCATCCCGTGCCAGTGGACGGTCGTGGGCACATCCAGCGCATTGTGCACGTTCACGAGCACGCTCTCGCCGCGCGCGGCTCTCAAGGTCGGGCCGAGGTAGTCCTGGTTGAAGCCCCACGTCGTGGTCGTGCGGCCATCGACGAATTCGGATGCGCTGCGCTGGGCCGTCAGGTCGAAGACGCGACGCCCCCGGTCGTCAATGTGCGATTCGGCCAGGGGTGGGATGGCCAGTGGACTATCGAACTCGACCTCGCCGATCGTGCTGATCGTCCCGCCGCCGACGAAGCCGCATCCGCTCACCGTCGCGGCGATGCCGATCGCCGAGATGACGGCGATCGCTGACGCGACGAGGGTGGCTCGGGGACGACGAAGGAATGACATGCTTCCAGCGTCGTCGGGTTCGCGGCGCCGCGGCATCCGGCGGCCGCCCGAATCCGTGGTGGGGTTATCCCCCGCACTGTGTCGCCCTCTGTCCCGCGCCCTCCTCAGGGAGCGGTGAGGTCAGAGGGCTGAGTGGGTCGGGTTGCCCGCGAGAAGAGTGAGGGCGACCGGCATGGCGCGCAGCGCGTCGCCGCTCGCGCTCCACGGGTCCAGGTCGACCGCGATGAGGTCGGCGGGCTCGCCCACGGCGACGGTCGTGTGGGTGGATGCCGCAATCGCCTCGCTCACCGAGATCGCCTGCTCCGGATGCCACGGCTCGCGCCCATCCCGCGATCTGGTGACGGCGGCGCTGAGGGTGACCCAGGGGTCGAGCGGAGAGACCGGCGCATCGGACCCCAACATCAGTTCGGCGCCGGCATCGAGCAGCGACCGCAACGCGAACGCGCGGTCGGTGCGGCCGGGCCAGTAGTGCTCGGCGACGTCGCGATCGTCCATGGCATGCTCCGGTTGGGCGCTCACGGCGACCCCGAGTTCGGCGAAGCGCGGGAAGTCCGCGGCCAGCACGAGCTGGGCGTGCTCCATGCGGGTGCCCCGAGGCAAAGCGGAGCCTCCGAGCAGCTCGAACGCGTCGAGCACGAGCCGAACCGCGTCGTCGCCGATCGCGTGAACGGCAGGAGCAATGCCGGCCTCGACGGCCGCGCGCAGGAGGGGCAGGAGTTCCTCGGTCGGGACCGTGAGCAGCCCACGCTCGGTCGTGCCCGGGTAGGCCTCGACGCAGTAAGCCGTGCGGGTGTTGAGCGATCCGTCGGTGAGGATCTTGAAGGGGCCCACTCTGAGCAGCCCTTCGCTGTCGAGCACGTCGCCCGTACGATTGCCGGCGGCGATCGCCGCGTCGAGATAGGGCGAGTAGACACCCGCGTCGATGCGCAGGCCACGGAATCCATCGGCGAAACGGCGCCGCCAATCGTCGATGTTCCCGGCCATCTCGAGCTCGACGACGCCGACGACACCGCGGGCCGCAGCCTGGCTCGCGGCATCCGTGAGCCACTGGACGAGCGTCGCCTCGGGAACATCCTGCAGCGCTGCCGTCACGGCGAAGCAGTCATCCTCGACGAGCACACCGGTGGGGTGACCGGCGAAGCCGTACTTCGCGAGCGCCGTCGAGTTGAGCCACGTCGTGTGGAGGTCGCCGCTCACGAGCACGGTGGGCGTGTCGCCGACGGCGGCGTCGAGCAGCTCGAGGCTCGGTGCATCAGGCCAGAGCCCGTCGCGGAACCCGCCGCCGACGAGGGGCAGGCCGGGCTCGGGTGGCGCGGCCGTGAGGGCGGCGGCCATGATGCTCGCCGCCTCGGCGGCCGAGGCGACGCCCGCGAGGTCGACGCGACGCAGCGTGAGGGCGTGCTGCGTGAGGTGAACGTGGTGATCCCACAGCCCCGGCAGCAGCCAGCGGCCTTCGAGGTCGATGGACTCGCCGTTGCCCTGCGAACCGGCCTGGGAGACCGCGGCGATGCGGCCGCCCTCGAGGCGGACATCGACGATTCGGTCGTCGAGGCGAGCGTTCCGGAGAGTGGTCATGGCGATCTTTCGATAGTGAGGTGGCGGTCTCGATACACCGCGCTGCGCGCGGCACTCGACCAGCGGGTGGGTGCGTTACGCGGCGGGCGGGTGGGTGCACGTCAGGCGACGGGCGGGTCGGGGAGCTTGTTCACGCGACGCATGTCCTCGGCGAGCTGCGGATGCGCGTAGTTGTCGCCGTGGTCCAGCTCGTCGATGACGGTGTGCTTGATGTCCTCCGGCTTGTTCTGGCTGAGCTTGAGCCGCGCCTCGAACCGGGTCACCACGATGCGGAAGCCCACCGTGCCGTCGAAGATGCTGCGCCCGTACTCCTCGTTGTCCTTGAGGAGTTTCGGATGCGGCATCCGGCCCTCGAAGTGCTCGACGAGTTCGTCGAGCACGCGCCAGTTCTCCTCGTCGCTCAGGATCTGCGGCACTCCGTAGAGGTGCGCCGTCGAGTGGTTCCAGGTCGGCACTGCGGGAATGTCGCCGTACCACCCTGGCGAGATGTAACCGTGCGCGCCCTGGATGACCACGAGCACCTCGGCCGAGCCCAGCTCGAGCGAGCGGTCATCCGGCTTGCCGACGTGGCTCACGATGCTGATCTCATCGCGCCCCTCCTCGAGCATGACAGGGTAGTGCGCCGCGACGAGCCCCTTCGACGTGTTCGCGACGATCGTCGCCCACGGGTTCTCCCGGATGAGCTTCCTGACCTCGTCGGGATCGGTCGTCACGAAGTGGGGCGTACGTCTCATGTGCTCAAGCTTGGCAGACCGGGCACCAGTAGAGCTTGCGGGCGGCGGCGAGCTCCATGACGACGTTGGTGCCGCATACCCTGCACGGCAGTCCCTCGCGGTGGTAGACCCAGTGCCGGTCGGCCCGGCTCGCGAGTGCCCGCCGGTAGGCATCCGGGTCGAGGTCGTCCATCGTCAGCATCTGGCCGGTCTCGACGCCGATGTGCAGCAGCCGGGACCAATCGCGCCAGAGCTCGCGCACAGTCTCCTCTGGCACGAGCCTGCCTGGCGTGTGCGGGTTGAGCCCGGCCCGGAACAGGAGCTCCGCGCGGTAGACGTTGCCGATGCCGCTCACGACGGACTGGTCCATGAGGAGCAGGCCGATCGGGGTCTGCTTCGTGCGCACGGTCGCGGTGAACCGGTCTTCGGCCTCCTGGCCGTCGTCGAGCATCGGGTCTGGGCCCTGCTTCGCGAGCACGGATGCGACGCCTTCGTTGTCGAGGAGTTCGCACGCCATGGCGCCGCGCAGGTCGGCGACGGCGGTGTCGGTCAGGAGTCGCAGCCGCACCTGCCCGATGGGCTCGGGCGG
>DAITPJ010000097.1:3952-7184 GCA_036833635.1 Terrimesophilobacter sp.
CCGTTCGCGGATGCCGTGGTCGCGTCAGCAGTGATGTCACCCGCGAAGTCCCAGGCGCCGTAGATCCCCAGGTGCACGCGCAGCCACAGGTCGCCCTCAAAGCCGAGGAACAGCTGTTTGCCGACGGCTTTGGCTTCCGTCATCCGGAGCCCGTCGAGCTCCGCGGCCCCCTCGACGAAACGACCCTGCGGCGAACTCGCCTCGACCCGGTGTCCGACGAAGTGCCTGGCGAACTGGCGGGCGATGCGGTGGACGGAGTGACCCTCTGGCACGTCAGTCGACCGACTTGCCCGCGATCGCGCCGGTGTCCTCGTACTCTGCGAGCTGGGCGATGCGTCGCGCGTGCCGCTCCTCGCCCGAGAATGGCGTCGCAACGAACACGTCGATGAACTCGATCGCCTCGTCGACGGTGTGCTGCCTCGCGCCGATCGAGATCACGTTCGCGTCATTGTGCTCGCGCGCGAGTTGCGCCGTCGCCGCGCTCCAGACGAGCGCCGCGCGCGCGCCGCGCACCTTGTTCGCCGCCATCTGCTCCCCGTTGCCCGACCCGCCGAAGACGACGCCGAGAGATTCGAGCCCTGCCTGCTGGTCGACGACAACGCCGATGGCCGCGTTGATGCAGAACGACGGGTAGTCATCGAGCGCGTCGTACTCCGCGGGCCCGTGGTCGATGACCTCGTGGCCGGCCGAGCGGAGGTGATCCTGGAGCGTGCGGCTGAAGTCGAGGCCGGCGTGGTCGGTCGCGATGTGGATGCGCATGGCTCCAGTGTAGGCAGCACTGGGCGCGAGGCCCCTGCCTGGTCAGGGTGTGAGGTACCCGACCCTCGCGAGCAGCCGGGTCTCACTGTCGGCGTCCGCCGGCACCTCGATCTCCGGTGGGAAGACGCCCATCTCGCGGAACGCATCCACTTGCGGCCCGACATGCTCCCATAGTCCTTCGACGAGCTCCGGTGGCAGTGAGTACTCCATGCCGAGAAGTTTCGCAATCGACCAGGCCTGGAACGCACGGTAGATCGCGGTGTGCACGAAGTACTCACGGACCGGGAAGTCGCCGTACGTCAGGTGCGCGACGGCGTCGAGGTCGGTCGTCGCCTCGACCGCTGCGGTCGCCGCGTCATGAACTCGGTCATAGGCAGCGATCGGATCGTCGCCGAGGAGGTCGCCGGCGTAGCTGTCGCCGACCTCATCGATGGTGCGCCCGGCGAGCACGTCAGGGACCCAGGCCTCGTCGTAGGCATGGGAGGCGAGGATGTCGCGCAGCACCGGATTCTCCTTGCGGGACCACTCGGCGGGTGCGGGGGAATCGAGTTGTTCGGGCGAGATCTGATCGACGACGGAGCGCAGCGCGGCATCCGATTGCAGGAAGAGCTCTTTCTCATTCATCCCGACACGCTATTCGCGACGGCTGACAAGTGGCTCCCAGAGCACTGTCGGCACTGGTCTAGTCGGCGGATCAGGAGCACACTGGATGCAGGGTTCCTCGTTCGGTTGGGAGGCCAACGATGACGAAGATCACGGACCGCGGTCCGGCACTCGTTCCGATCCTGTCCGCCGGGCGCCACCGCACGCCGCGCAAGGGCGCGTGCTTCATGGAGTTCGCCTCCTACCTCGCGGGCGAACGGTGGAGCGATCACCCCGCCTGCACGCATCCCGCGCTCGCCTTCCTTGCACGCATGGTCAACGACTGCACCTCCGACCGCGCACGCTCGCGCCTCTCCGAACTGATCCCCTCCGTCATCGGACTGAACGGCGAAGACCCGAGGATCGAGCTCCTGCTCGCCCTCCGTGTCGCAACGAACGCGCTCCCGATCGCAAGCGAACCGCGTCAGCGGGCGCTCGCCGTCGGCATCCTCGCGTGCCGGATGCGGCTGACGCAGCTCGGGCTCGTGGACGACACCGACCTCGAGCGCCGCATCGACGACGCTCTCGCGAGGGCCCCGCTCGCGACCGCCTGGGCCCGCGATTTCGCCGCGGGGAGCACAGCCCCCACGCGCGAACGTGCCATCTCGCGCATGACCGAGTCGGTCATCCGGGTCGGCGTCCTCGGCATCGCACAGGCCTGCAGCCCAGGGGCGGATGCGCTGCTCCGCGAGGTGTTGCGCGGCGCGATCTCGGATTGCACGACGCTCCTCGGCGGACCGCGCGCGCCCATCGCCGCACGACAACTCGTCGACGTCTTCTGAAGCCCGCTCGCATCGACCATTCACACCGGGCCTACTAGTCTTGAATGCGGCGCCGGCAGCCACGAGCGTGCGGCGTAACAACCAGATTCCCAGGAGAAGCAACGTGCCCGGAGACAACCTCACCCGCGTCGAAGCCCAGGAGCGCAGGGCGCTCATCGAGGTCGAGAGCTACGACGTCACGCTCGACCTGACGACTGGCGCCGAGGTCTTCCGCAGCACGACGACCGTGCGGTTCTCGGCCAAGGCGGGCGCCTCGACCTTCATCGACGCGTTCACCCGCACGGTTCACTCGATCGAGCTGAATGGAGCCGCTGTCGACACGTCTGCCGCCGACGGCGTGCGCATCCGGCTGGACGGCCTGGCCGAAAGCAACGTGCTCACGGTCGTCGCGGATGCCGAATACACGAACTCGGGCGAAGGCCTGCACCGCTTCGTCGACCCTGTCGACGGCGAGGTGTACCTGTACTCGCAGTTCGAGGTGCCGGACTCGCGCCGCGTCTTCGCGGTCTTCGAGCAGCCTGACCTCAAGGCGACGTTCCGGTTCACCGTCACCGTGCCCGCGGCCTGGGAGGTCGTGAGCAACCAGCCCGTGGAGTCGCGCACCGCGGCGGGAGAAGCGGCGACCTGGGTCTTCAGGACCACCCCGCGCATCTCCTCCTACATCACCGCGATCGTCGCCGGGCCCTACGCGAAGGTCGAGAGCGAGCTGACAAGCCGCGACGGCCGCACGATCCCGCTCGGCATCTACTCGCGCAAGTCGCTCAGCCAGTTCCTCGACGCCGACTACATCTTCGACATCACCCGCAAGGGCTTCGCGTACTACGAGGAGAAGTTCGACTACGCCTACCCCTTCGAGAAGTACGACCAGCTCTTCGTTCCCGAGTTCAACGCCGGGGCCATGGAGAACGCGGGCGCCATCACCTTCACCGAGACCTACGTGTTCCGCTCGAAGGTCACGGATGCGATCAAGGAGCGCCGCGTCGTCACGATCCTGCACGAGCTCGCCCACATGTGGTTCGGCGACCTCGTGACCATGAAGTGGTGGAACG
>DAITPJ010000098.1:0-6972 GCA_036833635.1 Terrimesophilobacter sp.
AGCAGCAGAGCGGATGCCCCGAGCGCCACCGCGAGCACGCCCATGCTCGAGGTCGACACGGCCAGGTCGACGCGGGACGCCGCGCCCAGCTCCGACCAGCGCTGGTTCACCGCGCCCAGCGGTCCGACCTCTTGCTTCGCCTCTGGATCGGTCACCCCGAAGGCGTAGTCGTCGACCTGAACCGTGACGTCCGTCGGCGAGGATCCGGCGACGATCGTCGCCGTGAACCCGAGCTTCTCGATCGCCTGCGCGACCTCGGTGATCCTGCTGATCGACTCCGCCGAGTAGCCCTCGACGCCGGCGACGCGCACGCGCACCGCGCTGACCGGCTTTTCCTGGCCCCATGCCGCCGCGCTCTTGATCGACGCGATCGCGATCGTGCGCGGGCTCACGAGTCCGAGGCCGGTGACTCCGGGGTTCAGTTCGACAGCCTCGCTCACCCGCGGGTTCGACCCCGGGCTCACTGTCGTTCCGACCTGTTGGTAAGCACCGAGCGGTACGTAGCCCAGCGGAGACTGCAGCGACTCGAGGTCGTCCGCGGAGAACTTCCCGACCGGTACGGCGATCTCACCGCCCTCCGGCTGGACGAGGTGAGTGACATCGGAGTATGCCGCCTCGGTCCCGGTCTTTGAGGCGGACGCGGTGAGATCGAAGGGTCCGACAGGCGTTCCGAAATCGGGAATCGCGCTCACATATCCGGATGCCGACAATCGAACTGAAGGACTACCCGCCGCATCGACCAACGATTCGACCGCCGCACCGACGACGGCTGCCGTGTAGTAAATGTTCATGCTGAAGTAGCCGCGAGCATCGGAGGGGACCGATTCGGGAGTGCCCGGCCACGGCACTCTTAGCTGGGTCGGAGCGAACGGATTCAGCACGTCGGAGATATCGACCTCGCTCGAGCCGACCGGGATTCCAGCGGAGCCACCCAGCAGAGCCTCGGGAAGTTGGTATCCGTACCCGAGGGTCGAGTTCTCCTGAGTCCCGCCGAAACCTTCCACATCGATCCGCACGTCCAGCGGTGCTGCACCGGTCTCGCTCACGATGAGCGGGACATAGACCTGCGGCGGACCGAGGTACTCGTTGAAGTCCGCGCCGTTGTCCTCGTAAAGACGGCGGAGTTCGGCAACCCATTCCGCTGAGGGTCCGCCGAGTTGCGCAGCTTGACGCTGCTCCTCCTGCTCGAGGAAGTCGCTCGCGAACTGACCCGGCGAGGCCTTCGCCCAGCCGGTCATCGCCTCGACCAGCGTCGTGGCATCCGGCTCAAGCTGAGCGAGGGGATCCAGGAAGTCGCCGGCCTCGCCCAGCAGAGCGCGCTCGGCCGCCGGGTCGACAAGGGTGATCCGGGTGAAGGGCATGGGGGCGTTGCCCAGATTGAACAGGAGGAAGTCGCCGTCGGTCCCGTCGGTCCCCGACCAGCCGCCCTCAATCGGGTAGGACACGAAGGAAGGATGGCGCGCACCGAATACCCCGAACCCGCCGCAACCGGACTCAGCCCACAGCGTCGGGTAGCTCTCGTCGGTCACGAAGCCGTTCAGGGTGCAACCGTTCACCGGCTCCTGTGGCTTCGGATGCCGCACCGTCTCGTCGATGACTACGCTGTACATCTCGCTCGAGACAAGCCGTTCGCCGAGTCCATCATCCGTTCGATAGGTCATGGTGACCCGGTATGACTGGGGAACCTCGTTCGCCCCGGCCTCCCCCTTCGGGATGCTGATCTCCACGATCCCGGGCGAGAGCCCGGCGACAATCACCTCCCCGATGGGTGCCGCAACATCGACCCCGTCGACTGCACGGATCGCCACCACGTCATCGAGCGCGAGCGAGTCTCCCGAGGAGAGCGAGTTCGGAGCGAGCAGACCGTCGACCGCGCTGAGGTTGCCGTCGGCGGTCACGAGGATGTCGTAGGCACCGCGCCAGTTCTCGTCGAGAAGCGATTGCAGCCGCTCGGCCGCGGTCGCACTGATCCCTGCTGCAGCGAGACTCACGAGGGCAAGCAGCGCGACCGCCACGAGCCGGGGCCGGTCGCGCGCGACGCGGCCCATCGAGGAAGGCAACCCGGCCAAGCGCGACCTCCCCGAGTCGAATCCTTCTCAGGACCATAGCGCATGCGCGGAGGCTACACCTTCAGATACCGCCGGATGGCGACGGCCGCCGAGGCAGCCGCGAGCCCCGCGCCGCCCACGATGAGGATCGGCACGACGAGAAATGCGTCGCCGAGATCGACGAACGGGGTCGCCGACGGGGTCGCGTTGAGGTAGCCCTGCACGAAGAAGTGCACGATCGCGACGACCGCACCGCTCGCGAGCACCGACCCGATGAGCGCGGCCACCACCCCCTCGAGCACGAACGGGGTCTGGATGAACCGGTTGGATGCGCCGACGAGCCGCATGATCCCGAGCTCCCGGCGGCGGCTGAATGCGCTGAGCCGGATCGTCGTCGCGATGAGGAGCACCGCTGCGATGAGCATGAGCCCGGCGATGCCGATCGCCGTGAAGCTTGCGGCATTGAGCGCGTCGAAGATCGGCTGGAGGTACTTGCGCTGGTCGACGACCTCCTCCACCCCGGCGACGCTCGAGAGGCGCTCGACCAGGACATCCGACTGCGAAGGGTCCTTGAGGTTGACCCAGAACGTCTCCGGGAGGAAGTCGGGGGTGATGAAGCCGCTCGCCTCCTTGCCGAACTGGTCCTGGTAGCGCGCGAGCGCCTGGTCATGATCCTCGAAGTCGTACTGGGCGATGAGCCCGGCGAGCGGTGCGGATTCGAGCTGCTGCTCGATGGTCGCCTTCTGCTCCGTCGTCGCCTCGACCTCGTTGCAGTTGCCGCCCTCCACGTACTCCGTGCACAGGTACACGGCGACCTGGGCCTTGTCGTACCAGTAACCCTTCATCTGGTTGATCTGCAACTGGAGCAGGATCGCGGTGCCGACGAAGGTGAGCGAGATGAACGTCACGAGCACGATGGAGATGACCATCGAGACATTGCGCCGCAGTCCCTGGCCGACCTCCGAGAGGATCAGGCCGAGCCTCATCGCCCGGCCCCGAAACCGGATGCCGTGGGCGGCGGAGCCTGCTCCTGCACGGGCATCGCCTGCGTCTGGTAGCCGCCATGTCGCTCGTCGCGCACGATCTGGCCGCTCACGAGCTCGACGACGCGGCGCTTCATCTGGTCGACGATGCCCGCATCGTGCGTCGCCATGATGACCGTCGTGCCGCCCGCGCTGATGCGGTTGAGAAGCGTCATGATGCCGGCGCTCGTCGCGGGGTCGAGGTTGCCGGTCGGCTCGTCGGCAAGCAGGATCGACGGCTTGTTGACGATGGCCCGCGCGATCGCGACGCGCTGTTGCTCACCGCCGGAGAGCTCGTGGGGCAACCTGCCGGTCTTGCCGGCGAGCCCCACCATCTTGAGCACATCCGGAACCGCCTCCTGGATGAAACCCTTCGACTTGCCGATGACCTGGAGCGAAAAGGCGACGTTGTCGAAGACCGACTTCTGCGGGAGGAGGCGGAAGTCCTGGAAGACGACGCCGAGGTTGCGGCGGAAGTAGGGGACCTTGCGGCTCGTGAGCCGCCCGAGGTTCTGGCCGAGCACGTGGATCTGGCCCTTCGACGGGTTCTCCTCCTTGAGCACGAGCCGCAGGAAGCTCGACTTGCCGCTTCCGGATGCGCCGACGAGGAACACGAACTCGCCGCGCAGGATCTCCATGGTCACCGAGTTCAGGGCGGGCCTCGTGTTGCCGGCGTAGAGCTTCGTGACCTGGTCGAATCGAATCATGACCTTACGAGCCTAGGCAGGGGGTACCGGATGCCGGGTAGCGACTCACCAGGCCCCTTGGTTTCGATGCGCCGCTAACGAAACTCCCGCAGGTCGAGTGCCCGGCGAAGCCGGGTGTATCGAGACCCGGTTTCGATACGCGCTGCGCGCTACTCAACCAACGGGAGCGCGCTTACGCCACCGGATGCCGGCCGAGATGAAGCCGTCGAGATCGCCATCGAAGACCGCCGACGGGTTGTTGACCTCGTACTCGGTGCGCAGGTCCTTGACCATCTGGTACGGCGCGAGCACGTAGCTGCGCATCTGGTCGCCCCAGCTCGCCGTGATGACCCCGGCGAGCTCCTTCTTCGTCGCCGCCTCCTGCTCGCGCTGCAGCACGAGCAGCCGCGACTGCAGCACGCGCATGGCCGCCGCGCGGTTCTGGATCTGGCTCTTCTCGTTCTGCATCGACACGACAGTGCCGGTCGGGAGGTGGGTGATGCGCACGGCAGAGTCGGTCGTGTTGACCGACTGGCCGCCCGGTCCGCTCGACCGGAAGACGTCGACCCGGATGTCGTTCTCGGGGATGTCGACGTGCTCGGTCTCGGCCATGAGCGGGATGACCTCGACGGCGGCGAAGCTCGTCTGGCGCTTGCCCGCGGAGTTGAAGGGGCTCATCCGCACGAGCCGATGCGTGCCGGCTTCGACGCTCAGCGTGCCGAAGGCGTAGGGCGCGTCGACCTCGATCGTCGTCGACTTGATGCCCGCCTCCTCGGCGTAGCTCGTGTCGAGCACCCGCGTCGGGTATCCGTGCTGCTCTGCCCAGCGCAGGTACATCCGCTGGAGCATCTCGGCGAAGTCGGCGGCATCCACCCCGCCCGCCCCGGCCCGGATCGTGATGACGGCCGGCAGCGCATCCCACTCGCCGCTCAGCAGCGTCTGCACCTCGAGTTCGCCGAGCAGCTTCTGGATGCTCGTGAGCTCGGTGCGCACCTCGGCGGCGGCCGCCTCATCCGACTCCTCGTTCGCGAGCTGGACCATGATCTCGAGGTCGTCGAGGCGCTGCTCGATACTGTTGATCTTCGCGAGCTCCGCCTGCCGGTGGCTGAGCGCGCTCGTGACCTTCTGGGCCTTCTCGGGGTCGTCCCACAGGTCGGGCACACCCGCCTGTTCGCTGAGCTCCGCGATGTCGGCCTCGAGCCGCTCGACCCCGACGACCGACCGGATGTCCGCGAAGGTCGAGCGCAGTGCGGCGAGGTCCTCAGAGATGTCGAGCTCATTCATGTCTTCCCAAGAGTACCTTCCCTCCCGAATAGAGTTGAGCAGTCATGACCGAGTCCGAACCGCCCCCCTTCCGCTTCCGGTCGATCGCACTCCCCGCCCTCCTGCCGACCCTCGCCTTCTCGATCGGTGAGGGCGCCATCATCCCGATCATCCCGATCGTCGCGCACAACCTCGGCGCGCAACTCGCCATCGCAGGGCTCATCGCGGCCATGATCACGATCGGGCAATTGTTCGGCGACATCCCGAGCGGGTGGATCATCAGCCGCATCGGCGAGCGCGCCGCGATGATCTACGCCGCCCTCATCTCGATCGTCGGGCTTGCGCTCGCAATGTCCTCCCCGAACCCCTGGGTCCTCGGCGCCGCAGTCTTCCTCATCGGACTCTCGACAGCCGTCTTCGTCCTCGCCCGGCACGCCTTCATGACGAGTTTCGTGCCGATCGCGTTCCGCGCACGGGCGCTCTCGACCCTGGGCGGAACCTTCCGCCTCGGAATCTTCATCGGACCCTTCGCCGCCGCGGCCGTCATTCACCTGACCGGGTCCGCGCAGTCGGCCTTCTGGGTGCACGTCGCCGGATGTCTCGTCGCCGCGGCCCTTCTCATCTTCCTCAAGGACCCGGAGGCGACCTTCAAGCCGAAGCGCACGGCATCCGGAAAGCTCGAAGGCGAGGAGCTGCTCGAGGCGGAATCCCGCGGGCTGTTCCGCACGATCGCCGCCAATCGCAAGGTGCTCGCGCGGCTCGGAACGGGCGCCGCGCTCGTCGGGGCGATGCGGGCGAGTCGGCAGGTCGTCGTACCGCTGTGGGCTGTGAGCATCGGCATCTCGGATGCCGACACGGCGCTCATCATCGGCATCGCCGGCGGGCTCGACTTCGCCCTCTTCTACACGACCGGGCAGATCATGGATCGCTGGGGCCGGATGTGGACGGCCCTCCCCTCGATGGTCGGTCTCGGCGCCGGGCACCTCGTGCTCTCGTTCACGCACGACCTGCCCGGCACGGTCGTGTGGTTCATAGCGATCACGATGGTGCTCGCCATTGCGAACGGCTTCGGCAGCGGCCTGCTCATGACGCTCGGCGCCGACCTCGCCGACAAGCGGAACCCCGCGCCGTTCCTCGGCGCGTGGCGGTTCACCGCGGATGTCGGCGGCGCCACGGCCCCCCTTGCCATCTCCGGACTCACTGCCCTCGTGTCGCTCTCCTTTGCGAGCGGCGCCGTGGGAATCCTGGGTCTGCTGGGGGCGGGCATCCTGTGGCGCTACCTGCCGCGGTACGTGCCCCATTCGCGTTAGCATTTCCTATGATTCCGACGGCGAACCTCATTGCGTTCGGCCTCGCATCGATCCCGCTCATCGTCATCCCGGGCCCGAGCGTGCTGTTCACGATCGGCCGCTCGCTCTCGCTCGGGCGGGTCGGCGGTCTCCTGAGCGTCGTCGGCAATGTTCTCGGGGCGCTCGTGATCGCCATCGCGATCGCCTTCGGGCTCGGCACCGTGCTGGAGCAATCGGTCGTCGTCTTCACGATCGTGAAGTTCGCGGGGGCCGCGTACATCATCTTTCTCGGCATCCAGGCGATCCGGCATCGTCGGCAGAAAGCGGATGCCGTCACGGCTCCCGTGCCGCGTCGCGGGGCGTGGCGCACGGTATGGGAAGGCTTCGGCGTCGGCGTCACGAACGCGAAGTCGATCCTCTTCATGGTGGCGGTCCTGCCGCTCTTCGTCGACCACTCCGCCGGCAACATCCCGCTCCAGATCCTCATGCTCGGGCTCGTCTTCGTGCTCGTCGCGCTGCTCTCGGACAGTGCGTGGGCGCTGGCCGCTGGAGCGGCGCGCGACTGGTTCGCGAAGTCGCCGCGGCGCATCGAGGTGCTCGGGGCGACGGGCGGCGTCATGATGATCGGACTCGGTGCCGCGGTGCTCTTCGTGGGGCACGAGCC
>DAITPJ010000099.1:0-6907 GCA_036833635.1 Terrimesophilobacter sp.
CCCCGTTCGAATGCCTCGCCCAGCCATAGGATTGACTCCGCGACCGTGGCGGCCCTGATCTCATCGCGCGACCCGCTGAGGTGCAACTCCCTCATGCGCGTCTCCTCGCCGAAGGAGAGCCCGAGGTACACGGTCCCCGGCTGCTGCGCGCCCTGAGGGTCCGGGCCTGCGACGCCCGTCGTGGCAATGCCGAGGTCGGCAGGGCGGCCCGCCACGGCGAGGCGGTCGCGCACGTTCCTCGCGAGCTGCTTCGCGACATCCGGATGCACGGGGCCGTGTGCGGCGAGAAGGTCGCCGTCGACACCGAGCAGCGTGCGCTTGAGCTCGGTGTCGTAGGCGACGACACCGCCGAGGACGACGGCCGACGCCCCGGCGGGGCGGATGAGCTCTGCGACGAGGAGTCCGCCCGTGAGGGATTCTGCGACCGCGATCGTGAGGCCGCGCGCGGTCAGCTCGGCCACGAGCTCCGCGGCGCCCCGTCCGACGGCGGCGGGCATCTCAGTCGGTTCGCTCGGCCGTCTGCGCATGGCGCACGGCCTTGACGAGGTAATCGACCCCCGTGACGACCGTGAAGACGAGCGCGACCCCCATGAGCCCCGCGTTGAACCAGTGCATCCAGTCGCCGAGCAGGAGCCACACCGGCACGAGGTAGAACGAGATCGCGACAGCCTGCACGATCGTCTTGAGCTTGCCTCCGCGCGAGGCGGGGATGACCCGGTCGCGCACGACGGCGAGCCGGAAGGCGGTGATCCCGAACTCGCGGACGAGGATCACGATCGTGACCCACCACCAGAGCTCGCCCAGGATCGAGAGGGTCACGAGCGCGCCCCCGATGAGGATCTTGTCGGCGATGGGGTCGAGGAGTTTGCCGAAGTCGGTCACGAGGTTCTGCCGCCTGGCGAGGAGCCCGTCGACGCTGTCGGTCACGATCGCGAGGATGAAGAGGCCCGCCGCGAGGTACCGCAGGAGGCCGAACTCGTGACCGTCGGCACCGTACTTGTCAGCTACGAGCAGCCAGATGAAGACCGGAGCGAGAAAGATGCGCACGACCGTGATGATGTTGGCGACATTCCCCGTGCTCGCCGGGGTGTCGCCGCTGCGGGCGACCCTTCCCCGCATCGGGTTGGTGCGCGCATGATCGCCCTGCCCATTGCCGCCCGGCTCGGCCGGTGTCGCGGGGAGTGCCACCCTTACTCCCTGTCGGTCAGCTTCCAGGCGTCATCTGGAGACGAGCCCTCGACCTCATCGTATCCGGTCGCGGCGGCTCCGACCGGCCCAGCCTGGTCATCACCCCGCAGCTTCGCGAGCACGGCCGGCAACTGCTCGGCAGCGACGAGCACGTCCCTCGCCTTCGATCCCTCGGAGGGGCCGACAATCTCGCGCGACTCCAGCAGGTCCATGAGGCGGCCCGCCTTGGCGAACCCGACCCTGAGTTTGCGCTGCAGCATCGACGTCGAGCCGAACTGCGTGCTCACGACGAGCTCGGCCGCCGCGAGCAGAACGTCGAGATCGTCACCGATGTCGCCATCGATCTGCCGATGCTCGGTCGCGACGGCGACGTCCTTGCGATACTCGGGCCTGGCCTGCGCGGTGACGTGTTTGACGACCGCGGCGACCTCGCTCTCGCTCACCCAGGCCCCCTGCACGCGCATGGCCTTGGAGGCGCCCATGGGCAGGAAGAGCGCGTCGCCCTGGCCGATGAGCTTGTCCGCACCCGGCTGGTCCAGGATGACGCGGGAATCGGTCATGCTGCTCACCGCGAATGCGAGTCGACTCGGCACGTTGGCCTTGATGAGCCCCGTCACGACGTCGACGCTCGGGCGCTGGGTCGCGAGCACGAGGTGGATCCCCGACGCTCGCGCAAGCTGCGTGATCCGCACGATGGAGTCCTCGACGTCGCGGGGGGCGATCATCATGAGGTCGGCGAGCTCGTCGACGACGACGAGCAGGTAGGGGTACGGCCGCAGCTTCCGCTCGCTGCCGGGTGGCAGGGTGATCTCCCCTGCGACGATCGCCGCATTGAAGTCGTCGATGTGCCGGTACCCGAAGCTCGCGAGGTCGTCGTACCTCATGTCCATCTCCTTGACGACCCAGGAGAGCGCATCCGCGGCCTTCTTGGGGTTCGTGATGATGGGCGTGATGAGGTGCGGGACACCGGCGTAGTGGGCGAGTTCGACCCGCTTCGGGTCGATGAGAACCATGCGCACCTCGGCGGGTTTCGCGCGCATGAGGAGGCTCGTGATCATCGAGTTGATGAAACTCGACTTTCCGGACCCCGTCGAACCCGCGACGAGGAGGTGCGGCATCTTCGCGAGGTTGGCGACCACGAAGCCGCCCTCGACATCCTTGCCGACGCCGATCGTCATGGGGTGCGCGCTCGACGTGCTCGCCTTCGAGCGCAGGACGTCGCCGAGCGACACGATCTCGCGGTCGCTGTTGGGGATCTCCACCCCGATCGCGCTCTTGCCCGGAATGGGCGAGAGGATGCGGACCTCGTTGCTCGCGACGGCGTAGGACAGGTTCTTGCTGAGCGCCGTGACGCGTTCGACCTTGACACCAGGACCGAGCTCGATCTCGTACCGCGTCACGGTCGGGCCGCGGCTGAACCCGGTGACGACGGCATCCACCTGGAACTGCGTGAGCACCTCGGTGATCGAGCGAACGATGTCGTCGTTGGCGCCTGACCGGGTCTTCGCGGGCGTGCCGGGCACGAGCACGGAGGCTGCGGGGAGCCGGTAGGGCGCGGTCGGCTGGTGGGGGCCGGAGTCGTCGAACTCGCCAGCCCTTCCCTTCTCGGATGCCGTCGCCTGGAAGCCGGGGAGCAGATCCGAGGGTCGCCCGCCCTGCACGGAGTCGTCCCGGATGCCCGTGGCCGTGGCGCCGTCGACCTCGCCCGTGAAGCGCTTGACGGCATCCTCGGCTCGGAGCAGGTCCTCGATGAGCTCGATGCCGAACTCGTCCTTCGGGGTGTGGTCGACGACGTCGGTGCGCGCGTTGAGAAGCACGGGGCTGTCGAAGGCCGGCTCGTCCTCGCGTCGCGTCTTGTTACGGCGCCACCACGGCACGGAGTCGTCGTCCGCGGGGAGATCGTCGATCGTCGTGAGCGCGAGGGTGTCGCCCTTCGCGTTCTTCGCTGAAACCTCCTGGGGATCGGGCAGTTCGGCACCGAAGAGGTACGCGTAGAGTTCCCGGAGTCTCGCCCCGATCCGGTTGGGGGGCGTCTTCGTGATGATGAAGAGCGAGAGCAGGAGCGCGATTGCGGCGAGTGGGACGGCGACCCACATCGTGAGCACAGCGAGCGGCGCGCCGAGCCCGAACCCGACGATACCGCCGGCCCTGGCGAAGTACTCGATCGGATCCCCCCAGGCCGGCTGGCCCCCGAAGAGATGGCAGAGCGTGCTGATACTCACGAGGAGGACGGCCAGCCCGATCCCGATCCTGCCGTTGTCGTGAACGGAGGACGGATGCCGGAAGAGCCACACGGCGAGGACGAGGAGAACGACGGGGAGCGCGAAGGCGAGGCGCCCGAAAGCGCCGCCGAAGGTGTACGCGTCCATGGCGATGGAGACGGGGTGGTTCGGGTTGAACCATTCGACGAAGGCCCCGGCCGCCGCGAGGAGCAGGAACAGGAAGGGCACGCCGTCGCGGCGCTCGGCCTTGTCGAGGGTCTCCTTGCCGAACAGCCGGGCTGCGCCGCCCGCGGCATGGGCAGCCGCCATCCAGCCTGCCGTGAGAAGGCCGGGTTCCTGCGTTGGTGTTGATCTCTTGCGGGCGACCGGCCTTCGCGTTGGGGTGCTCCGGCCGCGAGCAGAGGACGAGCGGGCGCGCGAGGACGACCGCGTTGCGGAGGTCGACGATGTACGCGCAGCCATGCGCTCTACGGTACTTGCGGGCACCGGCAATGCCGGGGAGTAGCCGGGGAGTGTCTCAAAGCATCACGGCCGGTCGGCGCTACGCCTCGATGACGACCGGCACGATCATGGGCCGACGGCGG
The DNA here is from genome assembly GCA_036833635.1 of Terrimesophilobacter sp. Lineage (GTDB taxonomy): Bacteria > Actinomycetota > Actinomycetes > Actinomycetales > Microbacteriaceae > Terrimesophilobacter. Next base: position 3,995 of record DAITPJ010000099.1, read on the forward strand.
TGCTGCGTGTTGACCCACCTGCCGACGGTGCGGCGGATGACCTGGCTGAAGGCGTGCGTGTCGCGCGTGCCGTTCGCGGCGGCATCCGTGAGCGCCTTGATGATCATGGGCGTGACCTCGTCGAAGACCGCCTCATCCTCTGCGAAACCGCGGGACTGCACCTCAGGGCCGACGATGACCTTGCCGGTCTGGGGGTCGATCGCGACGAAGATCGAGATGAAACCCTCCTCGGCGAGAATGCGGCGATCCTTGAGGTCGGCCTCGGTGATCTCGCCGACGGTCGAGCCGTCGACGTAGACGTAGCCGAGATCGAGCTGCCCGACGACCTCGACCTCGCCGTCCTTGAGGTCGAGCACGATGCCGTCCTCGCCGATGAAGGTGTTCTCCTCCGGCACTCCGGTATCCATCGCGAGACGCTGGTTCGCCACCAGGTGGCGGAACTCGCCGTGCACCGGGAGGACGTTCCTGGGCTTGATGATGTTGTAGCAGTAGAGGAGTTCGCCCGCGCTCGCGTGCCCGGAGACGTGCACCTTGGCATTGCCCTTGTGGACGACTGTCGCGCCGAGTTTCGTGAGCCCGTTGATGACCCGGTAGACCGCGTTCTCGTTGCCGGGAATGAGGCTCGAGGCGAGGATGACCGTGTCGCCCTTGCCGACCTCGATCTGGTGCTCGAGGTTGGCCATGCGGGCCAGGACGGCCATGGGCTCGCCCTGGGATCCCGTGCTCATGAAGACGACGCGGTTGTCGGGCAGGTCGAGCGCCTTCTTCGCCTCGACGAGCACTCCCTCCGGGACCCTGAGATAGCCGAGATCCGCCGCGATGGTCATGTTCCGCACCATCGAGCGGCCCATGAAGGCGACCTTGCGGCCGTTCGCGTGCGCGGCATCGAGGACCTGCTGGACCCGGTGGACGTGGCTCGAGAAGCTCGCGACGATCACGCGGCGAGGCGCCTTCGCGATGACCGACTCGAGCACGGGTCCGATCGCGCGCTCCGAGGCGGTGAAGCCGGGAACATCCGCGTTCGTCGAGTCGGAGAGGAAGAGATCGACGCCAGCCTCGCCGAGCCGTGCGAACGCCCTGAGGTCGGTGATCCGGCTGTCGAGCGGCAGCTGGTCCATCTTGAAGTCGCCCGTGTGCAGCACGACGCCGGCGCTCGTCGTGATCGCGACCGCGAGCGCATCCGGAATCGAGTGGTTGACGGCGATGAACTCGAGCGCGAACGGGCCGAGCTTCTCGTGCTGCCCCGCGCTCACCTCGCGCGTGATGGGCGTGATTCGGTGCTCCTTGAGCTTCGCCTCGATAAGCGCGAGGGTCAGGCCGGAGCCGATGAGCGGGATGTCCTGGCGCAGGCGCAGCAGGTACGGGACGGCGCCGATGTGGTCTTCGTGACCATGGGTGAGGACGATGCCCAGGATGTCGTCGAGCCGGTCCCGCACTGGGGCGAAGTCGGGGAGGATGAGGTCGACACCCGGCTGGTGCTCCTCGGGGAAGAGCACGCCGCAGTCGACGATGAGAATCTTGCCGTCGATCTCGAAGACCGTCATGTTGCGGCCGATCTCGCCGAGACCGCCGACCGGGATGACCCGGAGTGTCCCCTTCGCGAGCGCGCGGGGCGTGTAAACGAGTGAATTCATGACTTCCGTTGTGATGGTGGCCCTGCGGCCGGTTGCGAGGTCTCTAGCCTCCGGTTGACGTTTCTGTCAGCGGGTCGTCCCCGCCACTTTCGGGAGGGCGCCGCCCGCGGCGGCGTTGCGGTCCGGCCGGAAATTGCTGAGGTCGAGGCCGGGGATCTCGCCGATCCTCGCGAGGTCATCCTCGATCTGCGCCGCCTCGAAGTCCTCCGGCCCGACGAGCGGGAGCCGGACGCGAGGGGACCCTATGCGCCCGAGCCCGTGGAGCACATACTTGGCGGCGACGGTTCCAGGTACATGCGTCATGACCGCACGGACGAGCGGCTCGAGGAGCCGGTGCGCCGCGGTGGCTGCGGCGAGATTGCCGGCGTTGACCGCGTCGACGATCTGGCGGTACGGCCGGGCCGCAACGTTCGCCGTGACGCCCACGAGTCCTGTCGCGCCGATTGCAAGGTGCGGGAGTACGTTGGCATCGTCGCCCGAGAAGTAGAGCAGATCGGTCTCATTGAGCACACGGCTCACCTGGCTGAAATCTCCCTTGGCGTCCTTGATCCCGACGATATTGGGGTGCTTCGCCGCGCGCACGATCGTCTCGTAGGCGATCGGCACACCGGTGCGCCCCGGGATGTCGTAGAGGATGACCGGAAGGTCGGTGGCATCCGCGATGAGCCGGAAGTGGGTGAGGATGCCGGACTGCGTCGGCTTGTTGTAATAGGGCGTCACAATCATGACGCCGTCGGCCCCGGCCTTCTCGCTGGCCTTGTACAGCTGCATGGCGTGAGCGGTCTCGTTCGAGCCGCCGCCGGTGATGATCTTCGCCCGGCCGTCGGCCACGTGCTTGCCGACCTCGACGAGTCTGACCTTCTCCGGGTCGGTGAGCGTGCTCGTCTCCCCCGTCGTTCCGCTCACGACGATGCCGTCCGCGCCGTCGTTGATGACGTCGTCGATGTGCTTCTCGACCCCGGCCCAATCCACTTCGCCATCGGCGGTGAATGGAGTCACCAAGGCGACGAGCACCTGGCCGAACGGGTTCTCTCGAGTAGTCACGGTTTAAGGCTACCGTGCCCTACTACGGCGCCACGCGGCCGTTGCCGTTGAACGCCGCGTAGGTGAGGGGCATGAGCTCGGCGAAGTGCTCCTCCATCTTCTCGGCGCACATCTCGATCTCGCGCTGCGGGAAGGACGGGAAGTGGCTGCCCTCGCGCTTGGTTCGCAGGCTCAGGAAGTTCATGAGCGAGCGGGCGTTCATCGTGACGTACATCGAGGAGTAGATCGTGAGCGG
>DAITPJ010000100.1:0-5569 GCA_036833635.1 Terrimesophilobacter sp.
TCGATGAAGTGCGCGCCCTTGAGCGCCGACTCGCTGAACAGGATGCCGTTGTTGGCCACGATGCCGACCGGATGCCCGTGGATGCGGGCGAAGCCCGTCACGAGCGTCGTCCCGTACTCGCGCTTGAACTCGTGGAACTCGGACCCGTCGACGAGCCGCGCGATGACCTCGTGCACGTCGTACTGGCCCTGGACGTCGGCGGGCACGGCGCCGTAGAGCTCGCCGGGGTCGGCATCCGGGTCGCGCGGTTCGATGACGTCCCAGGCGCGTGGCGCCGGGGCCGGGAAGGTTTTCACGATGTCGCGAACGATCTGCAGCGCGTGCTCATCGTTCTCGGCGAGATGGTCGGTCACGCCCGAGGTGCGCGAGTGGAGCTCGCCGCCTCCGAGGTCCTCCGCCGTGACGATCTCGCCGATCGCGGCCTTCACGAGCGGCGGTCCGCCCAGGAAGATCGTGCCCTGGTTGCGAACGATGACTGTCTCGTCGCTCATCGCGGGCACGTAGGCGCCGCCTGCTGTCGAGGAGCCGAGAACGGCGGCGATCTGCGGGATCCGGGTCGCCGACATCCGGGCCTGGTTGTAGAAGATGCGGCCGAAGTGATCGCGGTCGGGGAAGACCTGGTCCTGTTTGGGGAGGAACGCGCCGCCGGAGTCGACGAGGTAGACGCAGGGCAGGCGGTTCTCGAGTGCGATCTCCTGCGCGCGCAGATGCTTCTTGACCGTCATGGGGTAGTAGGTGCCGCCCTTGACGGTCGCGTCGTTCGCGATGATCATGACGTGCCGGCCGTGCACGAGGCCGATGCCGGCGACGAGCCCGGCGCTCGGGCTGTCGTTGCCGTAGAGGTCGTGGGCGGCGAGCGGCGCGACCTCGAGGAACGGGCTGCCGTCATCCAGCAGGCGCTCGACGCGATCGCGGGGCAGCAGCTTGCCCCTCGCCACGTGGCGGTCGCGGGATTTCTGCGGCCCGCCGAGCGCCGTGACCCTGAGCCGCTCGTTCAGTTCGTCGACGAGCGCGCGCTGCGCGGCCGCGTTCGTCGCGAAGGCGTCGCTCGACGTGTCGAGTGCGGTGCGCAGGGTCTCCATCGACGGCTCCGGCCTGTGTCTGGGTTCGGCTGTCTCTGTGGTCGGCGGGGCTGGTTGTGGTCGGGCCCCGTTGCAACTAGGTTAGTGATCGCTAACCGATTTGTCTACAGGCGGGACCGGATGACGACGACGGAGCGAATGTTCCCAACGACCGCGCGCGGCCGCGCGAAAGCCAGCAGGCGCGAGGCGCTCCTCGCTGCCGCCGCACGCCTGTTCGCCGAGCGCGGTTACTCGGGCACCTCGATCGAGGACCTCGGTGCCGCAGCCGGCGTGAGCGGCCCGGCGCTCTACAAGCACTTCACCGGCAAGCAGGCGATGCTCACCGCGATCCTGCTCGATGCGAGCGAGGGCCTCTACACAGGAGGGACGGAAGTTCTCTCGCGAGCGGCCGGCGCCCAGGCGCTGCGAGCCCTCGTCGCGTTCCACGCCGACTTCGCCCTCGGCAACGCCGACGTCATCCGGGTGCAGGACCGGGACCTCGAGCAACTCGCCGACGACGACCGGCACACCGTGCGCACCCTGCAGCGCCGCTACGTCGAGCTCTGGGTCGACGTGCTCGCCGAATTGAATCCGGATGCCGATCGGGCCGTGCTTCGCACCCGCGCCCACGCGGTCTTCGGCCTGCTCAACTCGACTCCGCACAGCGGGCTCGACCTCGATCGCGCGACCCTCCGTTCCGAGCTCGAGCGGATGTCCCTGGCTGCGCTCGCCTGACGCATCCGCTCCCGCCCGGTCGCCCGCCCGCCTCCCCCGCCCCACCAACTCGTTGACTCGGGCCATCCTGCGGGTGACAACGGCGCCGTAGTCGCAATATGACCCGACTCAACGGAGAAGTCTGGGGTGGACGGACTGCGCAAGCGGTGCTGCCGGATGCGGTGCTGCCGGATGCGGTGCTGCCGGATGCGGTGCTGCCAGATGCGCTCTGACGGAAGCCGCGTATAACCTTGGCGGGTGCCGACCGACTCCTCAACGAAGCCTCCGCGCGACCGCGCGCCGCTCGGCGCGAACTTCTGGAAGCTGCTGAGCTCCTCCGGACTCTCGAATCTCGCCGACGGCGTCTTCAAGCTCGCCCTGCCGCTCGTTGCCATCCGGTACACGCAGGAGCCCGTGCTCATCGCCGGCCTGAGCCTCGTCGCCTCGCTCCCCTGGCTGCTCTTCGCCCTGCAGGCCGGCGCCCTCGCCGACCGCCTCGACCGCAGGAAGATCATGCTCGCTGCCAACATCGCGAGGGCCGCCCTGCTCGCCGCTGTGGCGGCATCCGTCGCACTGGGAGTCGAGTCGATCTGGGTGCTGTATGCGGTCGCCCTGCTCATCGGGACCTCCGAGACGCTCTACGACACTTCGGCGCAGTCGATCCTGCCGCAGATCGTGGGGCGCACCCAGCTCTCCCGCGCAAACGGGCGGCTCTACGCGGTGGAGATGACCGCCAACCAGTTCGTTGGCCCTCCGCTCGGCGGACTCCTCGTCGCGACGGGGGCCGTCATCGCCTTCGCCGCGCCGGCAGGGCTCTGGCTCGTCGCGGTCGGGATGCTGTTCCTCGTTCGCGGGAACTTCCGCGTCGCACGCGATGCCCCCGCCTCGATGCGCTCGGAGATCATGGTCGGCCTGCGCTTCCTCTGGAAGAATCGCGTCCTGCGCACCCTCGCCTTCATGACGGGCCTGTTCAACCTCACCTCGAGCGCGAGCTTCGCGATCTTCGTGCTGTACGCGGCCGGCCCCACGTCGGCCATGGGGCTCACGGATGCCCAGGTCGGCATCCTCTTCACGACGACCGCGATCGGCAGCCTGCTCGGCTCGTTCCTGGCCGAGCACATCGAGCGCGTGATCGGCCGGTCGCTCTCGCTCAGCCTCGCCATCATCGGCGGCGCCGTGCTTCTGGCAACTCCAGCCTTCACGACGAATCCGTTCATCATCGGCGGGGCATTCTTCATCGGCGGCTTTACCGTCGTGCTGTGGAACGTCGTGGCCGTGTCGCTCCGCCAGCGCATCACGCCGGACACGCTTCTCGGCCGCGTCAACAGCGGCTACCGGCTGCTCGCCTGGGGAACGATGCCGCTCGGCGCCGCGATCGGCGGCGTACTCGGGCAGTTGCTCGGCCTGCCGCCCGTCTTCATCATCACCGGCATCGGCACTCTGTGCCTGCTGCTGTTCATGTTCCGTCTCACCAACGCGTCGATGGATGCTGCGGAGCAGGACGCGGTCGGGCAGGAAAGTGACGCGAAGGGCTAAGACCCTCCGAACGCGTAGCCCAGCAGGTCGGCGAAGAGCTCCTCCGCATCGCAGGTGATCCGGCGGCGGGCGAACCAGTCGCAGATGTTCACGCAGTCGCGGTGCAGCAGATCCAGCCCTTGCGGGTTGGCGACGATATCCACGACCTGCGGCAGGTCGATCACCCGAACGCGGCCGTCCTGCACCAGGAGGTTGTATGCCGACAGGTCGCCGTGAGCGACACCGGCGGTCGCGAACACGCGCATGAGGTCGACGACCTGCACGAACAGCTTCTCGAGGGTGTCACGGTCCTCGCGCGCCTGGGACAGGCGCGGGGCCGCCACGGCATCCGTCCCGATGAACTCCATGAGGATCTCGGTGCCGCTCACCTGCACCGGGTACGGAACCGGTGCACCGGCCTGCCACATCCGGCACAGCGCGTCGAACTCGGCGAGCGACCACCGTGCCGCCGCAACCTCGCGGCCGAAGGCGGACTTCTTCGCGAGCGCGCGGCCCTCGCGAGAGTCCTTGCCGCGGCGCCCCTCTGTGTAGATGCTCGAGCGATGGAAGTCGCTGTGCTCTGCCGTGCGGTAGCGCTTGGCCGCCAGGAGCGTGCACTGCGACGGGTCGCCCGGCACGGCGCGCTCGAGGAGGAACACGTCCGCTTCCTTGCCGGTCTTGAGGATGCCGAGCTCCGTATCGAATGCGCCGGCGCTCGTCACGAGCCAGTCCGGCCAGGGTTTGGGCCCGCGTTCGGTGGGAGTGGTGGAGGGCCAGGTGCTCCAGCGTTGGCCGTGACCGGGCTCACCCTCAGCGAAGGAGAGCGTGATGTCGAAGGGATCGAAAGGAGGGGAAAGCGGTTCGTTCACAGTGTGACTCCAGGTCGGAGGCCACACCTGGAACTACAGGGCGATGGCCTCGAGGGGAAGAAGGTCGGCACGAGCGCGCGCGACAATGACGGTGTTCATCGTGGGCTCCTCTCTTGCGGTTCTCCCGGGCGATCCCGGCGCGACGAGTCTAAGACGTCGGATGCTGCGCGTCCAGCGTCCGCCATCGACCTCGACCCCCGACGGCGGTGACGCCTCGCGGCCGCCCCGCGCGCCGTTCCCTCGAGTCGGGTCATCCTGCGGGTGCGGAATGCGCTCAGCCCGCACAATGACCCGAGTCAACGTGAAGGTGTGGTGCGCTGTGGGCGGGGCGTGGGCGGGGCGGGGCGGGGCGGAGCGCGGCGCGGCGCGGGCGGGGCGGGGCGGAGCGCGGCGCGGCGCGGGCGGGGCGGGGCCGACCGTTCGGGCGTCAGACCATCGTCAGGAGCACCGCGGGGTTCGCGAGGATCGCGCCGACGTCGGCGAGGAACCGCGAGCCCTGCTCGCCGTCGACCAGGCGATGGTCGAAGGAGACGCTCAGGGTGAGCGCCTGCCGCAGCGCGATCTCGTCCCGGAACTCCCACGGCATCCGCTTCACAGCGCCAAGAGCCAGGATCATCGCCTCACCGGGGTTCAGGATGGGGGTGCCGGCGTCGATCCCGAAGGAGCCGATGTTAGTGATCGAGATCGTTCCGCCGGAGAGCTCGGCCGGGCTCGCCGTGCCCGCCTTCGCCGTCTCCACGAGGGCGGAGAGCGCATCGGCGAGGCCCACGAGGTCGAGCGAGTCTGCGTCCTTGATGTTCGGCACCATGAGCCCGCGCGGCGTCGCCGCGGCGATCCCCAGGTTGACGTAGTGGTACTGGATGATCTCCTGGGCCTTCTCGTCCCAGCGCGAGTTCACGGAGGGGTTGCGTCCGACCGCGACGCACAGCGCCTTCGCGACGACCGTGAGGAGGTTGAGGCGCTTGCCGCTGAACGCGCGTGACTCCCGCAGCGAGGCGATGAGCTCCATGGTGGGCGTGACGTCGATTGTGAGGAACTCGCTTGCGTGGGGGGCCGTGAACGCGCTCTGCACCATCGCGGCCGCGGTGTGCTTGCGCACGCCCTGGATGCGGGTGCGGGTCTCCCTCTCGCCGGTCGCCGCTCCCTGAGCTCCGCTCTCGCTCCCTGAGGAGGCCGCGGATCGGCCTTCTCGAAGGGAGCCACCCGATGCCGCCGCCTCGACATCCTCGCGTGTGATGAGACCGTTCTTGCCCGTGCCCGTGACCGTTGCCAGGTCAATGCCGAGGTCGCGGGCGAGCTTGCGGACGGGTGGGGTGGATTTCGGGGTTTCTGGTGGAGTGGTCTCGATACGCGACTCGCTCGGCGAGTCGCTACTCGACCGGCGAGAATCCGGCGAGTCGCTACTCGACC
>DAITPJ010000100.1:5669-6882 GCA_036833635.1 Terrimesophilobacter sp.
CGGCGAGTCGCTACTCGACCGGCGAGAATCCGGCGAGTCGCTACTCGACCCGCGAGTGTCTCCCCCGCCCTTGCGTGCACGCCGCGCGGGGCGGTTCCCGCCCTCGACGGGCGGCCCGTAGCCGACGAGCACGGGCTCGCGCTCCGGCTTCGCTGAGGCATCCGCGGCATCGGGAGCAGGATCCGGAGCATCGCCCCCCGCCCCCTCGAGCTCGAACGCGACAATCGGCGCGCCGACGAGCACGGTCGTGCCCTCTTCCGCATAGAGCTTGCGGATGACGCCGGCGAACGGCGAGGGCAGCTCGACGAGCGCCTTGGCCGTCTCGACCTCGGCGAGCGGCTGATTGAGCTCGACGGTGTCACCGACGGCGACGTGCCAGCTCACGAGCTCCGACTCGGTGAGGCCCTCCCCCAGGTCGGGAAGGGCGAAGTCCTTGAGCGCCATCTAGTTCTCCCAGTCGCTCTGCGAATTGGCGCGGCCGAGCACGCGGTCGACGGCATCCATGAGGCGGTCGAGGTCCGGCAGGAAGTGCTCTTCGAGGGCCGCCGGCGGGTACGGAGTGTCGAACCCGGTCACTCTCGCTGGGGCGGCCTCGAGCCAGTTGAAGCAGCGTTCGGTGATGCTCGCCGCGACCTCTGCCCCGATGCCGCCGGTCTGCGCGGCCTCGTGGGTGACGACGAGCCGGCCGGTCTTGCGCACGGATGCCTCGATCGTCTCGAAATCGATGGGCGAGAGCGAGCGCAGGTCGATGAGCTCGATCGAGACGCCGTCGTCCGCCGCGGCGAGCACGGCATCCTTCGCGGTCGCGACGAGCGGCCCGTACGCGACGAGTGTCACATCCGTGCCGGCCGTCACCACGCGGGCCTTCCCGAGCGGGAGCACGTCGGCCTGCTCGAGGTCGACCTCACCCTTCGACCAGTAGCGGCGCTTGGGTTCGAAGAACATGACCGGATCGTCGCTCGCGATCGCCTGCCGGAGCATGTCGTAGGCATCCTGCGGGTTCGAGCAGCTCACGACGCGCAGCCCCGCGGTGTGGGCGAAGTAGGCCTCCGGCGACTCCGAGTGGTGCTCCACGGAGCCGATACCGCCACCGAACGGAACCCGGATCGTGATGGGCATCCGCACGGCGCCGCGCGAGCGGTAGTGGAGTTTCGCCACCTGCGCGACGATCTGGTCGAAGCCGGGGTAGATGAAGCCGTCGAACTGGATCTCG
>DAITPJ010000101.1:0-6825 GCA_036833635.1 Terrimesophilobacter sp.
AGCTCCTTCATGAGAGCGACGTCTTCGCGGTAGCGGTGGTAGTGGTCGACGGCGACGGCAGCCGTGCTGCCGTCGGCGATGCGCCCGGGCTGCGCCATGAAGGTGTCCCAGGTCGAGACGCCGCGCCCGCCCTCGCGCACTGACCCCTCGATCTGGAACGCCGAGGTCGCGACGCCCACCGTGAAGTCCGCGGGGATGCGCGCCGCGAAGGCGGCCGGGTCGAGTTCCTCCTGGCGGTTCATCGCATTCATGCGCCGAGCACCCGCTCGAGGTAGGGGTTCGCGAACACGCGTTCAGGGTCGAGGCGGTCGCGCACGGCCGTGAAGTCGCCGAAGCGCGGGTAACGCGCGGCGAGCGACGCGGCATCCTGGAAGTGGATCTTGCCCCAGTGCGGGCGGCCGTCGTGGTAGCGCAGCAGGTCCTCGACGGCGCGGAAGTACTCGTGGTGGCCCTCCCGCCAGTAGCGGTGCACGGCGATGTAGCCGCTCGTGCGCTCGTAGGCGGTCGAGAGCCACAGGTCGTCGGCGGCGGCCGCGCGCACCTCGATAGGGAAGGAGATGCGCCATCCCCGGGAGTCGATGAGCGAGCGGATGGCGCGCACGGCATCCGGGATCGCCTCGCGCGGGAGCGCGTACTCCATCTCGCGGAATCGCACGGAGCGCTGCGTGGTGAACACGGAGGCCGACGGTTCGGTGAACTCGCGGTTGCCGGTGAGCTTCGTCGCGAGCCGGTTGATGGCGGGAACGGCGGCGGGCAGGACGGTGCCGGTCGCGCAGGTCGCCGCGAAGACGCCGTTCGCCATGAAGGCATCGTCGAACCAGGTGCGCGCGGCGCCGAGTGGGGCGAGCGCGGTGTCGGCGGGCAGCCGGGTGTTCGTCTTGGTGAGCACCGCCTCGGTGTGCGGGAACCAGTAGAACTCGAAGTGGTCGGCCTCGTCGACGCGGGCGGCGAAGTCCTCGAGAACCTCCGCGAGCGGTTCCGGCCGCTCGAGCGCATGCATCGCGAAGGCCGGGACGCACTGCACCGTCACCTCGACGAGGATGCCGAGGGCGCCGAGTCCGAGACGCACGGCGGGGAGCAGCTCGGCGTTCTCCGTCTCGCTCACCCTCAGGATGCCGCCCTCGGCGGTCACGAGCGTCACGGCGACGAGTTGCGCGGCCAGACCGCGGAAGGCGCCGCCGGTCCCGTGGGTTCCCGTTGAGGTCGCGCCCGCGATCGTCTGGCGGTCGATGTCGCCGAGGTTCTCCATCGCAAGGCCGTGCGGGGCGAGCAGCGCGGGCAGCTGGTAGAGGTTCGTGCCGGCGCCGATTGTGATGCGCCGGCGCTCCGCGTCCACGTCGAGAAGCCCGTCGAGCCCGGCGAGATCAAGCTGCACACCGGGGGCCGCCGCTATTGCGGTGAAACTGTGTCCTGCTCCGATGGCCTTCACCGGGAGCCCGAGTTCGCGGGCGCGCAGCACGACAGCGCTGACCTCTTCGACGCTCGTCGGCCTGGCTCGGTAGATGGGCTCGGCGCTCTCGACGCGGCCCCAGTTCCGCCAGCGACGACCGGGCTCGAGCAGGTCGCTCCTCGAAGTTCGTGTCCCCGTCACAGCCACGCCTTCCCCTCGCCGCGGTAGGTGGGCAGCGTGTCGACGATCCGCGTCCCCTCGACGACGGCGACCTCGTTGAGGTGCTCCGCGAATTCGCCGGCCTTGGTGTGCCGGAACCAGACGCGGTCGCCCACCGCGAGCGCTCCCGCTCCGGTGAGCGGGGTCTGCACCTCTCCCGCCATCTCGCGCGGGACCATCCGGAGACCGTCCGGCCAGACCGCGAGCGGCATCCGATCGGCGGCGGGTGGCCCGGATGCGATCCAGCCGCCGCCGTGCACGGTCGCGATGTCGGGCCGCGGCTTGCGCACGACCGAGAGCGCGAAGGCGGCGGCCGGGGCAGGGCGGAACGCGCCGTAGTGGTCGAAGAGGTGCGGGCCGAAGAGTCCGCTGCCGGCCGCGATCTCGGTCACCGCCGGCTCGGCGCTCGTCGACTCGAGGGAGCCGGTGCCTCCACCGTTGACGAAATCGAGTTCGGCCAGCTCACGCACAGCGGCGACCGCTGCCCGCCGGCGCTCGGCGAGTTCCCGGGCCGAGCGCTTCTGCATCCATCGCACGAGCGCACCGTACACCGGGCGGCTGGCCGGACGGTCTACGGTCCCTGCGATCTGCCCCTCATAGGCCATGAGGCCCACAAGCGTGAAGCCGGGTCGCTCGACGATGTGCCGCGCGAGGCCCGTCGCCTCGGCGACCGAGTGCACGGGCGATCGCCAGGTGCCGACGTGGCCGAGCAGCGGCGCGTCCCAGGAGGCGTCCAGCTCGAGACACACCCGGATGTCCGCCCTCCGACCCGGCGCGAGAACGCTGTCGACGAGATCCAGCTGGTCCGGGGAGTCGACCATGAGCGTCACGCGCCCGGCGAGATCCTCGTCGCGGCCGAGCCGGGCGATCGCCTGCCGGTCGGCGCTCGGGTAGCCGACCACGACATCCGGGATCGTCTCGGCGAGCCAGAGCCCCTCGGGAAGGGTGTACGCGAGCACGCCGTGGTAGCCGGGAAGTGCTTCGACGGCCTCGATCGCACCGCGCACGCGCAGCGACTTGCTTGCGACCCGGATGGTCGTGCCGCCTTGCGGCCCACCGCGCAGCCGCGCGAGCATCGCGTGGGCGTTGTGCGCGAGCGCGGGCTGCGAGAGCACGCCGAACGGAGTGTCGAGTTCGGACGTCGCCGCTGCGAGCGCGGGCCAGTACTCCGCTGGACGGAGCCAAGGGGTGTCGGTAGGAGGATCGAGGTGCACGCTGCGCTACCGCACCGAACGGACCGGGATGACGGCCAGTCCACCGACGAGCGCGGAGATCGCCGCGATGAGGAAGAGCCCCTGGAAACCGACGAGGGCAGCGACGATGAACGCGCCGAGGAGCGGCGCGAGCGCCTGCGGCACGGTCGTCGCGATGTTCATGATGCCGAGGTCCTTGCCGCGCGCCGCCGCGTAGGGGAGCACCTGCGTCGCGAGGGCCTGGTCGACCGAGAGGAAGCAACCGTAGCCGAGCCCGAGGAAGCCGGCGGCGACCATCGCGACTTCAAAGGTCGGCACGAACGCGAGCATGAGCGCCGCGACCGCCTGCAGGGCGGAGGCCATGAAGACGAAGAGCTTGCGACGGCCGAGCATGTCGGAGAGTCTGCCGAGGCCGAGCGAGGCGACGATCACGAAGACCATGTAGATGAGCGTCAGGGTCAGAAGGGCGTCCTCGGAGGGATTGCCGGAGGCGAATCCGAGGCCGTCCTGCAGGAAGTACAGCAGCAGCCCGGTGCCGAAGGCGTTGCCGAAGTTGACGAGGATGCGGCTCAGCAGCGTCCAGCCGAAATCGGGGAACTGCCGGGGGCTGATCCAGAAGCCCGTGATGAGCGCGCGCATCGTGAACGGGGGGCGGTCCTCCTTCGGGAGCACGGCATCCGGAATGCGCAGGATGAACGGGAGCACGAAGAGCACGAGCAGCACGGCCATGAGCGTGTAGCCGAAGAACTGGCTGAGACCCAGGGTGATGACCAGCAGCAGGCCGGCGATCGTGCCGACGGCCTGCGGCGCTGAGAGCCAGCCCGAGACGAAGCCCCGCTGGCCGACCGGGACCTGGTCGGAGATCGTCGCGGTGAGCGCCGAGGTCAGCATGCAGAATCCGACGATCGCGCACGACCACAGGATGCCGATGCCGACCATGGTGTCCTGCAGGCCGAGTACGACGAGCGAGACGGCGAAGACGAGTGCGCCGGCCAGGATCCACGGGCGGCGGCGCCCGAAGCGGCTCGTCGTGCGGTCGGAGAGCGCGCCCGTGAGCGGGTAGGCGACGAGGGCGCAGACGCCCGCGATGCCGGAGATGATGCCGAAGGCGACGACCTTGTCGACCCAGTTGTCGGAGATCACGTGCGCCTCGACCTGTTGCGGCAGCAGCAGCTGGACGGGTGTGAGCTGCGCCATCCAGATGCCGAACCACGCCGTCGCGAACAGGGCGATCCAGCTCGCGGAGACGAGCCGCGTTGGTTCGGAGAGCGCCGCCGGGGCGGCCGAGGTGTTCAGGGTCATGACGCGTGCTCCTTGGTCGGTTCGATTGGTCGGGTCGGTTTGCTGGTCGCAAGCGGCTCGGCGAGCGCCGCGATCGAGTCTGCCGCGAAGTCCATGGTCGCGGCCGCGGCGGCGACATCGCGGTCGGCGAGCCAGGCGAGCGTGAGGCCGGTCATGAAAGTGACGAGTAGCCGGGCGACCCGCTCGAGCGGCAGGCGCCAGGCAACCCCTGCAGTCTCAGCCCCTGCGCGCAGCACCTCGCCCGCGGTGCGCCAGTACATCTCGTACTGCACGCGCGGGAGGTCGCGGAGCTCGTCGGTGCGCAGCGAGTAATGCAGCAGCTCGAACATCGCCTGCTCACGGCCGGGGTCGGCCGCGAGCAGGTCGAAGTAGGACTGCAAGCCGGCACGCACGGCCGTGCGGATGTCCCGCTCGCTGCTGAGGGTCGCGATCGCCGCAGAGCCCTCGTCGTTCACGACGGAGGAGATGAGTTCGCGGATCATCTCGTCCCGCGAGTGGAAGGCGTAGTGGAAGCTCGCAAGGGGCATGTCGGCCTCGGCGACGATCGCGCGAGTGGTCGCGGCGTGCACTCCGTCGCGCTCGATGACGCGCAGGGCCGCGCGCACGAGCTCGACGCGGCGTTGCGTCGACGACAATCTGGCCACTCGCCCTCCCGTAGTGGGTCAAGCGTCCCAGACGCTTGACTAGGAGAATACTGGCCGAGTCCGAATACCCTGTCAACCATGAGCGCCCGTCACTACGTCGTGTCAGTATGACTGTCATCCGCCGCATCCTTCGACCTTCCGTCGCCCTTGCTGCCGCGGTCGCCCTCACGGCGATGCTCGCCGCGTGTGCGCCGGGCCCCGGACCGGGAGCCGGTCCCGGCGACGACTCCTCGAAGCCGGGTGTGCAGGGGCCAACGCCGCTCGTCTCCGTCGCGTGCGCCGACCTCGTTGCGCTCGACGACATCCGGGCAGCACTCGGCGAGGCCGTCGAGCCCGACGAGTTCCCGTTCGAGCCGGGCGGCACCTGGCCGCTCACGCACGTCGGCCTCCAGCAGGGAGGTGCGCTGTTTTGCCACTGGAGCGATGCGGCGAACCAGGCGGGTGAGCACGCGGCGAGCCTCGAGGTCATTGCGCTTCCGGATGCCACGGCGTGGGGCGCGTGGGAAAAGGTCATCGCCGGCTGGGGACCGCCATCGGGGTTCGGCGACGCCTCGTACGGCACGTGTTCGAGCTCGCTCGGAGGGTCGTACCAGTACTGCAGGCACGACGTGCTCGTTGGCGGGGTCTGGCTCTACGTCTCGGTGCAGAACCTGACCGATCCGGATGCCGCAGTGCCGATCGTTCGCAGCGTCGTGGATGCCATGTCGGCGGCGGAGGTGAGCGCGGCGACCTGGGCGCCGGCAGCGTCGGGAATCTCGTTGCCGACGGAGTGCGAGCAGCTGCTCAGCACCGAGACAGTAGCGGCGACGGTCGCGACGGCGGACATCGCACCGCGCGAGCCGTCGCTCAACATGCCGCTCATCCACAACCCGGCGCTCGTGACCGGACCCTCCGCGGGGCTCGACTGCTCGTGGAGCAACCCATACTCCTCCGCCGTGGCCATGCCGGTCGCTGTGAGCGTGCTGCCGGGCGCCGGCTGGGCATGGGAGGCCTCGTGGGCGCGCCCGAGGCCGGATCGAGCCCCCGCGGCGGCCCTTGCTGGTCTCGGCGACGCGGCCTTCTCCGGGTGCGCGACCGACCAGAACTCGTGCTTCGTCGACGTGCTCGCCGACGGGGCCTGGATCGCGGTCTCGGGCAACAACGAGGCGGGGCTCGATGCGCTCGCCGAGCTGGCCCGGGCGGCGCTCGATGCGCTGGGATACGACGGGTAGTCCGGCCGCAGTAGCCTGAAACCGACAGGCAGGAGCATCCCATGGCCGACCCCTTCAGCATCTGCGCCACGTGCGGCGTCGAGTACGCGCACCCGCTCCCAGAGGTCTGCGCGATCTGCCACGACGACCGCCAGTGGGTCCCCTCGACCGGCCAGGAGTGGACGAGTCTCGAGCAACTCAAGCGTGAAGGGCAGAGCCTCACCTGGAACGAAGACGAGCCCGGCCGCTTCGTCGTGACCACCGATCCCGGCGTCGGCATCCGGCACAGCACGCAGGTCGTCGTGACCGACCAGGGCAGTCTCCTGTGGGACCCCGTTGGCTACATCGACGACGCCACCGCCCAGCGAATTCGGGGACTCGGCCCGGTTCTCGGCATCGCCTCCAGCCACCCGCATATGTTCGGCGTGCAGGTCGAGTGGGGGCGCGCACTTGACGCGCCTGTGTTCGTGAACGAGGCCGACCGCGAGTGGGTCGGCCGTCCCGACGCCGCCATCCGCTTCTGGAGCGGCGAGGTGCAGCTGGGCTCGATGAGCCTGCACCAGATCGGCGGCCACTTCGCGGGCAGCGGGGTCGTGGTGTGGCCAGAGGGCGCCGACGGGCGCGGAACGCTGCTCTCGGGCGACACTGTCTTCCCGAACCCGGATGGCTGGTCGGTCGGCTTCCTGCGCAGCTACCCGAACAAGATCCCGCTCTCGGCCGGTGTCGTGCAGCGCATCGCCGATGACCTCGGGCGGCTGCGCTTCGACGCGGTCGTCGGCAACTTCAACAACCGGATCGAGAGCGGCGGGCACGACTCCATCCAGCGCTCCGCCGACCGGCACATCGCCTGGGTCAGGGGCGACTTCGACCACCTGACCTGACCGCTC
>DAITPJ010000102.1:0-6760 GCA_036833635.1 Terrimesophilobacter sp.
TCGAGGTGCTCATTCCGCGCGCAAGGATCGCGAGGGTGCTCGAAGCGGTCGCGAACGGCGACGCGATCTCGCTCGTGCCGGTGAGCATCCCGGCGGGGAGGTAGCGGTGCCGGAGATCGCGGTATGCCTGGGGCCGGAGCTCGAGCAGCGGTTCACGACGGAACTCGAGCGGCACGGGTACCGTGTCGTTCTTCGCGCAGAGGGGGCCGCCGAGCTCGAGACGGCCCTTGGCACGATGACGGCCCAACTCGTCGTTGCCGACGCCGGCCAGGACGTCCTCACCGCCGGACTACTCGCGGCCTGCGACGACGCGGGAGTGCGGATCGTCGCCGTCGCCTCGGGGGACGCCGGGCGGCGAAACGCTCGCGAACTCGGGCTTCACGAAGTCATCGATGCCTCGTCGGAGTGGCACGATCTCGAGGCTGTGCTCGCGGGAGGCGTCCGGGCATCCGCGACAGGCGAGCCCACCCAGGCCCGCGTCGACGACCCCGCAGGCGATGAGCGGATGCGCCCTCATGACGCATCACCCGCCGGCGGTCGGCGCGGTACTGTCATCGCTGTATGGGGCCCCGCCGGAGCGCCGGGGCGCACGACCGTCGCGATCGCGATCGCGGCGGAGCTCGCAGCCGAAGGACTCTCCGTCGCGCTCGCCGACGCCGACACCCACAGCGGCTCGATCGCGCCGGCCCTCGGACTGCTCGACGAGGCGCCCGGGTTCGCCGCGGCCTGCCGCCTCGCCGCGACCGAGAGCCTCACGACCGAGGAACTCGAACGCGTGGCCGAGCGCTTTCGTTCGCCGCACGGGAACTTCTGGGTCCTCACGGGTCTCGGCCGTCCTCACCGCTGGCCGGAACTCTCGGCCGAGCGGGTCGTCGCCACGATCGCGGCGTGCCGTGGCTGGGTGGATGTCACGGTGCTCGATACGGGTTTCAGTCTCGAGAACGACGAGGAGATCTCGAGCGATCTCTTCGCGCCGCGGCGCAACGCCGCCACGATCTCCGCCCTGCGCGAGGCGGACCACATCGTCGCCGTCGGTGCAGGCGACCCCGTGGGGCTCTCGCGCTTCCTTCGCGCACACGTCGACCTGCTCGAGCTCGTCGACGCCGAACGCGTGACGACGGTCGTGAACAAGATCCGCGGAAGCGCCATCGGGCTCAATCCCGCCGCGCAGGTCGAGCAGACTCTCCTCAGATTCGGCGGCATCACCTCGCCCGTCCTCATCCCGTACGACCACCAGGCACTGGATGCCGCGGTACTGAGCGGCAAGACGCTCCGCGATGTCGCCGCGAAGTCGGCGCCGAGGCTCGCCATGAGCGCGTTCGTCGCGTCGCGCCTGCTCCCGCTGTCGACGTGGGTCGCTCCGGAGACGGCACGGTCGAGCCGGTTCGAGCCGGCTCATTAGCTCCCGCACCAGCTCCGGTCCGGCTCAGGATTCGAGACGGATGACCTCTGCCCTTCCCTCGGCACCGGCGACGAGGAGAACGTGGTCAGCTGCGACGCCGTCGAGCGCAGAGAGGAGGCCTGCGGCATCCGGCTCGCCCGCCACGGCCACCGTGCGTCGCAGTACTGAGACGCGGGCGCCGGTCGCCTCGCGGAGAGCGGCGACGAGCGGTGCGGGGTCGGCAGAGGTCACGAGGGTCAGGCGGCCGATCGTGCGCGGCACGTCGTCTGATGCCGTGACAGCGCGGTCGTGGCGCCACAGCGTGAAGTGGTACGCCGCGACGAGCACGGTCGCCACGAGCAGGCCGAGCGCCTGGCGAAGCCGATCGAGCAGGCTGCCGCCGGAGGCGCCGTCGAGCGCGAACGAGAAGAGCTGGTACCCGATGACGAGCAGGGTCACGAGGGCGACGAGCGCGCTCACCCCGAAGATCACGACGAGGTAGATCCGGCGGCCAGGCGTTGCGACGCGATCCGGTGCCGAGGCGCCGGCCGGGCGCCAGGTGACCCACCACAGCACGCCGCCCAGGAGGAGCATGCTGATCCCGCCGAGCAGGAGCGGGCGGGTATCCGAGTCGACGAGCGGGGTACCCACGGCGGCGAGCAGGGCGTTCACGGTGACGCCGACCCCGGTCGCGGCGGTCGCGAGAGCGACGCCCGAGGTGACGAGCCCCGTCGCCGTGCGGACCGCATCCGGATGCCGCGCCACGACGCGGCTGTGGTAGACGAGCACGAGCGCGCCGATCGCCGCGGAGGCAACAGCGATGCCGAGAGGTTCGAGCAGCACGGGAAGCGGGTCGCTCGGCGTGACGATGAGGCGCAGGACGACGTAAAGCGTGAGCACGACACCGTACACGAACACCGCGAACGCCCCGAGGCCCGTGATGAGCACGAGGAGCACTGTCGCGAATCCGGTGCGCTGCTCGCGCACGCCTGCGCGGAACCAGTGCCACCACCAGAGCAGGCCGCCGCCGACCGCCCAGGCGAGCGACTGCAGCACAGGGTGCCAGAGCGGGCTGCCGACGACGACCGTCGTGCTGAGCGCCGCGGTCGCGGAGTCGAGGAGGGCGGCGAGGGCGAAGATGAGACCGCCGGCCCCCATCCACAGGCCGATGAGCGAGGCGATCGCCGGGGCCACGCCGACGAGCCGCGTCGGCCCCTTGGCCGGATGCCGCCACATCCAGTAGTGCCAGAGCCAGACGAGCGCCCAGACGATCGCAACGGCGAGCGACGATGCCTGCCAGTCGCCCCGGACGAGCGCCGCCGCCCATCCGAAGAGCGCGATCGTGAACACCAGGAGCGCGACCGTCGAGGTGAGGACGAGGTAGAGGGGCCAGGCGACGGAGGCCCGGTCGCGCGAGATGGCGGATTCGCGCCAGACGAGCCACCACAGCCCCGCCGCGAGGGGGCCCGCGATGAGGGCGAAGGCGAGCGACTGGGCGAGCCCGTCGCTGCCGGAGTATGCGATCGCGTTACGGGCATCGATCGCGCGTTCGAGCAGGCCGCTCAGGCCGATCGCCGCGATGACGACCATGATGAACAGGAGCAGGTAAGTGATGATCCTGCGGACGGTCTGGACTCCGCCGGGTGCCGGCGCGACAGGGGCAGGAGCAGCGGTCGCCTGCGTCACGGGGCCGGTCATCACTTGATCCCGGCGTTGTAGCAGACCATGAGCTGCCACGGGGCGGTGTCGACGAGCCAGTCGCCGCCGTCCTTCTGGAGGACGAAGGTGTCGTCGGTCTGGTAGCTCGAGCCGCCGAACGGGCCGTTCCCGTAGTCGTTCGCGATCGAGACGCGCACGACCGCGCGGTCGCCGGTGACCTTCGTCGAGACAAGCGTCAGGCGCAGGTCCATCGCGGGGACGGGCTCTGCTCGATCGCAGTTGTCGCGGACCTCGCGGGTCAGCAACTCGAGCGCGGCGTCAGGGTCGCCGTCGATCACGGCAGAAGTGTAGGCCTGCACCGCCCCCTCAGGGGTAGTCGGATCGAGCGGCGCCGGGGTGCCGCGCGTGAACACCACGACGAGCGCGAGAATCACGACCGCGGCGATGATGGAGAGGATGACGACAAGCGTCCGATCTGGCCTTGCGGCGGGCGTCTGCATGGGACCAGCATGCAGCATGGGCGGCCCGTAGGCTAGTTGCCGTGTCGACGCTCTCCGATCTCGTGCAGGCGCACGGCCGCGCCACCGCAGAGGACATCGACTGGCTTCACCTTCTCGTGAGCGACCTGCAACTTCTCGCCGATCTCGCGTTCGCTGACATCGTGCTCTGGGTGCCCACGACCGAGGGCGGATTCGTCGCGGTCGCGCACGCGCGGCCCTCATCCTCTGCGACCCTCTTCTACCGGGACTTCGTCGGCCAGGAGATCAAACCGGAGTGGATGGCGCTCGTGGGCGCCGCGTTCGAGTCGAAGAAGATCGCGGACTCCTCCGCGCCCGACTGGTACGAGGAGACCCCGACGAGGGTGCGGGCCGTGCCCGTCGTCCGAGGCCTCGAGCACGGTGCGACCGACCGCGGAGCTGCGCCGATCGCGATCCTCACGCGCCACACGAACTTGAGCGAGGCGCGGACGCCGAGCCGCCAGGAACTCACCTTCAATGAGTGCGCCGACGAACTGTTCGGGATGATCACGGCGGGCGACTTCCCGGACCTGGGCGCGCCGACCGGGCCGCGCCGAGGGGCCCCACGCGCATCCGATGGCTTGCTCAAGCTGGACGTGGACGGCGTCGTGACGTTCGCGAGCCCCAACGGGCTCTCGGCCTTCAACCGGATGGGCTTCGCCGGCGAGCTCGAGGGGGAGTCGCTCGCGGAGGTGACCGCGACGCTGCTCGAGAACGCGGTGGCCGTCGACGAGTCGCTGCCGCTCGTCGTCACGGGGCGCGCTCCGTGGCGCACCGACATCGAGGCGCGCGGCGTCACGGTGACGTTGCGCGCGATCCCGATCCGCAAGCGCGGCGAACGCGCGGGGGCGATCGTGCTGAGTCGCGATGTGAGCGAGCTGCGCCACCAGGAGCAGGAGCTGCTGACCAAGGATGCGACGATCCGCGAGATCCACCACCGGGTCAAGAACAACCTGCAGACCGTCGCGTCGCTCCTGCGCATCCAGGCGCGCCGCTCGCACTCCGAGGATGCCCGCGACTCGCTCAACCACGCCATGCGCAGGGTCGCGGCGATCGCGGTCGTGCACGACACCCTGAGCGAGGGCCTCAACCAGAACGTGGACTTCGACGCCGTCTTCGATCGCGTGCTCCTGCTCATCGCGGAGGTCGCCTCATCGCATGCGACGCGCGTGCATCCGACCTTCTCAGGGAGTTTCGGCGAACTGCCGAGCGCCTACGCGACCCCGCTCGCGCTCGCGCTCACCGAACTCGTGACGAATGCCGTGGAGCACGGGCTGGCCGGGCGTGAGGGCGAGGTGGAGATCATCGCCGACCGCTCGGAGTCGACGCTGAGCGTCAAGGTGCGCGACAACGGGGTCGGGCTCGGCGAGGGCAAGGTCGGCACGGGCCTCGGGACGCAGATCGTGCGCACGCTCATCCAGGGCGAGCTCGGCGGCACGATCGACTGGCACACCGTCATGGGCAGCGGCACCGAGGTGACGATCGACATCCCGCTCGCCTGGCTGACGAAGGGCTGACGCGCGCTCGCTGGTTTCGATACGCCCTTCGGGCTACTCAACCGGCGATCTGCTGGTCGAGTGCCGCCGCAGGCGGTGTATCGAGACCCGGATTAGGAGGCGCGACGCGCGCGCGCGGCGCGACGCTTGAGCGCGCGGCGCTCGTCCTCGCTCAGGCCGCCCCACACGCCGGAGTCCTGGTTGGTCTCGAGCGCGTACTGGAGGCACATCTCACTCACGGTGCAGCGGGCGCAGACGGCCTTGGCCTTCTCGATCTGGTCGACAGCGGGGCCGGTGTTCCCGACAGGGAAGAACAGCTCGGGGTCGGCAGTGAGGCAAGCGGCATTGTCGCGCCAGTCCATAGTGGTGTGCTCCTTAGTGAACGCGTGAGCGCATGGCTCAAAGACCCGGTGGGCCGGGTGAGAACGATGCATTGGGATATTGCCCACGCCACTGTGAGCGGCAAATCAACCTCCACTAGACTCTCATACCGGTTAGGCCAAATCAATAGTTTCGTATGGGATATCGCTGTGAGTGAAGACAAATCCGGGTTCGCAGCGGATGCCGTACGCCGCCCATGGCCGGTCACGCTTCTCGCGGCGATGCTGTTCCTGGAGGCCGCCATCCT
This sequence comes from Terrimesophilobacter sp., assembly GCA_036833635.1. Lineage (GTDB taxonomy): Bacteria > Actinomycetota > Actinomycetes > Actinomycetales > Microbacteriaceae > Terrimesophilobacter. The sequence goes on from DAITPJ010000102.1 coordinate 5,683, forward strand.
CGTCGCTGCAGCCGGGTTCCTGTTCTTCGAACTCGTCACAGAGGTGCCGGTGTCCTACGCGAGTGCCGTCGCCATCCTCGGTCTCGTCGTCCTTGCTGCCGTGTGGCTCGCGATCGTCGCCGTCAACACGCTCCGGATGCGACAGTGGGTTCGCGGGGCCGCGTTGACCTGGCAGGTGCTTCAGCTCGCGGTCGCGATCGGGAGCTTCCAGGGCCTCTTCGCCCGCGACGACATCGGTTGGTTCCTGCTCGTGCCGGCCGTCGTCGTGCTCGTCCTGCTCTTCACCCGCTCGGTCATGACGGCCACGCGGCGCGAGTAGGGCGCCGCTCCTCGCCGTTACGCTGCGAGTCCGAGCCGCTTGCGCAGCATCGCGACGTGGCCGGTCGCCTTGACGTTGTAGAGCGGCAACTGGATGCGCCCGGATTCGTCGATCACGAACGTCGACCGAAGCGTGCCGATGTACGGCTTGCCGTAGAGCGACTTCTCGCCCCACACGCCGTAGGCGTTGTGGACCTCGAGCCCAGGGTCGCTCAGGAGGGGGAAGGTGAGGTGCTCGTCCTCCTTGAACTTGACGAGAGCGGGGAGCTCGTCCTTGGAGAGCCCGAGCACCTGGTAGCCGGCCGAGGCGAGCGAGTTCAGGCTGTCGCGGAAGTCGCAGGCTTCCGTCGTGCAGCCCGGTGTGGATGCCTGCGGGTAGAAGTAGACGATGACCTTCTGGCCAAGGTAGTCGGAGAGCGAGACCTGTTTGCCAGTCTCATCGCTCAGGGTGAAGGTCGGGGCGATATCGCCCGGCTGGAGTTGGACGGCATCCGACATGGCTCTCTCTTTTCCGCCGGAATCGCCCGACTTTCCGGCCCCCGACTCTCATGCTAACCTTGTTCGTCGGCCCGGTATTCCGCATCCGGGCCTGCGCACCTCTAGCTCAATTGGCAGAGCAACTGACTCTTAATCAGTGGGTTCCGGGTTCAAGTCCCGGGGGGTGTACTTCCGAGGCTGGCGGGTTTCGATACGCGCCGCGCGCTACTCAACCAGCGGCTCGTGCCGGCTATGCGGACTTCTTCGGGCGCGGTGCCGGCTT
>DAITPJ010000103.1:0-6460 GCA_036833635.1 Terrimesophilobacter sp.
CCGCCGATCCTCCTCGACCGAGGGCTCGTCGCAGCGCTCGAATCGCTCGCTTCCCGCAGCGCAATTCCGGTCACGGTCACGAGTGGCCTCGACGCGTCGGTCGAACTGCCGCAGGAGATCGAGCGCAACGCCTACTTCGTCGCGAGCGAACTCGTCGCCAACGCGGCGAAGCACTCCGGGGCAACCGCGATCGACGTCACCGTCGGGCTGCGGCGAGTGCCGGAAGGCGATGATTGGTGGCTCGACATCGCGGTTGCGGACGACGGTCAGGGAGGCGCGACAGCCGTCGAAGGCCACGGGCTCGCCGGTCTCGAGGAGCGGCTGCGCGGCCTCGGCGGCACCTTCGAGCTCGACAGCCCCGCCGGCGGACCCACGATCGCGTCGGGCCACCTCCCCCTCACCTATTGACTTTCATCATTCAGGAGGTTATGGGGCTGGTGTGGCGGATGTTGCTGGCCGGTTCGCGAGAACCGACCAGCAACATCCGCCACACCACCTCCTGAATGATGAAAGCGAGCCATACGCTGGGGGGATGACGGCTCTTCGCGTGGTGGTGGCGGACGACTCCGTACTGCTGCGCGAGGGGCTCGTGCGCGTACTCGTCGAGGCCGGCGTCGAGGTCGTCGGGTCGTACGGTGACGGCGAGAGCCTGCTCGACGCACTACCCGTGGTGGCGCCGGATCTCATCGTGCTCGATGTTCGGATGCCGCCCAGCTTTCGCGATGAGGGAGTGCGTGCCGCCATCCGGGCTCGCACGATGCAACCGGGTGTCGGCATCCTCCTGCTCTCGCAGTACGTCGAGGTCGCCTACGCGCGCGAGCTGCTCTCGGACGGCAGCGGCGGGATCGGTTACCTGCTCAAGGACCGCGTCGCCTCGCTCGCCGAGTTGCGAGACGCGATCGAGCGCATCGCCTCCGGCGGAACCGTGCTCGACCCCGAGGTCGTCTCACAGCTGCTCGGCCGACGCCACGACCCGCTCGAGTCGCTCACGCCACGCGAGCGCGAAGTGCTCACGCTCATGGCGGAAGGGCGCACGAACACGGCCATCGCCGAGTCGCTCTTCATCGGTACGGGTGCCGTCGAGAAGAACGTGACGGCGATCTTCCAGAAGCTCGGGCTCGACGATTCGGGCACCGACCACCGCCGGGTGCTCGCCGTCCTCGCCTGGCTGCAGCGCTGAACGCGGGGGTTCGCTCAGCGCTGCAGCGGCTAGGACGCGAGTCGGCTCAGGTGAGCGGTCGTGTAGCCGGCCGCCGGCTGGATCTCCGGGCGTGGAGCCTCAAGCTGGTCAGTCCAGGCTGTGCCTGTCCACCAACGGAGCATCGGCAGGCCGGTCGGGTCCGGGTACCAGCCGAAAGGCGGAAGGGTTGGGCGAGGGGATGAGGACATGATGAATTCCTGCGGGTGCCTGCCGCTGGGCGCTTCGGGTGCGGCGAGTGGCTCACCGATAAAAGCCGGGGGGTAAGTCGGTAGCCCCCATCATAGGGACGGGAGAGCCATCTTCAAGACCCCCTTTTGGGGGTGAAATTCAACGTAAAGCGGCGAATTTCATCGCAACGCTCCTGAGATTGCGGATTCGTTGCTCGTAGCGGGCAGCGAGCACAATTAACAGTACGCCGCCGGCCCCGAGCCAGAGCCACCACGGCAGGAATTCGTATGCCGCCCGCAGTTGGGGCAGGAACGTCGCGACGCCGTGGATGAGCACGACGACGACGCCGATCACGAACGGCGCCTGGAGCCGACGCACGACCGCGATAACGATGACCGCGATGCCGACGACGCCGAGCCCGACGAGACGCCAGAGGGGGCGTTCGTCGATCGTCGCGAGCAGCGATGGCAGGAGGAGGACCGTCGTGCCCGGGGCGAGCCATGGCCAGCTGCGGGCGGTCGGGACACCGTTCAGTTGCATGAACCCGGTCACCAGGAGGGCGAAGGCGATCGGCAGGCTCGCGTATTCGACGAAGCCGAGGGCGCCGAGGGCGAGTGCCGCGATCCCGGCGATCGCCGCATAGCCGATCGCGACGACGGCGATGAGCCGCGTGAGCGGCGCGCGGGACACGAGGAAGGCGATGACGTGCAGCGCGGCGAAGAGCAGGACGAGCGCAATGGCCCGGATGTCGCCGGCCACGCCGTCGCGGAAGGCCGGGATCTCGAGGGCGAGCACGGCCGTCATGGCGACGATGCCGAGCGTCTGGCTCGCAATGGCCCGGAGGCGCTCGCCGCCCGCCGCGCGGGCACGAGCCTGAAGGAACGCAGCGACCGTGAGCACGAGGAAGAGGCCCGCGAGCCACGCGTCCCGTTCGAGGTCCGCCGCGGGAAGGAAGATCGCCCGCCCCACGGCTACGACGATGACGCCGACCGCGCCGGCGAGCGCGCAGGCATCCGAGTTCCGCTGCCAGCGGGGGCCGCGGGTGATCGCGCTGCCGGCCAGGAGCAGGATGGCCGCGATGGCGAAGATCCATGCCGCCTCGCCGAGGGTTCCGGTCGCCGCGTTGACGCCCAGCGGAAGGAGGCTCACAAGGAGGCCGCCGAGAGTGATGAGTGGGTCGGCCTTCGAGACGCGGCTCGGCTGCTCGCGCTGCGCACTCCAGCCGATGAGCCCCGCAACCATGAGCAGCACGACAGAGAGCGGCACGACGTAGGCGGCCAGGTCGTCAACGCGTTCGCCGGAGAGGCGCCACCAGAACCCAGCGGTCGCCAGCGCGAGGGCGAGCCATCCGAGGTGGTGTCGCGCCGAGCGGGAGGAGAACAGGCCATCGCGGTCGATCGCGAGGAGGAGCACGGCGACGGCGGCGAGGATCAGGACGAGCCAGCCGAGACCGCCATCCGATCGCACGGCCGTGACGACGGCGGGCACGCCGACGAGGGCGACACCGAGTTCGCGGCTCCAGCGCGGCAGGCTCGTCGGCCGCAGCAGTGTGACCATGAGCGAGCCCGCGGCCGCGAGCAGGGCAGCCGTGATCGGGACGACCGTGGCGATGAAGCCCGAGAGGCCGAGAAGGCGGACGAACGCGCTGAGCATGAGGTACAGGGCCGGGGTTGCGGCGATCGACGCGAGGACTCGTTCGGGCCTTAGGGCCTTGTTGCCGCGCAGGCTGACCCAGAGCGCCAGCGCGATGAGGAGCACGAGCGCAATCGCGAGGCTCGTGCCGAACTCGGGCAGCAGAAGCGTTCGGCGGCTCGCCTCCGGGAGATTCGTCACGAGCACGCTCGCGACGGGGACCGAGATCGCGGATGCCGCACCAGCGACCCAGAACGCCACGCGCCGGTCGGCGCTTGCGACGCCGACGGGTATCGCGGAGCCGGCAAGCACGACGACGGAGGCAAGGGCGGTCAGGACGACACGGTCGGTTATGCCAACGCCCAGCGCGATGTCGGCGTGAAGGTTCAGCTGGTCAGCGATCGACCCGATCGAGAGCAGCGCGATCCCGAGACCGGAGCCGAGGAGTGCGGCCTTCCCGCCGGCGCTCGCGACGAGAGGGCGCAGGGCGAGGAGGATGCCGACGACGACGAGCGTTCCGATCCACCACGTCGTCGTGGTCGCCCAGCCGACGAGGTAGCCGAGCGCTCCGGCGGCGGCGATCGTCGTCACGAGGGCGGCACGGTGCCGCGGCCGCACGGCAGCCCTGCCGCGGGTGAGGAGCAGGGCAGCAAGGCAGGCGACCGCGAGAAGCAGCCACCCGGCGAAGACCAGCCACTGCATCCGCAATTCGGGAACCGCGACGACGATCGTGGCGGCGGCGGCCCATACGAGCGCGGTCGAGCGGGCGGGGGAGCGGAGCCGGCGGGTGACGGTCCAGACAACGGCGGCGCTGGCCGTCACCGCAGCGAGGGCGACGACCGCCCAGATCGTCTCGCGCGGGAAGGCGATGACCGGATCCGTCGGGTCGATCGACCACACCGGCAGGGCGGTGCGGGCGGACGCGAACGTCGCCGACATGATGCCGAGGTAGAGAGGGGTGGCGACCGCGATGGCGGCGACCGCCGCGGCGCTCCAGCCGGCGACGACGGCCGCGCTGCGAAGGATGCCGGGGGTCAGCCTGTTCGCGACGACGTCGAGGGCCAGGGCGATGGCGGCGGCGGCCACGGGTGGGGCGATGAGGAGGAACGGCTCGCTCGTGGTCCTGGATGCCCAGAGGCCGATCGCGGCCGCAGCGGCGACGCCGCCTACGCCCGCGAAGATGCGGGTGAAGAACGTCATCGTGGATGCCGGGGTGCGGCCGGCAGCGAGTGCCCAGATGTGCGCGCCGGCGACCGCCGCGACGGCGACGGCCGCGACGGCGGAGGCCCAGTCGTGATCGGGGCTCACGGCAAGAGTCAGGAGAAGGCTCACAACCAACGCCACTACGGTCGTGCAGAGCACGATGACGCGTTCGACGACCGCCGGCTTATCGCGGTGCGTCGCCCAGCGGTGAACGATGCCTGCCGCAGCGACTGAGGCGAAGGCGAGGAAACCGGTCGTGCTCGTCTCGAGGTCGCGAGTAAGCCCGGCGACCAGTACCCCGACCCCGGGGGCGAGCGTTGCGAAGCCGACCACGTTGGGCACTCGGAGCGCGGACATCCGGTGCCAGACGAGGAATCCGACGGCGGCCACGATGAGCGTGACACCCCAGTACACGGTGCCGTCGGCGCGCAGGACGCCGAAGAAGTCATTCGCGCGAATCGCCCAGGCGTCGAGGTAGACGAGCACGACGGCGAAGACCGCGATGCCTTCCGCGGTCGCGGTGAGGCTGCGGCGGCGCAGGAGCGACGCGACGACGAAGGCGGCGACGGTGATCGCGCCGATGATGACGCTGCGCCAGACGATGCCGAAGTTGATGAACGCGTACACGAGGAAGAAGATCGCGGCGACCGACAGGAGCGAGACGCCGACGATGAGCAGCGTGACCTGCACGCTCGAGCGCCGCGGTGCGGCGGCCACACCTTCGACCCGCTGGTTGAGTAGCCCGTCCGCGCCAGCGGGCGGGCGTATCGAAACCGCCTCCGCCCGACCTCGCTGGTTGGGAACGTCGTCCGCGATACTCCGCTGGTTGAGTAGCTCGTCCGCGGAAGCGGACGGGCGTATCGAAACCGAGCCCGCCGTCGCCCCAGCCATCGTAGCCACGCCGGCCAACCGCCCCTGCGCCGTCTCATACCGGATCCGCCCGATGATGGCGAGCCGAGCGTCGAGCATGCCCGCCGCGGCGACCGACGCATCGTGCAGCCTGACGGCATCCGGATGACCGAGATCGAGACCGCAGACCCCGCAGACCGTGCTCGTCAGCACCGCGAGGCAGGCGGGGCACTGGGTGGTGCTGAGGAGATCCTGTGGGTTGCGCGGGAAGGCGACCCTCCCGGCGTAGCGGCTGTAGTCGATGTCGTCGTCGGCCATCGGATGAGTTCCCCTCGTCAGTCTGGATTCAGGGTAGCGGAGGCCGGTGCCCGCGCTCGGCCTTCAGTGCTCGTGCCGGTGGTGCGAGTCGGGGTAGTGCTCGTGCGAGTGCGTGATCGCCGCGTGCGTGTGGTCGTGGCGGTGCCGGATGCCGGAAGCGACCGGTTCGTCGTGCTCGTGCTGGTGATGCTCGTCGTGCACGTGCCAGTGATCATGCGTGACGGTCTCGTGCGTGTGCCCGTGCTCGTGGCGCTCGGTGAGGTGGAACCAGACTCCCAGCGCCATGAGCAGGCCGGCGATCACGAGAGGAATGGTGATGGCCTCGCCGAGGGCGAGCGCGAGGGCCGCCCCGAAGAACGGGGCCACGGAGAAGTACGCCCCCGCGCGGGCTGTGCCAACGTGCCGCATGGCCACAATGAAGAGCACGAGGCTCACCCCGTAGGCGAAGAAGCCGACGGCCATGGCCGCGGCGATGTTGCCGACAGCGGGCAACTGCGCCCCCAGCAGGAACGCGAGGGCGAGATTGACCGGTCCGGCGACGCTCCCCTTGATCGCGGCGAGCCACGTGGCATCGTTGAGCGCGACCTTCCGGGTGAGGTTGTTGTCGACTCCCCAGCACAGGCAGGCGCCGAGCACGGCGAACGATGGCCAGATCGTCCCGAGAGCCACGCCGCCCGGGACGCTGAGCACGACCGCCCCGGCGACGATGGCCAGCATCCCGAGGGCGATCCGGCGGTCGAAGTTCTCCCGGAAGACGAACCAGGCCAGCAGTGCGGTGAACACGCCCTCGGCGTTGAGCAGGAGCGATGCCCCGGATGCCGGCATGTTCGAGAGGCCGAACATGAGCAGCACCGGGCCGAGCATCCCGCCGAAGAAGATGGCGCCGGCGAGCGGGAGCAGTTCGCGCCGGGTGAGGCGTACCCGCGGCAGACGCCGGATGACCCGGTACAGCCCGAGTCCGAGGCCTGATCCGATGTAGAGCAGGCCGGCGAGCAGCCAGGGGCTCACCTCGTCCAGCAGCAGTTTCGCGATGGGCGTGCCCGCCCCGAACAGCAGGGCGGAGGCGATTCCGGCCTGGACGCCGACATG
>DAITPJ010000104.1:0-6444 GCA_036833635.1 Terrimesophilobacter sp.
TCGGATGCCGGTCCTCCGGCGGCGTCGCGAGCGTCGACATCTCGCGGATGCCGGTCACCGCCATCTCGAGCGTGCGCGGGATCGGCGTCGCGCTCATCGCGAGCACGTCCACGTTCGTCTTGAGCTTCTTGAGCGCATCCTTGTGCTCGACGCCGAACCGCTGCTCCTCGTCGATGATCGCGAGACCGAGATCCTTGAAACGGATGTTGTTGGTCAGCAGGCGGTGCGTCCCGATCACGAGATCCACGGTGCCCTCGGCGAGGCCGGCGATCGTCTCCTTCGCCTCCTTGTCGGACTGGAACCGGCTGAGCGCGCGAAGGTGGATCGGGAAGCCCGCGAACCGCTCGGCGAAGGTCTCCATGTGCTGCCGCACGAGCAGCGTCGTCGGCACGAGCATCGCGACCTGCTTGCCATCCTGGATCGCCTTGAACGCGGCGCGCACGGCGATCTCCGTCTTGCCGTAACCGACGTCGCCAGAGAGCAGGCGATCCATGGGGATGGGCCGCTCCATGTCGGCCTTCACCTCGTCAATGGTGGAGAGCTGATCGGGCGTCTCCACGAACGGGAACGCCTCCTCGAGCTCGCGCTGCCACGGGGAGTCGGGGCCGAACGCGTGGCCGCGGCTCGCCATCCGGGCGCTGTAGAGCTTCACGAGTTCGACGGCGATGTCGCGCACCGCCCGGCGGGCGCGGCCCTTCGCGGCGGACCAGTCGCTGCCGCCCATCTTGCTGAGGGCCGGCGCCTCGCCGCCGACGTAGCGGGTGAGCAGGTCGAGCTGGTCGGTCGGCACGTAGAGCTTGTCGCCGGGGTAGCCGCGCTTGCTCGGCGCGTACTCAAGTAGCAGGTATTCGCGGTTGTTCTTGACCGGATTGCGGCCGCCGGTGCTGACCTCGCGCTGCACGAGCTCGACGAAGCGGCCGATGCCGTGGGTCTGGTGCACGACGAAGTCGCCGGCCTTGAGCTGCAGCGGGTCGACGACGTTGCGGCGGCGGTTCGCGAGCCTCTTGACCTGGCGCGAGTCGTAGCCTGCTGCACGTCCGTAGAACTCGGACTCGCTCAGCACCGCCAGCTTCGTCTCGCCCAGCTCGAAGCCGGCCTCGACGGATGCCTTCACGAGGTACGCGACGCCGGGTTCGGCATCCGCTGGGAAGGCGTCGACGATGCGACCGGCGAGATTGTGCTCGGCAAGCACGGATGCCGCCCGCTCGACGAGACCGGCACCCTGCGCGGTGATGACGACGGTCCATTCATCATTCAGGAGTCCGCCGACGTGGGCGACGGCGCCATCCGGATTGCCGGCGAAGCTCAGAGCGGGTCTGGCATCGATGCGCACGTAGTGGTCGTCGGGGGTTTCGATAGCGGCGGTTTCGATACGCTCGCTGCGCGAGCTACTCAACCGGCGACCTTCCGTTGGTTGAGTAGCCGCCGCAGGCGACGTATCGAAACCACCACTGTCGAAACCGCTCAGCGTCCACCACGCCCGCGACCCCGCCGTCGCGCGCAACTCCGTCATCGAGAGGAAGTCACCGGCGTCCAGGTCGATGGGCGCCTCGGCTCCGGCCGTCGCCGCATTCCACGCCGCCGCCAGGAACTCCCGGTTCGTCTCCCCCAGGCTCACGGCCCGCGACGCGACCCGCTCGGGTGAGATGACGGCGATCGCGGCATCCGGTGGCAGGTAGTCGGTCACCGGGACGAGCCGGTCGACGAGCGCCGGCGCGAGCGACTCCATGCCGTCGACCGGGATGCCCTCGGCGACCTTCGCGAGCAGCGTGCTGAGGCTCGGGAACTCGTGCTGCATCTCGCCCGCCCGCTGGCGCACGGCATCCGTGAGCAGCAGTTCACGGCTCGGCTGCAGGTCGACCGACGCGAGCTCGGTCTCGAGCGAACGCTGGTCGGCGACCGCGAACGGCCGCAGTTGCTCGAGCTCGTCGCCGAAGAAATCGGCACGCACCGGATGCTCGTCGGTCGGGGCGAAGACGTCGAGGATGCCGCCGCGCACCGCGAACTCCCCGCGCCGGGTGACCATGTCGACGCGCGTGTAGGCGAGGTCGACGAGCCGTGCCGAGAGGTCGGCGAGGTTGTAGCCGCGGTCGCCGACCGTGAGCGCGATCGGCTCGAGCTCGGCGAGGCCGGGGGCGAGAGGCTGCAGCGCCGCGCGCACGGACGCGACGACGACGATCGGATGCTGCGGGCCATCCTGAAGCCGATCCGACTGCCAGTCGCGCAGCCGGCGCAGGGCCCGGATGCGCTTGCCCACCGTCTCGGCGCTCGGGCTCAGACGCTCGTGCGGGAGCGTCTCCCATGCGGGGAACTCGAGGATCTCGGCATCCGGAACGAGGCTCGCCATCGCGTCGCGCAGCGACTCGGAGTCGCGCCCCGTCGCCACGATCGCGAAGAGCGCCTGGGAGCCTTTGCGCGCACGAAGGAGCGCCGCGAGAAGCGGTGCGCGCAGCCCGTCGACGAGGGAGAAATCCGCGCTGTGATGGGCGTTCTCGACGGCGTTTTCGAACGTGCGGGCGTGCAGAAGCCTGGCACTTAAGCCCTCGAGTATCACCGAACGAGTCTAATCGGGCGGGGAGTGGAAGCGCTGTTGCGCGGCGGTGAGGCCGTCGAGAGTGATGGCCTCGACGGCGTCCGCGGCATCCGAAAGCAGGGAGGGAAGCGACGCGCGCTCGGTCGAGGAGAAGTCCTTGAGCACGAAGTCCGCCGCATCCTGCCGCCCGGGCGGCCGGCCGATTCCGACGCGCACCCGCACGAAGTCGCCGGTGCCGACGGCCGAGACGATATCGCGCAGACCATTGTGGCCGCCGTGCCCACCGCCGAACTTGAGCCGCACGGTGTCGAACGGGATGTCGAGCTCGTCATGCACGACGATGAGCCGCGAAGGCTCCAGCTTGTAGAACTTGAGCAGGTTGGCGACAGGGCCGCCGGACAGGTTCATGTACGTGTTCGTCCCGGCGAGGATGAGCTTCGGCCCGCCGATTCCCGCGCGCACCTCGGCGACCATCGCGTTCGCGCGGTGCCGCTTGAACCTCGCGGACATCCGGGTGCCCAGCTCGGCCACGACCATCTCGCCGACGTTGTGGCGATTCGCGGCGTAGCCGAGCCCGGGGTTCCCGAGCCCGACCACGAGCCACGAATCGGTGTTCACGGTGCCGGAAGGCTACTCGGCGGGGGCTTCGGCGGGAGCTTCCTCTGCTGGAGCCTCGCCCTCGGCGGCGGCTTCGCCCTCTGCCGAAGCGGCCTCTTCGCCTTCGCCCTCGCCGAGGCTGACCGCGGCAGGCACGATGACGTTGACGATGAGAAGGTCCTCCTCGTCGAGGAGGGTCGCGCCCTCTGGCAGCGCGACATCCCTGGCATGAACCTGGGTGCCCTCTTCCGCACCCTCGATGTCGATCACGATGCGCTCGGGGATGTTCGTCGCCTCAGCCTCGAGGCGGATCGTGTTGACCTCGAGCATGGCGATCGTGCCACTGAACGGCTCGCCGTTGAGGTGGATCGGGACCTCGACGTGAACCTTCTCGCCCTTTTTGACGATGACGAGATCGAGGTGCTCGATGATCTGGCGCACCGGGTCCTTCTGCACATCCTTGACGAGCGCGAGCTGCTTCTTGCCCGCGACGTCGAGGTCGAGGATCGCGTTCGCCTTGCGCAGGAGCAGCGAGATCTCGTGGCCGGGAAGGCTCACGTGCTGCGGTGCAGTGCCGTGGCCGTAGATGACCGCGGGGATGCGGCCCTCAGCGCGAAGACGCCGGGCGAAGCCCTTTCCGAAGTTCTCGCGCAATTCGGCGACGATGCGGTTGTCGCCCTGCGCGTTCTTCGCGGCGTTCGTCTTCTTGCCGATGGAACTCGTCTTGTCAGTCATGTCTGTCTCCTTCGCAGGCTTGCGGGCCCGCGTGTCTCGTGGTTGTCAACTCGAACGCCTGCGCGTGAGGAAAGACTGTGCGGCCCGTGAAGACCCTGCCTGCTCACCGCGTCGATTACGGATGCTGCGCCAGCGCACTTGCGGACACTGGCCTCAGCGATCCCTCGCCGAAGTTCAATCCCCGAGTTTAGCGCACTGCGGCGGGTGCCGGATGCGGCGGGCCCGGCGGGCGCGACCGGATGCCGCTACCGCCACCAGTCGTCGAAGCGGGAGACCGGCAGGTGTCGCTTGTGGCGCGTGGCGGCGTACTTCGCCTCGATCGCCTCGGCGACGGCATCCGGAATCTCGTGGCCTTCGAGGTAGTCGTCGATGTGCTGATAGCTGAGGCCGAGGTTGGCCTCGTCGGTCTGGCCGGGGTCGTCGTCGAGCAGGTCGGCGGTCGGCACCTTGCTGTAGAGGCGTTCGGGGGCGCCGAGCTCCTCGAGCATGGCGCGACCCTGGCGTTTGGTGAGCCCGGAGAGCGGCACCACGTCGGCCGCTCCGTCGCCGAACTTCGTGAAGAACCCTGTGACGGCCTCGGCGGCGTGGTCGGTGCCGACGACGAGCAGCGAGCGCTGGCCGGCGATCGCATACTGGGCGATCATCCGCGCGCGCGCCTTGACGTTGCCCTTCGTGAAATCGGTCATGTCGTCGCCGATCGCGTCGAAATACTCGGCCTCGAACCCGTCGACGGCGCGCTGGATGTTGTACGCGACCGTGCGCTGCGGCTGGATGAACTGAAGGGCGAGCTGCGCATCATCCTCGTCCCGCTGCACCGCGTAGGGGAGGCGCACAGCGACGAACTCGGACGGCACGCCGTCGGCCGCGAGCCGCTCGGCCGCGAGCTGGCACAGGCGCCCGGCGAGCGAGGAGTCCTGCCCGCCGCTGATGCCGAGCACGAAGCCCTTGGCGTGGGCGGCCTTGGCGTAGTCGACGAGGAAGCCAACGCGGGCGTCGATCTCCTCGCGGGCGTCGATCGTCGGCGAGACGTTCAGTTCGCGGATGATCTGCTGCTGCTGGGGGCGCATGACGCCACCCTATAACTGCTGCAGTTTCGCGCGCGCCTCAGCGACGATGCTTTCAGGAGACTTGTCGATACCGAGGGTGATCCCGGGTTCATCCGGCTCGAGCGGCTCGAGCGTGGCGAGCTGGGAGTCGAGGAGGGTCGTCGGCATGAAGTGGCCGTGGCGACGTTTCATCCGCTCTTCGAGAAGTTCGCGCGGCCCGTGCAGCAGCACGAAGCGCGTGCGGGGCTCTGCCGCGAGGATCGCCTCCCGATATGCGCGCTTGAGTGCAGAGCACGCGATCACAAGACCAGTGCTCTCCGCCGCGGCGAGCGTCTCGCCCACCTGGCGCAGCCACGGCCAGCGATCGGCATCGTCGAGCGGATGCCCGGCCACCATCTTGAGGACGTTCGCCTCCGGGTGAAGGTCGTCGCCATCCGCGAAGGGGACGCCGAGTTCGCGCGCGAGAAGTTCCCCGACCGTGGATTTGCCGGACCCGCTCACGCCCAGAACCACGAGGAGCGGTTTCACAGGGCTTCTTTCATCGGTCGGATGCTCGCTACCAGTCGTGCACGGTGCCGTCGGCGAGCCGGTTGTACGGCAGGTACGCCTGCTCGTACGGGTACTTCCCCGCCTCGTCCTGGTTGAGTTCGACGCCGAGGCCCGGCTTGTCGCCAGGGTGCAGCAACCCGTTCCGCCAGCTGTAGGACTGCTCGAACACGGCATCCGTCTTCGCCCCGTGCTTCATGTACTCCTGAATGCCGAAATTGTGGATCGCAAGCCCGAGATGCATCGCGGCGGCCATCCCGACCGGCGAGACGTCGGTCGGCCCGTGCATGCCGGACTTGATCTGGTACATCGCGGCGTAGTCGAGGGTCTTCTTGAGGGCCGTGATACCCCCCATGTGGGTCACCGCACCGCGCACGTAGTCGATGAGCTGCTCGCGGATGATGTCCTTGAAGTCCCACACGGTGTTGAAGATCTCGCCTATCGCGAGGGGCGTCGTCGTGTGTTGCCGCACGAGTCGCAACGCCTCCTGGTTCTCCGCCGGAGTGCAGTCCTCGAGCCAGAAGAGGTCGTACGGTTCGAGGGACTTGCCGAGCTGCGCTGCCTGGATCGGGGTCATCCTGTGGTGCCCGTCATGGAGCAGCGGCAGTTCGGGTCCGAACTCATTGCGCACCGCCTCGAACACCGTGGGGATGTGGCGAAGGTACGAGCGCGTGTCCCAGTCCTCCTCCTGCGGCAAGGCTCCGCGCACCGCCGGCTCGTGGTCGTAGCGCGTGCCGAGTGCAACGGCGGCGTCGTTCGAGGCGATCCCGTAGATCGCCTTGAGCCCTGGGACGCCCGTCTGCACGCGGATCGACCGGAAGCCCTGCTCGAGGTGGTCGCGAACCGAGTCGAAGATCTCGGGAAGCTCTTTTCCGGATGCGTGACCATAGGCCATGAGGCCGTTACGGCTTGCGCCGCCGAGCAGCTGGTACACGGGCATGCCGGCGGCCTTGCCCTTGATGTCCCAGAGCGCCATGTCGACGGCGG
>DAITPJ010000105.1:0-6405 GCA_036833635.1 Terrimesophilobacter sp.
CGATGCCGCAGGAGCTCGTCGACAAGCTGCACGCCTCCGAGCAGTTCAACGAGGGCTTCCAGACGAGCGAGTATCTCGCGGCCGCGCTCCTCGACCAGGCGTGGCACTCGATCACGGCGGACGACACAGTGACGGATGTCGCGGCGTTCGAGGCGGCGGCGCTCGCGAAGGTTGGGCTCGACAACCCGGCCGTGCCGACCCGCTACTCGAGCACCTACTTCGCGCACACCTTCTCCGGAGGCTATGACGCGGGCTACTACTCCTACATCTGGAGCGAGGTTCTGGATGCCGACACGGTCGAGTGGTTCAAGGCGAACGGCGGGCTCACGCGGGCGAACGGCGATCGCTTCCGCGAGAAGCTGCTCGGGGTCGGCGGCAAGATGGACGCGCTCGACGCCTACCGGGACTTCCGCGGCCGCGACGCCGTGATCGAACCGCTGCTCAAGCGGCGCGGGCTGGAGTAGCCGTCGCGGGCGTCAACGCCGAGCCAGGAGCATGACCCCGAACGGCGGGATGACGAATGCGCCAGTCAGGCTCTCGCCCTGCGCCTGGTCCGTGATGAGATCGTGACGGGCGCCGGCGACGATCCACGGCTCCAGCTCGACGGCGTGAGCGTCGCGGTTCACGACGAGGTAGAGCGTCTCGTCACCGGCCGTTCGCCGGCGGACGAGGAGACCCCCGGTCGCGTGGATGACCCGGTCATCCACCCCCCGCAGAGCGGGGTGCTCATGACGGAGGCGTATAAGGACACGGTGCCACTCGAGGAGTTCGTGGTCCCACGCTCCAGGATCCCAGGGCATCGAAGCCCGACACTCGGGGTCATCGCCCCCCTCAAGGCCGACCTCGTCGCCGTAGTAGATCATCGGGGAGCCCGGTGAGGTCAGCTGGAGGGCAACGGCGATGCGCACGAGCTCATGGTGCCCTCGCAGCCGCGTACGTATCCGCTCGGTGTCGTGGCTTCCCAGGAGATTGAGCATGCCCGGCGTCGCCCATTCCGGGATTGCCGACTCGAGGCTGCCCAGCCTCTTCGCAAAGTCGCCCGCCGAGATCGACCCGTCCGCGTACTCGATGATGTTCGCCCGCAACGGGTAGTTCATTGCCCCGTCGGCCCTGTCGCCCTGTAGCCAGTCGGTGGCCGTCTCCCAGAGCTCTGCGACGATATAGAGCTCGGGATCCGTCTCCTTGACGATCAACCTGAACTCCCTCCAGAAGTCCGGCGCGATGAGAAAGGGAACGTCGAGCCTCCAGCCGTCAATCTCCTCAGCGATCCACTGACGCGTGATAGCGAACAGATACTCGCGCACATTCGGATTGGCGTGATTGAACTGGGGCAAATATTTGCAGCCCATGCAGGTCGCATAGTTAGGTTCGGGATCGCGAACTACCGGGAACTCGTTGATCGTGAACCAGTCAGCGTAGGGGGATTCCTTTCCAAAGGCGCGAACATGGCGGAACGCCCAATGTCCCTCCCCGCAGTGGTTGAAGACAGCATCGAGCACGACGTGCATGCCGCGACCGTGCGCGGCACGGATCAGGCTGCGGAATGACTCCAGGTCGCCGAGGCGATGGTCGATCCTGCCATAATCGGCCGTGTCGTAGCGATGGTTGGTGTCAGCCTCGAAGATCGGCGTGAGGTATAGCGCATTCGCGCCGAGCCCCTCGATGTGGTCGAGCTTGCTCTGGATCCCAGCAAGGTCGCCCCCCAGGAAGTTCCCCCGCGTCGGCGCGGTTCCCCATGGATCCACCCCCTCGGGGTCGATCGATGGGTCACCGTTGGCGAAGCGGTCGGGGAAGATCTGGTAGAAGACCGCGTCCTCGAGCCAAGCCGGGGCCGCGGGAGTCCCCCCGCCCTCGACCCCGACGACCGCTGACATTCTCTGCTGTGGTGTCACGATTTGAGTGCCCCCGAGATGATGCCGTTGACGAACTGACGCTGGAAGACGAGGAAGATGACGAGCACTGGCACGAGGGCTATGACGGACGCCGCGAACGTGAGCCCCCAGTCGGTCGCATGAGCACCGCTGAACAGGGCGATCCCGATCGGCAGCGTGCGGTTGGCCGGGTCGTTGATGATCGTGAGAGCCCATACATACTCATCCCAGGCTCCGAGGAATGAGAAGATCGCCGCAGTCGCGAGTGCTGGGCGTGAGAGCGGCAGGATGAGTTGCCAATACCGACGCCACGCCCCCGCCCCGTCGACACGCATGGCATCGTCAAGCTCAGTGGGGATTCCCCGGAAGAACCCCACCATGAGAAAGGTGTTGAACGCGAGATTCGCCCCCACGTAGAAGAGCACGAGCCCGAGGAGGGAGTCGAGCACTTGGAGGTCGCGCGCGAGCAGGAACTGCGGGATGAGGATCATGATCGCCGGCACCATGAGCTCAACGAGCACGACCCCCATGAGCAGGCGGCGGCCCGGAAAATCGAACCGAGAAAAGGCGTACGCCATCATCGAGCCGAGAAGCACCGTGAGCGCCGTCGTCGCGACCGAGACGACCACCGAATTGACGAAGTAGACCGACATGTGGCTCGTGTCCCACACTTCGGCATAGTTGGCGAGGGTATGCGCGCCGGTCAGCGCATCGGCCGGGTTCGAGATGATGAAGGCGTTCTTCTTGAAGGAGATCAGAACCATGTAAACGAGCGGGGCTATCGTGACGATCGACACCGCGGACAGGACGAGGTAGCGAAGTGCCATGCTCGTCCGATGCTTCGCGCGCCCGCCGATCATGCCGGCCCCTCACTGTCTCTGCGCGATGTGAGCCACAGCTGTCCAACGGACAGGGCGAAGACGAGGGCGGTCAGCATGAAGGCCATCGCCGATCCGTAGCCGAAGTCGAGGAAGTTGAATGCCTGCCGGTAGAGGTACGTGAGCGGAACCTGAGTCTGGTCGGCCGGGCCGCCATCCGTCATGAGTTTGACCGAGATGAAGACGTTGAAGCCGCCGATGATGAGGAGGATGGTCACGAATCCGACGGTGCGGCGGATGGATGGGAGCGTCACGTTGACAAAGCGACGCCAGGCATCCGCACCATCCATCGCGGCCGCTTCCCGGAGGTCGACTGGGACGGCCTGGAGCGCGGCGAGAAAGATGAGCATCGCCCAGCCGACGCCCTTCCAGAGGCCGAGCACACAAATTGCGAAGAGAGCTGTCCAGCGGTTTCCGAACCAGTCGACCTGTGTCGCGGACAAGTGGGTCACGTCGGTCAGGAGATAGTTCACCGCACCGGCGTCGGTTCCGAAGAGATACCGGAACAGGAGTGAAACCACGACCCAACTCGAGATCACCGGGATGTAGATGAGCGTGCGGAAGAGAGCCCGGCCGCGAAAACGAGCATCGAGTGCCACCGCGCTCGCCAACCCGAGCGCGATCTGCAGAGGCACCGTTGCAACCATGTAGATGCCGCCGTTCTCGAGTGATCGCCAGAACACTGGATCTCCGAGCGCCTTGAGATAGTTGTCGGCGCCAATCCACTCGCTCACCCCGCCTGGCACGACGCTCCAGTGGAACATGCTGATCACGAAGGCCTGCACCGTCGGATAGACCATCACAAGCGTGAAGACCGCCATCCCTGGGAGCAGAAAGGCGTAGGCGGGCGAGCGCCACCGGCGGCCGGAAGCGCGTGGCTTCCGGCCGACGATGGGCGCCAGCCGCCCCGGCTGGATGGCTCCGGAACGGACCGGCATCATGGACGTCGCCTCAATACTTCGCGAGGATGCCGTCGATCTGGGTGGCGAGCTCGTCGAGCGTCGTCTTAAGATCCTTCCCGTTGACGAAGGCGTCCTGGAGTCCTGTCTTGAGCGCCTGGTCGACCTCGGGCCAAGCCGGGGTCGCCGGCCGCGGCCTGGCCGTGGCGAGCTGCTTGACGAACTCCTCGTAGTAGGGCTGGATGCTCGTCATCTCGGGCCCGAGCTCCGTGAGAACTGGCATCTGCCCGATCTCCGCCATCGCGCGCTGCGCCTCCGGGGACAACATGTAGCTCACGAACTTCGCGGCGGCATCCTTGTGCTCAGATGACTTCGTCACCACGATGTCCTCGCCTCCGACAACACTGATGCTGCCGCCAGCGCCGCTCGGAACCTGGGAGGCATGAATCGTGAAGTCCGGATAACTCCCCGCAATGATCGGGAAGTCCCATGGGCCGTTCATCACGCTCGCGTAGGCGCCGGTCGCGAGACCGTCTTCTGTCCCATCCTTGCCGCCCTGGACGAGGATCGACGGGATGTCTCCCGACTTGTACAACTTGTACAACAGCTCGATCGCCTCGAGGGACTCTGGACTGTTGAGGTAGCCGGAGGCCTTCGTGACGTTCTCGTCGGTGATGTCACCGCCCGCAGACCAGACCCAGGGAAGCACATTCCAGCCGGAGAGATCGTTGTCGGCGAAGACCGCCGCGCCCTGCGCTCTGACCGCGGGAGCCGCGTCGACGACATCCTGCTGCGTCACAGGGACCTCGACTCCAGCGGACGCGAACACGCCCGCATCCGACAGGAGGACTCTCGTGTTGGTGTCGAGCGGGAGTCCGTAGTAATGATCCTTCCACTTGTTCGTCGCAAGAGGGCCGGGGTAGACCGCCGCCGAGAGCGCGCCGAAGTCGGGCATCAGGGTGTCGAGTGGTTCGAGCACACCGAGGTTGGCAAGTTCAGGGACCCAGATGATGTCGGCACGGACGACATCCGGCAACTGGCCCCCCGCGACCGCCGTCACGAGCTTCTGGTGGAGGTCCTCGTATGGGACTGAGACGGACGTGACGCTGATGCCCGGATTGGCCTTCTCGAAGGCCGGGATAAGGACCGACTCGAGTGTCTTGACTTCCTGGGAATCCGAGTTGAAGGAGTGCCAGAAGCTGATGGTCTGGTCTCCCGTTGGCGCGTTCGAGGACTGCGAACACGCGGTCGTTGCTGCGAGGACGGTGGCAGCAATGGCTACCATCCCCAGGTATCTGTTCTTCATTGCTCTCCCTTGAGTGTCGGTTGCACCTGGTGGTGCGCGATCCGGCCCGCGGTGCCGGACGTCTTGTGCCTGGGCCTTGACCTGCGCCTCAGTGCTGGGTCGCAGACTGGTTGAACAGGCGTTCCCGGATGAGTCGTCCCTGATCGCCGGCGATGCCGTCCGAGTCGAATGGAGTCGCGAAGACGAGTGCGGCGGCACCCTGCGCCCAGCTGAGTTCCTGCCAGGTCTCGACTGCGACGGGCATTCCCCGCTGGCTCGGCACGAGCCCGGAGCGGAAGGCCGGCTCGAAGCCGAACGACCAGTGCGACCAGGACGCGGTCGCCTCGCCAAGGATGATCACGATCTCGGGATCGAGAGTCTGGGCGAGTGCGGCAACGGCACGTCCGAGGATGTGGCCTGCCTCGCTGAAGACCGCTTGCGCCGCTTCGTCGCCGGCGTCAGCCGCCGCGCCAAGCGCTGTAATGGTCCCGAGTTCCGGGATCACACCGCGCTCGCGCGCGATCCTGACGAGGGCGTCCTGGCCGACGAGAGCCTGGAGGCAACCACGATTGCCGCAGATGCAAACCGGCCCGTCCTCGTGGATCGGAAGGTGGCCAATGTCCCCAGCGCCGCCCGTCTTTCCCCGGTAGAGCATGCCGCCGAGCATGAGACCTGCACCCACCTCCGGCCCGACCGTGACGACGAGGAAGCTCTCGTACTGGCGACCTAGACCATACAAGCGCTCGGCAACTGCCAATGCGCTCACGTCGTTCTCAACGATGACTGGCAGACCTGTCTCGCGGTGGAGCGTCGCCCCGACCGGCACCTGCTGCATCCTCAACTGGCGCGAGTCGACGACACCGTTACCCTGCTCGTCAACGCTGCCAGCGACACCGACCCCGATTCCCAGGAGCGGCTCATTCGTGCCATCGACGAACCGGGACAGCTTCTCGATGAAGTCCTGGAGATAGGTCGCCGACTCGGGTCGAAGGGGCTCACTCGCGAACCGGACGAGAGTCGAGTCGATCGCGAGTTCGACGAAGGTGGCATGTTCGCGGCCGAGCTTGACCCCGACCGCGTGGCCGGCACTCGCGTTCAACCCCAGCAGGCGCGCAGGCCGTCCGCCTTGAGACGGCGTGTGATTGAGCTCGATGAGCAGGCCGTCCGAGATGAGCTGGCGCGTCACCTGAGACATGAGCGCGGGCGAGAGTGCGAGAGTGCGGGCGAGCTGCGCACGGGACTGCGGCCCGCTGGCGCCGAGCTGGGCGAGCACCGCCGAGCGGTTCACGTCGGTCCGTATGTTCGAACGCAGCAGCATTGTTGTCTCCTTTGTAAAAATCTATACAAAGGGTAGAACTAACGAAACCGGAACGTCAAGGGGCAATCCGGTATGGGCCTGCCCGCGAGACTTGCCTAGACGTCCTCGACGAGGTGGCGGGTGAAGGCCGCCGCCAGCTCGTCGAGTTCCATCG
>DAITPJ010000106.1:0-6143 GCA_036833635.1 Terrimesophilobacter sp.
CCGCAGTTCGCGCAGCGCACCTCGACACGCTCCATGCCGAGGGTCGAGTCCTTGAGCAGCACGACGGCATCCTGCTCGGTCGGGATGTAGAAGCTCGGCCACCCGCAGTGCGAGTCGAACTTCGCGTCGCTTCGGAACAGCTCATGCCCGCATGCCTTACAGCGGTAGACGCCTTCACGCTTCTCGTCGAGCAACTCGCCCGTCCACGGCCGCTCGGTCGCCGCCTGGCGCAGAACAGCGAACTCCTCCGCGCTGAGCTCCTGGCGCCACTCCTCGTCGCTCTTCATGACCTTGTAGTTCATTGTCGTGTCTCTCCGGGAATCCGTCGGGTTCCCTCCACCACTATTCAACCGCGCTTTCCCGTGACTTGTTCCGACCTTTGACAGGGGCAGCATCCTCATCTAGTTTCAGTGAGGTATGCCTCACCCCACCCGGTCTCTCGATCGTCACTCGCGCCATCGCCCCTGGGTTGCCGGCATCGTCGTCACCCTCATGGTCGGAGCGGGCCTCGCGGCCGCCCCGGCCGCCCAGGCCGCCGCAGCGGGAACGCTCGCCACGGCATCCGCTGATTGCGCGGTCACGGATGCCGAACTCACGTGGGGCTTCAAAGAGGCGTTCCGCAGCTACATCAGCAGCACGATCGCCAACGGCGATTGGACGACCGCCGGCGGCGCGACCTACTCGACCCCTGCCTTCTCCTGGAGCGGTGCCGGGAAGTACGACGGCGCGCGCGGCGAGGGCCTTCTCGCCTTCCCGGGCTCGGTGACCTTCACGGGCCACGGCGGCATCCTCAACACGACGATCGCGAACCCGCAACTGCGGTTCGACGATGCCGGGAGCGCGACCCTTCTGCTCGATGTGACGGGCACGACCCAGGAGGGCGATGAGGTCGCGGAGCAGGGCGTGGAGTTCGCCTCGATCGACCTCGGCGCCGGAGGCAGAACGCTCGACGGGCCCAGGATCTCGTTCACGGGGGCGCCCGCCGCGCTGCTGGCGCCCGGCGCGAAGGCTTTCGGCACCTACGAGCCCGGTGAGGAGCTCGATCCCCTCTCGGTGACGTTCACAACCGGCGCCGGGTGCGAGGTGATCGCCTCTGAGACTCCGAGCACACCCGGCTCGCCGGCCGCGGCCGACCTGACCTGGCTGTGGTGGCCGGCCGGCGGCATCCTGCTGCTCCTCGTCATCGGCACCGCGATCCTGGTGGCGCGCCGGTCATCCAGCACGTAGTCGCCTTCGACCGCCGCATGCGAGGATGCCGTCATGGCCACCGAGCGTCGCACTGCCGACTGGTACCGCAGCTTCGGCGAAGTCGAAGCGCGTGGGCAGTCCGCGATCTTCGAGGAGTGGGCGCTCGGCGTCGCGGGCGACACCGAGGTCCTGGCCACGATCGACCGGCTCCCTCTGCAGAAGCGCCAGCCGAACCTCATCTTCGCCGTCTCCCGGCTGCTGGGAGTCCCAGAGGGCGGCTACCCCGCGTTCCGGGACTGGCTGCTCGCGCACTGGCCCGCGGTCGCGCGTGAGGCAGCCGGTCGCATGACGCAGACCAACGAGCCTCGACGGTGCGCCGCCCTGCTCCCCGCGCTCGCCGCGATCCCCGGTCCGCTCGCCCTGCTCGAGCTGGGCGCGAGCGCCGGCCTGTGCCTCTACCCTGACCGGTACAGCTATCGGTACGGCAACGGCGAGTGGTTGCATCCGGCGCCCGGTCCCTCCGCCGTCATGCTCGAGACCGAGACCCGGGGCGCCGTGCCCCTCCCTCCGGCGCTTCCGACGATCGCCTGGCGGGCCGGCGTTGACCTCGACCCGATCGACGTGCACGACCCGGATGCCGTGCGCTGGCTCGAGACGCTCATCTGGCCGGAGCAGCATGCGCGGCGTGAGCGCATCCGGGCGGCGATCGATCTCGTGCGCAACGACCCGCCCCGGCTCGTGCGCGGCAACGCGATCGACGAACTCGGGGCCCTCGCCGCTGACGCGCCGCCCGAGGCGACGCTCGTGATCGTCACGAGCGCCATGCTCGTCTACCTTCCCTATCTCGAGCGGATGCGGCTCGTGGACGCGATTCGCGCGCTCGATGCGCGCTGGATCTCGCTCGACGGTGTCGGCGTGCTCCCCGAGGTTGACGCCCAGATTCCGGGCGCCATGCCGGGCGCCTTCACCCTGTCGGCCGACGGCCGTCCGCTCGCCAGCGTGGGACCGCACGGCCAGTTCGTCAACTGGCTCGATCAGCCCGTCGACGCCGGGGCGTAGATCGCCCGTGCGAGCGCGTCGAGCACGTCGGGCGTCCGCGGCCCGAAGCCGAGTACCTCGCCGTCGGCCATGTCGACGAAACGGCGGTTCTGCCCGGCCTTCGTGAGGGCGATCGCAGGTTTGTCGGCGAGCAGCCGGTCGACGCCGCCGACGCTCGCGAGGCCGCCGGTCATGACGACGATGAGGTCGGGGTCGGCCGCGATCATCGCCTCGTCGGTCATCGGCCGCATTCCCTGCCAGCCGATCTCGGCGGCGACATCGATGCCGCCCAGTGCCGTGATGAGCTCGTCGGCCCCCGACTCGGCGCCGAACAGGTAATAGATTCCGGATGATCCGCGCAGGTAGAGAAACAGCATCCGAACGCGGTCGGCGGGGCCGGCAGGGACAAGCGCAGCGATCTCGGCGATCTTGTCGTTCGTGGATGCCTCGAGACTCGAGGCGAGCAGCTCTCCGGCCTGCGGTGCCCCGAGCGCGGCCGCGACGTCCCGTGCGAGCTGGGAGACGCCGCTGATGCCGGGATCTGGCCGGACGATGACAACAGGAATCCCGGCATCACGCAGTTGGAGCATGACGTCGAGAGGGCCGATCGACCCGTCCGTGATGATGACCGTCGGCCGCAGTTGCAGGACGGCCTCGCTGTTGATCGTGTGTCCGCCCTTCGTGACGTTCGGAAGGTCGACGGCCGGTGGAAATGTCGTCGACGTGTCCCGACCGACGAGGCGATCGCCGAAGCCGAGGCCCGTGATGGTCGCCGCGATAGACCCCGCGAGATCGAGGCCGAGTATGCGGGACGTATCGGTCACGGTCACCGCAGTCTCGCCGGCACGATCGTGCGAGGAGACGGTGACGGGAAGCTCCTGGACCGGATGCGCGACGACAGGGGTGATCGAGGCCACGCGCAGGACCGCGGTCGACTCCCCGACATGGTCGCGCGGGTTCGCGAGGACGTCGAGGTCGGAGAGGGGCACGACGGGCCCACTCACCGTCGGGGCAGGGGCGGGTGACACCGTCGTGGTGCCGCATCCGGCCAGCGCGATCGCCGCGACGACGACGCCGACGGCAGCGGTGAGCGCCGGGCGTTTCGTCATGGGGAGCAAGTCCTTCGTGGTGGTTAGGTCATCCTAACCTTCTCGAGTGGCGAGGTCCTCGGAGTCCGGCGGCATGCCTCGGGGAGTCCAGCGCTTCGGCGATCTAGGATGCATCCAGGTGAGTGAGAGCGGAGCGCGGGTGAGTTCGACCGGGAGTGCGGAAGCGGATGCGCCCGACCCCGCACCCGGCCCGCCGGGCCTCGCCGACCGCGACCGCCGCATCCTCGATTTCGAGCGGGACTGGACTCGGCACGCCGGCGCCAAGGAGGACGCCGTTCGTTCGGAGTTCGGGCTTTCCGCCGCCCGGTACTATCAAGTGTTGAATGCTGTCATCGACTCCCCGGCGGCGATCGCCTACGATCCCATGCTGGTGAGACGGCTGCAGCGGATGCGCGAAGCCAGGATGAGCGCCAGGGTCCTGCGCCGCACACGCCGACAAGAACACGACCGAGAGACCGATGGCTGACTTTCCCCGCGACCGCTTCGACGACGTGCCCTCCGACGTGCTGCGCGTAGGGGCACACCGCGCTCCCCGCAAGAAGGGCCGCGGATGGCTCGGGTTCGGCTGGGCCGTACTGGCGACCGTCATTCTCACCACGGGCGGGCTCATCGGGCTTGCCGCGATCAACAACAACATCAACTTCGACCTGCCGTTCTTCCCAGGGCAGGTGGAGGAGACGCCCACCCCCACCCCGACGCCCACGGCCGAGCCGACGCTCGCGCCGGATGTACCCCTCACGATCCTCAACGGGACTCCGACGGCCGGCCTCGCCAACCAGGTCGGTGACGCGCTCGTGGCGCAGGGATGGGCCGGTGCCGCCGTCGGTGTCGGCAGTCGCGCCAACGCAGGCGCGAGGGACATCGAGGAGACGATCGTCTACTACTCCGAGCCCGCGTACGAGGGCGCTGCTCGCGGCCTCGTGCTGGCGCTCGGCGTCGGGGATATCCGGCTCTCGACGGATTACCCTGGCTCGCCGGTGACCGTGGTCCTCGGCGCCGACTACCGCCCGGCGCCCTAGGCAGGCGCCCTTCGGGTCTCATTTGTATAACGTGAGGCCATTTTTCCGGGAATGAGGGTCTCTCTCGGGTCTCAATCCGGCAATGGAACCCCCGCGCGCCGTCGTCGATCGTTATTATCTGGTCCTAATCAGGCTCAGGCACATTCGCACGCGCCGCAAGAAACACAGCAGGGAGTACCAGATGGCGAACGGAACCGTGAAATGGTTCAACGCTGAGAAGGGTTACGGCTTCATCACCGTGGAGGGCGGTGGCCAGGATGTGTTCGTGCACTACTCGGCCATCGAGATGGGCGGCTACAAGGTGCTCGAGGAGGGCCAGCAGGTCGTCTTCGAGGTCGGCACAGGCACCAAGGGCCCCCAGGCGGAGTCGGTGAAGCCCGCAGCAGGCTGAACCGTTCCCCGATCCGCGGGCACGCCCGCGCTGACGCCGTCCGTACGCCAGGGCGGCGTTAGTCTGTCCCGGTGAGGTTCAATGCCAGCGCGCCGAAAGGCCGGGGGAGGCCAGGACGCCGCGGGAGAGCATCCGCTGCCGTCGTGGGAGTGCTCGTCGGTGGCCTCGCCCTGTCCGGGTGCGCCCCCGAGCGAGTGCCGGAGCCGACGCCGACCGACGCCTACGTCTCGACCTACGAGACTCCGCCGCCGACCGAGCTCGCACCCCTGCGCGGCACGACCGTGCCGGCCGGCTCGCTCGACCACGCCGCGATCTCCGCGAAGATCGACAACCACTGGGACGCGCGGCCGCAGCTCGCTCTCGAGCGAACCGACTTCCTGTTCGAGGAACTCGTCGAGGGGGGCATCACGCGGTATGTCGCGGTCTGGCAGTCGGACATCCCGGAACTTCTCGGGCCCGTGCGGTCGATCCGGCCGATGGACCCTGACATCATCTCGCCGCTCGGCGGCATCGTCTGCTACTCGGGCGGACAGCAGCGCTTCGTCCAGCTCATGCGGCAGACGCCGGTGTACAACGCGATCCACGGCCAGGCGGACACGGCGGACACGTTCTTCCGGGCCAAGGACCGCCCTGGCCCGCACGATGTCATCGTCAAGGCGCAGGAGGTGCTCGCGCAGCATCCGGAGATCGCCGCGCCGGTGCAGCAGTTCGCCTACTCGCTCGACGGGGCATCCTCGACCGCCGGCAAGGACGGCACTCCGACAGCGTCGATCGACTACCGCTTCTCGTCGATCTATTACGGGACCTGGAACTGGGACGCCGCCGCAGGCAAGTGGATGCGCGTGCAGCAGGGCGATGTCGATGTCGACAGCAACGGTGCGCAGCTCAGCGCTTCCAACGTCGTCATCGTCCGGGTCAACGTCATCGATGACCGCAACGTGCCGAAGACCGAGTTCTACGGGAGCGGCGAGGCCTGGATCTCGAGCGGCGGCGCCACCGTCCACGGGACCTGGTCGAAGTCGTCGGCGACCTCACCGCTGCGTCTCGTTGACGACAAGGGCGTGACGATCCGGCTCGCCGCGGGCAACACCTGGTTCGAACTCATCCCACCGCACGGCTCCGTAGGCTTCGCACCCCCGGTCGCCCCGTAGTCGCTCGCTTGCACTCTCTGCCATGGAGTGCCAGAATCGTTTAGCACTCTCTTAGTGTGAGTGCCAAAGGTGTTGCACTTTTTCACGACGTCCGGGAGGGACGAGAAACACACATGGCAAAGATCATTGCTTTCAACGAAGAGGCCCGTCGCGGCCTTGAGCGCGGCCTGAATATCCTGGCCGACGCCGTCAAGGTGACGCTGGGCCCGCGCGGTCGCAACGTCGTGCTCGAGAAGAAGTGGGGCGC
>DAITPJ010000107.1:0-6095 GCA_036833635.1 Terrimesophilobacter sp.
GCGGATGAGTCGACCTCCACGGTCATGAAAAACCTCCATTGGTGCCCGCATCGGGCGTTTGAGGGAAGCGGGGGAGCGAGCGTTAGGCTTGTATCACCCCGCCCTACCAATGTACGCACTCTTCGAGTGCGACGCCGAGGGCGGAATCGCGGCGCTGCCGCCACTCCCCACCGACAGGACCGAGGTTGACCGCTGTGCGCGCAGGAAAGCTGACAGAGCGCCACCCGACGCTGTCGGGGGTCGAGATCGTCGAACATCTCGTTCCGCCGCGCCAGTTCCGTTCCGCGACCGTGGACTCATACCGGCCGGACCCCGCCTACCCGTCCCAGAGTGCCGCGGTCGAGGCGGTGCGCAGCTTCGCGGCCGCATGGCTGCCGAGCGCTTCCCGGTTCTTCTCGCGTCGCAAGAGCCAGGATGCCCTCCCAGGCATCTACCTCGACGGCGGGTTCGGTGTCGGCAAGACTCACCTCCTCGCGGCGCTCTGGCATCTCGCTCCCGGGCGCAAGTACTTCGGCACGTTCATCGAGTACACGGCTCTCGTCGGCGCGCTCGGCTACGCGGCGACCGTCAACCTCCTGCGCGGGGCGACGCTCATCTGCATCGACGAGTTCGAGCTCGACGATCCGGGGGATACCCGCCTCATGTCCCGGCTCCTCGGCGAGCTCGCCGCATCCGGAACGCGGATCGCCGCAACCTCCAACACGCCGCCGAACGCGCTGGGTGACGGCAGGTTCGCCGCGGTCGACTTCCTGAGGGAGATCGATTCCCTCGCGGCCAGGTTCACGATCATCCGGATCGACGGCCTCGACTATCGTCGCCGGGCGCTCGACGGGCACGCCACGACGTTGAGCGACCCAGAGCTCGAGGCGGGTCTCGACGCGATCGACGGCGAGACGACGCTCGATGACTTCGCCGG
Organism: Terrimesophilobacter sp.; assembly: GCA_036833635.1. Classification (GTDB taxonomy): domain Bacteria; phylum Actinomycetota; class Actinomycetes; order Actinomycetales; family Microbacteriaceae; genus Terrimesophilobacter. Next base: position 917 of record DAITPJ010000107.1, read on the forward strand.
GATCGTGCGGCACCTCGCGACCATTCACCCTTCGCGCTACGTCAAGCTCGTCGAAGGCCTCGCCGCGGTCGGCGTCGGGGACGTCGAGCCGCTGCGGAGCCAGACGGACGCCTTGCGCCTCGTCGCCTTCGTCGACCGGCTCTACGACGCGCGCGTGCGCGTGCTCGCGAGCGGAGTCCCGCTCGACCAGGTCTTCGGTGAGGAGATGCTCGCCGGCGGCTATCGCAAGAAGTACCTGCGTGCGGCATCCCGGCTCATCTCGCTCACCTCGGAGCAACAGGACTGAGCTGCGTCCCGCGGTTGTCGGCCCTGCGGTAGTGCGCGGCCCTCGCCGACCCGATCGCCATGCCGATGCCGGCGGCGATGATCGACGCGGAGAGGATCGCGAGCGTGCCTTCGACCGCGAGCTGCGGCCGGTCGCCGAACGCCAGGTCGTTCATGAGCAGTGAAACCGTGAAGCCGATACCGCCGAGCCCCGCGACAACGAGCATGTCGAGGAAAGGTACTCGCTCACGCCGGGATGCCAGAGCCGAGGCGACGAGCCCGCCCGCCGTGATCCCCACGAGTTTTCCGAGGGGCAGGGCGACGAGGATCGCCCAGAACACAGGGCTGACGTCGGCGATCCCGATGGAGGGGATGACGACGAGTGCTGCCACGAAGGCGAAGAGCGGCAGCACGACGGTGTTCGAGGCCGGCTCGAGCGCCCGCCGCGCCCGGGCTGCTGCCCGTGGCGCCATGATGAGGCCGAGGGCGACGCCGGCGATGGTCGGGTGCACCCCGCTCAGGGCGACGAGAAGCCAGACGGCCAGGCCGAGGATGATGAGGGTCGGCAGCACGAGCGCCGTTCGACGGAAGCCAGGTGGCCGGTAGCTCAGCCAGCCGAACAGGAGGACGACCGGGACCGCCAGAAGGAGTGGGAGCGGCTGGGGGTCCTTCGTGAAGAACATCCCGATGATGACGATCGCGATGAGGTCGTCGATCACGGCGAGGGCGAGGAGCAGGGCGCGAATGCGTGCGGGCAGCCCCCGGCCGACGATGGCGAGCACTCCGAGAGCGAAGGCGACATCCGTGGCCGTCGGGATCGGCCATCCGGAACTGAACTCGGGCCCAGGCGCCAGAAGCAGGTAGATGATCGCGGGTACGACGACCCCGCCGACCGCAGCGACGACCGGGACGAGGGCGCGACGCGGGCTTGCGAGTTCCCCGTGCATGAGCTCCTGGCGCAACTCGATCGCGGCGAGGAGGAAGAAGATGGCGAGGAGGCCGTCCTTGACCCAGTCGCCGACGGAGAACGCGAGCCCCGGGATCGGAAGAGGAACAGTCACGACGAAGGCGATCGACGGTCCGGCCGGGGAGTTCGCGACCACGAGCGCGAGCCCGGCCGCAACGAGGAGCAGTACCGCGGCGAACCGTTCGGACCTGAGGACTCGCATCGTCATCAGCCTACGCCGCGAAACCCAACGTTAACGCCGGCGAGCATCCGGTAACACGGCGGAAACAGCGAGGCGCCTCCGCCGAAACGCGGCGGGTAGATGCTGTCCAGCACCACGCACATCGACCGAGAGGCACTACCCATGGATACCGGCGAACTCACCTGGGCGATCACCGCATCGGCCCTCGTCCTCCTCATGACGCCCGGCGTCGCCTTCTTCTACGGCGGGCTTGTCAAGGCAAAGAGCGTCGTGAGCATGATGATGATGAGCTTCGGAGCACTCGGCCTCATCAGCGTGCTGTGGATCCTCTACGGGTTCAACATGTCCACCGTCGCGGTGCCGTGGGATTTCGCCGGCAACCCGTTCTCGGACCTCGCCCTCGGCAGCGCGGACAACGAGACGCTCGTCGGCGCGCTCTTCGGGGCGACGTTCGCGATCATCACCGTCGCACTCGTGTCAGGGGCGATCGCGGACCGGGCGAAGTTCGGGTCATGGCTGGTCTTCGCGGGGCTCTGGGCGACGCTCGTGTACTTCCCCGTCGCAGCCTGGGTCTGGGGAGGCGGCTGGATCATGAACCTCGGCGCGGCGCTCGGTGTCGATTACACCGTGATCGACTACGCGGGCGGGACCGCCGTGCACATCAACGCCGGTGCCGCGGCGCTGGCCCTCGCGCTCGTGCTCGGCAAACGGGTCGGGTTCGGCAAGGGCGCGCACAAGCCGCACAATGTGCCGCTCGTGCTCCTGGGTGCCGCCATCCTGTGGTTCGGCTGGTTCGGGTTCAACATCGGTGCTGAGTTCCTCAACGGCATGGCGAACGCGGGACTCATCGGCATCAACACGCTCGGTGCGACGGCGGCCGGGATCCTGGGCTGGCTCATCGTCGAGAAGGTCAAGGACGGCAAGGCCACCTCGGTCGGCGCGAGTTCCGGAGCGATCGCCGGCCTCGTCGCGATCACGCCGTCCTGCGCGAACCTGACTCCGGGCTGGGGCCTGCTGCTCGGCCTCCTGGCGGGCGCGATGTGCGCGCTCGCCGTCGAACTCAAGTTCAAGTTCGGGTTCGACGACTCGCTTGACGTCGTGGGCATCCACATGATCGGCGGGCTCCTTGGAACCGTCTACCTCGGCTTCTTCGCGACGGGCACCGGACTCTTCGTGGGCGGCGACGTCATGCAACTCGTCATGCAGGTCGTCGCGGCCGTCGCCGTGCTCGCCTACTCCTTCACGGTCGCCCTGCTGGTCGGGTGGGGGATCAACCGCACGATCGGATTCCGGGTCAGGAACGAGGACGAGCTCGCCGGCATCGACACGATCGTGCACGGCGAGGAGGGCTACGTGCTCGAAACCGCCTGACCCGAGCGGGTCGGGTCGGTCGCCTTCGTGGTATCCATGGAGAGTGACCGACCCGACGCTCGTTCTCGTCTGCACGCTCGTCGCGCTCGTCGGGGTACCTGGCATCCTCCTGCACACGGGAGGGAGGTGGCGCGAGCTCTGGCCCGACCTCGCCGCGCTCACGGCGCTCTGGGCGCTCGTCGGTCTCGCGACGGCATTGACCGGGGTTTTCATTCCTGGGTTCGCCATGCTCGTCGCCGCCATCGGCATCGTCATGGGGGCCGGGGTGAGCGCAGCGCTCGCGGAGCGCGTGGAGCGGCGCAACATCCGGATGCTGCTGCTCGCCGGATTCAGTCTCCTCGTCTTCCTGCCGCTCGCCTTCGTCGTTTTCGGCGGCAATGGCACATGGCTCTACGACGACTTCGGCGCTCTCGATTTCGCCGGTGCCGTACCCCTCGCGATCGGGACCGGGAGCCTCACGATGGTGCTGGCGATCCTCGGGGGTCAGCGAAGGGATACCGAGCGCGTGCTCGCGGTGCGCGGGGCACTCCTCTTCGCCATCGCCGCGGTCGGGGCCGCCGTGGGATTCGAATTGCGGGTCGATGAACTCACTCCGGCGATCGCGCTCAACATGCTCATGACCCCCGCGATCGCGATGCTGGCAGCGGCGGGGATAGAGAGAGTCAAGCGCGGCCGGAACACGCGCGAGGGTCTCGCGGCCGGGATAGTCGCAGGCGCCGCGGCCGCACTCGCGGCCTGCGCTTACCTTGAGACCGCGACCGCCCTCATGCTGGGGCTGCTCGTGGGCGCCGTCGCCGAGGTCGCGCATCGCGGCGCGAGTGCGGCCTGGCGGCTGGCGACACCTCTGCTCATTGGAGGAGCGACCGGGTTGCTCTACCTCGGTCTCTTCGGGCTCGGCCCTGGGTTCGTCTATTCGGGCCAGCCGCTCCTGCTCCTGCAGCAGGTAATCCTCGTGGGCGCAGCAATCGGATGGTCCTGGCTCATCTCTGCGCTGCTGCTCCTGCCGCTGCGGGTCAGGCGGTCTCGGCGACCCGCTTGAGCGCGGCGAGCGTCTCGCGCATGCCCGTGCTCGCGCCCTTCGCACGCTTTGCGATCTCCGACTCGGCCTCGTCGCCGAACCTCTCGACGTAGCTTGGCTCCGCGGCCGGCAGGATCTCCCAGGACTCGGTCACGAGCGTCCCGCCGTCGGCGGGCTCGAAGGTGTAGCCCCACCGTGTGCGGTCGCCGTTGACGGCGAAGGCGAACTCGCGGCCAGGCTCATCCGCGACGACTTTCGACCGCGTCTCCCAGGTCTTCTCCTCAGTGACATTGCGCCCGGTGAACCAGGCGTCGACGCCCCGGTTGTCATCCTCCCACCAGCATGCTTTGCACACCGGGCTCCACTCGCCCATGCGGGTCACGTCGGACACCATGGCATAGAGCGTTTCGGGCGAGCTGGCGATTGTGACGGACTCTGAGATGCGACGATTCTCCATGTCGGCAGTCTAGGCGGAGGCCGCGGTGCGCTTGGGCAGCACCCAGTCGGGCCGCACGAAGTGGCACGTGTAGCCGTTCGGGTAGGTGACCAGGTAGTCCTGATGCTCGGGCTCGGCCTCCCAGAACGGGCCGGCGGGCTCGATCGTGGTGACGGCCTTGCCCGGCCACCGTCCGGAGGCGTCGACATCCGCAATCGTGTCGCGGGCGATCTGCTCCTGCTCGGGCGTCAGGGGGAAGATCGCCGACCGGTAGCTCGTGCCGATGTCGTTGCCCTGCCGGTTCTGCGTGGACGGGTCGTGGATCTGGAAGAAGAACTCCAGGACATCGCGGTAGGTCGTCTGGGTCGGGTCGAAGACGATCTCGATCGCTTCCGCGTGGCCAGGATGGCTGCGGTACGTCGCGTGATCGTTCTCGCCGCCGGTGTACCCGACGCGCGTGTCGAGCACTCCCGTCTGGCGGCGGATGAGGTCCTCCATGCCCCAGAAGCACCCGCCGGCCAGTACGGCCGTCTCGGTGTCCTGGTTGCGGGTGATCTCTCCGCTGTCGTTGATTCCGCTGGTCATGATGCATGCTCCTCTGGTCGGTGGAAGCGGTGTCACGATTAACAACAGTCTCCGGAACGATTTTGGTCCCGACCGTGCCAGAAACCTCGGTGGGCGATACCGGACTCGAACCGATGACCTCTTCCGTGTGAAGGAAGCGCGCTACCAACTGCGCCAATCGCCCGCGCCGAACCTGTCGGCTTGACAATCCTGCCACAGCTTTCGTCACACGCCACGCGAGAATTGTCATGGAACAGAGGCATCGGCTAGAGTCACTAGGCACGCAGAAATGCGGGCGTTGCGGATGTGGCGCAGTGGTAGCGCATCACCTTGCCAAGGTGAGGGTCGCGAGTTCGAATCTCGTCATCCGCTCGAGTG
>DAITPJ010000108.1:0-5987 GCA_036833635.1 Terrimesophilobacter sp.
TCCACCCAGATCTCCGGCCTGCCGTTCAGCGGCCCGATCGCCGGGGTGCGACTCGCACTCATCGGCGATCAGTGGGTCGCCTTCCCGAAGCACGAGCAGCTTGAGGACGCCGTCTTCGACCTCACGGTCGCCGGTCGCATCGTGACCGACAAGAACGGCAAGGAAGACGTCGCGATCATGATGGTCGAGGCCGAGGCCACCGAGCACTCATGGGAGCTCATCAAGGCCGGCGCGACCAAGCCGAGCGAGGATGTCGTCGCCCAGGGCCTCGAGGCGGCTAAGCCGTTCCTCGCCCAGCTCGTCAAGGCGCAGGCCGCAATGGCGGCGCAGGCCGCGAAGGAGATCCAGGACTACCCGGTCTTCCTTGCGTACGACCAGGCCACCTACGACGCAGTCGCCGCAATCTCCGAGACCGAGCTCGCCTCCGTCTACCAGATCGCCGGCAAGGTCGAGCGCCAGAACGCCGACGACGAACTCAAGGGCCGCGTCAAGGAGGCCATCGCCGCAAAGGTCGAAGCCGGGGAACTGCCGGACACGGCGAACGGCCAGGTGAGTGCCGCCTACAAGTCGGTCACCAAGAAGATCGTGCGCGGGCGCATCCTCACCGAGGGCATCCGCATGGATGGTCGCGGCCTTGCGGACATCCGCCCGCTCGACGCCGAGGTGCAGGTCATCCCGCGCGTCCACGGTTCGGCGATCTTCCAGCGCGGTGAGACCCAGATCCTGGGCGTCACCACGCTCAACATGCTCAAGATGGAGCAGCAGATCGACTCTCTCGCCCCGGTGAAGAAGAAGCGCTACCTGCACCACTACAACTTCCCGCCCTACTCGACAGGTGAGACCGGCCGCGTCGGCAGCCCGAAGCGTCGCGAGATCGGGCACGGCTTCCTCGCCGAGCGCGCCCTCGTGCCGGTTCTTCCTCCGCGCGAGGAGTTCCCGTACGCGATACGCCAGGTGTCCGAGGCTCTCAGCTCCAACGGTTCGACGTCGATGGGCTCTGTCTGTGCCTCGACGCTCTCGCTCCTCAACGCCGGCGTGCCGCTGCGCGCTCCGGTCGCGGGCATCGCGATGGGTCTCGTGTCCGACACTGTCGACGGCGAGACCCGCTACGCGGCGCTCACCGACATCCTTGGTGCAGAGGATGCTCTCGGCGACATGGACTTCAAGGTCGCCGGAACGAGTGAATACGTCACGGCGATCCAGCTCGACACGAAGCTCGACGGCATCCCGTCGTCGGTTCTGGATGGCGCGCTCAAGCAGGCGAAAGACGCCCGTACGGCGATCCTCGCCGTCATGAACGCCGCGATCGACGCTCCCGACGAGATGGCGCCGACGGCGCCGCGGGTGATTTCGGTGCAGATCCCGATCGACAAGATCGGTGAGCTCATCGGCCCGAAAGGCAAGACGATCAACCAGATCCAGGACGACACGGGTGCGGACATCTCGATCGAGGACGACGGCACGGTGTACATCGGCGCCGTCGACGGTCCGTCGGCCGAGGCCGCGCGTGCCGCGGTCAACGCGATTGCGAACCCGCTCAACCCGGAGGTCGGGGAGCGGTTCCTCGGAACCGTCGTCAAGATCGCGACCTTCGGCGCGTTCGTCTCGCTCACGCCGGGCAAGGACGGCCTGCTGCACATCTCAGAGGTGCGCAAGCTCGCCGGCGGCAAGCGGGTGGAGAACGTCGAGGACGTGCTCTCGGTCGGCCAGAAGATCCAGGTGGAGATCACCAAGGTCGACGACCGCGGAAAGCTCTCCCTCGCCCCGGTCGAGGAGGGCACCGAGCCCGCGGACACCGACGGCTCCGCCGCCGCGTCTGAAGGTCCGGAGGCGCCCGCCGAGGGCTGAGTCCTTTACCGTTGGTTGAGTAGCCGCACAGCGGCGTATCGAAATCCGTCGAGAGGATGTGGTTTCGATACGCGCGCTGAGGCGCGCTGCTCAACCACCGGGGTTCTACACCCCGATGTCGCGGCGGCTCAGTGCGATCACCGCGACGACAATGAGCAGGGCGCTGAACCCGTAGAGCAGCCCGAGTCCGCCCCAGTCGGCGCCGTCGGCCAGCGGTGAGTTCCCGAACGCCCAGGCGTACGGCGAATATGCGTGCAACGCGTCGAGGTCCTGGCTCTGGTTGGCGACGGCGTTGATCGCGTAGCCAAGAACGGGCACCGCGGTTCCGGCGCCGAGCGCGAAGGACTTCCTGCCGGTGAGTGAGCCGACCGCGATCGCCGCGGTCCCGGCTAGCATCGCGAGGCCGACGAGTGCGCCTGTGACCGCGATGAGGTTGCCCGCCTTGATCTCCAGTTCGGCGGCGTCGTTGAAGGCCAGGACGAGCAGACTGCCGACGAGGCCGAGCCCGAGCAGTCGCAGGAACACCGCTGCTGTACGTTCCAGCACGAGGCGTCCGCGCCCGACCCCGTGGGCGAGGGTGAGCTCGAGCCCGCCGCTCTCCTCGTCGCCCGCGACCGCCGCGGTACCCCAGGCGATCGCCGCGATGCTCAGCAGAAGGAAGCCCATGAGGCCGAAGTAGGTCGACTCGACGTAACCGGGGCCTGTCGCGAGCGAATAGCCGAGCGTGTTGACGAGCTCCTTCGGCAGGCTGTCCATGAGCGCCTGCATGCTCTCGGACTTCATAGAGGGGTAAAGGGGCACGTAAAGCAGCACGGTCGCCGCGATCCCGATCGACCAGCCGAGAAGGGCACGCCACGACTCGGCGATCGCCCGCGTGAACAGGGGGAGAGCGGTCATTTCGTCCCCTCCTCGCCGGCCTCGGCGTGGTAGAACCGCAGCACCGACTCCTCGAGGTCGGGCTCCTGCACGACGAGATCCGAAATGGCGTGGCCGGCGAGCGCGCGCACGAAGTCGCCGATCGCGCCCTCGAGGGTCGCATGGATGGTCGCGACACCGTCGTCGTGGACCTCCGCGCCGATCGAGATTCCAGGAATGCGGGCAAGGGTCGCCCGCAGGGCGTCGAGCTCTCGCGGGTCGATACCGATCCGGATGTGGCGCAAGGCTTGCTGACGGAGTCTCTCGACGGTCGACACCGAGACCACCTTTCCCGCCCGCAGAATCGCGACGGCATCCGCAGCCTGCTCGATCTCGCTCAGCACGTGGGAGCTCAGGAAGATCGTCTGGCCGCGGTCGCGCGCCTCCCGCACCATGGCGAGGAACTCCTGCTGCACGAGGGGGTCGAGGCCGCTCGTCGGCTCGTCGAGCACGAGAAGTCGCGGCTCGTGCATGAACGCCTGGATGAGGCCGATCTTCTGCTTGTTGCCCTTGGAGAGGGCGCGCACCGGGCGGCTGAGGTCGACGCCCAGTCGCGCGGCGAGGCGATCGATCGTACCGGGTGCGACCGGCCCGCTGAGGTGTTCGAGGTGCCGAAGGAAGTCACGCCCCTTGACGCGCGTCTCGAGCCGGAGTTCACCAGGGAGGTAGCCGATCTCACGCCTCAGGCGCGGACCGCCCACCTGCGGCGCTTGGCCGAGCACCCGGATGTCGCCGGAGCTCGGGCGGATGATGTCGAGCAGCAGGCGCATGGTCGTCGTCTTGCCCGCGCCGTTCGGTCCGATGACGCCGAAGACGCTCCCGGTGTCGATGCGCAGGTCGACTTCGCTGAGCGCGGTGCGCCGACCGTATCGCTTGTTGAGCGCCATCGTCTCGACGGCGAATTCGGTGGTCATCGTGTGGATTTCCCTTCCATGGCGGCGTCGGCCAGCTGTCGCGCGGCCGTGAGCATCGTGTCGTCGGTGTAGAGGCCGTTCGTGTAGAGCTCGAGGGTGGGGACCAGGAGCCGGTTCAGGAACGCAGGGGAGAGATAGTCGGCTCCGAAGAGGCGCGAGAGGTGCCGTCGGAGGATGAGCGGCGCCAGGCCCCCCGTGAGAAGGAGCATGGCGAACAGGTCCTCGTCGCTGCTCGCGTTCATCGAGCCATTGCGCACGCCTTCGCGAAAGATGGCGCGCGTCTCCTCGAACAGCAGGTCGAAGAGTTGCTGTGCCTCCTCAGAGTCGTCGATGAGCATCCGGGCAAGGTAGTCGATCGCCGGCCGGAATGCTTCGACATCCGCCAGGAGCTCCTGGATGACGGAGGCCGAGGGTTTCGTCTCGAGTTCGGCCTTCTCGGAGATCATCCGCACGACATGCGTATCGCACTCCCCGCGCAGCGCATCCTTCGAGCCGAAGTGGTGGATGACGAGCCCCGCGCTCACTCCCGCATCCGCGGCAATATCACGAACGCTCGTGGCCCGGTAGCCATCCCTCCCGAAGAGAAGGAGCGCACTGTCCCGGATGCGGGCGCGCGCGGTGAGGTCGGCCGATACCGGATCGGGATTCATCCGGCAAACCCCATCATTGAACGCACGTTTAGTATCCTAAACACTCGTTCAGTTCCGCGCAAGGCGTACCCAGTTGTCATTGCCGCCCCATTCTGCGTAACCTCGCTAGTAGCCCGGCGACGAGGACGGGCGTGAGGCATGCCCCCTTACAAGGTCGGCATCCTCTCTGGAGCGGATTCTGGCTCACCCGCCGACGAATTCCGAAGGAAGGCGTGAAAGTGCTGCGTGCAACCGTGTCAAAACCTGACGCCGCGGAGGGAGACATTCTCGGCGGCGAAGACTTCGTGCAATTGGTGGACCCCGAGGGGGAGCGCCACGCGAATCCCACCTTCGACCCCTGGGTCGCCGACGTCACCGACGAGCAGCTCGCCGGCCTCTACGAGGACATGATCGTCATCCGCCGTATCGACGTCGAGGCGACCGCCCTGCAGCGCCAGGGCCAGCTCGCGCTGTGGCCTCCGCTGCTCGGCCAGGAGGCCGCCCAGATCGGCTCCGCCCGCGCCCTGCGCGAGGATGATTTCGTCATGCCGAGCTACCGCGAGAACGGCGTCGCCTACTGCCGTGGCGTGGCCCTGGACGACCTCGTGCGCGTCTGGCGCGGCTACGCGCACGGCAGTTGGGACCCTCAGGAGCACCGGATGGCGATCCCCGCCGTCATCATCGGCGCGCAGACGCTTCATGCGGTCGGGTACGCGGTCGGCATCCTGAAGGACGGCGCGAACTCCGCAGCGATCACCTACTTCGGCGATGGCGCGACGAGCCAGGGCGACACGAACGAGGCCATGATCTTCGCGGCGACCTACCACGCACCGGTCGTGTTCTTCTGCCAGAACAACCACTGGGCGATCTCCGAGCCCGTCGAGTTGCAGTCCAAACAGCACATCTCCGAGCGTGCGCCCGGCTTCGGCATCCCGAGCATCCGCGTCGACGGCAACGACGTGCTCGCCGTCATGGCCGCGACGCGCGTGGCGCTCGACCGCGCCCACACCGGCGGCGGACCGACCTACATCGAGGCGGTGACCTACCGGATGGGGCCGCACACGACTTCCGACGACCCCACCCGCTACCGTTCGGCCGAGGAACTCGCGGAGTGGAAGGCGAAGGACCCGATCACCCGGCTCGAGAAGTACCTCGAGGCGAAGGGGGCGATGACCGAGGAACTGCGCGCGCGGGTCAAGGCCAAGGCCGACAGCGTCGCCGCGGAGTTCCGCGCCGGCTGCATCGGCATGGAGAAGCCCGAGCCGATGAGCCTGTTCGACCACGTTCAGATCGAGGAGAACCCTGTGCTCGAGCGACAGCGCGCGCAGTATGCGGCCTACCTCGCGAACTTCGAGGGCGGCGAGTGATGGCGACCGCAACCGACACCGCAACGACCCAGCTCACCCTCGCGAAGTCCATCACCGCGGGCCTCAAGCGTGCGTTGCAGGACGATGAGAAGGTCGTGCTGCTCGGCGAGGACATCGGCAAGCTCGGTGGAGTGTTCCGGGTGACGGATGGCCTCCAGGCCGAGTTCGGCACCGACCGGGTCATGGACACCCCGCTCGCCGAGTCCGGCATCGTCGGCATGGCGGTCGGGCTCGCGATGCGTGGCTATCGCCCGGTCGTCGAGATCCAGTTCGACGGCTTCATCTACCCCGGCTTCGACCAGATCGTCGCGCAG
>DAITPJ010000109.1:0-5851 GCA_036833635.1 Terrimesophilobacter sp.
CGCTGATGAAGTAGTTGAAGTTCACCCGCACCCAGCCCGGCTTGATGCCCTCGCATCCGCCGAGGATCTGCTGCTCGAACTCCTTCGAGCGCTCGAGGTCGATGCCGAGCAGCCGGTGCCCGTACGGCCCGGCGCACGAGCACCCGCCCCGACTTTGGATGCCGAAGACGTCGTTGAGCATCGCGACGACAGCGTTGTGGTGCAGGTACTTGCCGTCGGGCCTGCGCACCACGAAGGAGACGATCGAGAGCCGCTCCGCCCCCGGGTTGCCGAGCACCTCGATCGCCGGGTGCGCGCCCCAGGCCGCGATGGCCCTCCGGAGGAAGTCGTGCTCGAGCGCCTGGATCGTCTCGACGCCGACCGCCTCCTTGAGCTGGAAGACGAGACCGGCGCGGATCGACTCGATGATCGCAGGGGTGCCGGCCTCCTCACGGTGCTCCGGGTTGACGAGGTAGCGGTGATGGTCCGGATTCACGTAGCTCACGGTGCCGCCGCCCACGACGTGCGGCACGGCATTGCGCAGGAGTCCCCGGTCGACGATGAGCACACCAGGAGTGCCGGGCCCGCCGATGAATTTGTGCGGCGAGAGGAAGATCGCGTCCTTGCGCTCGGCGATCCCTCCGCGCCACGGGTTCATCTCGACATCGACGTACGGGGCGGCGGCGGCGAAGTCCCAGAACGCGAGCGCGCCGTGCTCGTGAAGCAGGCGGGTGACCGCGTGCGTGTCGCTCAGGATGCCGGTGACATTGCTCGCAGCGCTGAACGAGCCGATCTTGAGCGGACGGTCGGCGTACATCCGCAGCTCGTCCGCGAGCTGGGCCTGGTCGATGTGGCCGTCGGCGTCCTCGTGGATGGTGACGACATCCGCGATCGATTCGCGCCAGGGCAGCTCGTTGCTGTGATGCTCGTACGGGCCGATGAAGACGACGGGGCGCTCGCTCTTCGGGATGAGCGCGTCAAGCCCGTACTTCTCGTCGAGCTCGTGCGGCAGGCGCATCCCGAGGATGCCGACCATCTTGTCGATCGCGCCCGTCGAGCCGCTTCCGGTGAAGATGACCATCGTGGTCGCGTCGCCGTTGACGGCGCGCCGAATCGTGTCGCGCGCATCCTCACGCAAGCGAGTGGTCTGCAGTCCGGTGCCGCTCGACTCGGTGTGGGTGTTCGCGTAGCGCGGCAGAACCTCGTCGCGCAGGAAGTCCTCGAGAAAGCTCAGCGAGCGCCCGCTCGCGGTGTAGTCGGCGTAGGTGACCGGCTTCTGGCCATATGGGCCGTCCATGAGGCGATCGTCGCCGATGACGCAGCCCCGGATGCGCGCGACGATGGCCGGCTCGGGCAGGTTTTGCGCGCGCGGCGGGATGACGCATTCTGCGACCTGCTGCATGCTGGGAGACTAACCGATGTGCGGGGGGCTCACCAGTGCAGACCGGGCACCCGATGCTGAACCGTGCCCTGTCGACGGCACCCTCGTATCATGGCGAGCGTGACGAGTCAGGGACCCACCGCACCCGCACCGCGCGAGTCGGCGACCGTGCTGCTTCTGCGCAACGACCCCTTCGAGGTCCTCATGGTCGGGCGAGCAGCGCGCGGCGCCTTCGCGTCGGCCCTCGTCTTCCCGGGCGGTGCGATCGATCCGGATGACCGCGATGCGGCCTGGAGGGAACTCGCGGCGGACGGCGGCGGGCTCTCACCGGCCGAGCGCGCCCTGCGGATCGGCGCGATCCGCGAGGTGTGGGAGGAGACCGGGATCCTTCTCGCTGACGGTGAGATACCCGCGCGGAGGCCCGGTGTCGCGTTGCGCGAGGCCGTCGCATCGGCAGCCGCGCGCATCCGGATCGACGCGCTCGCGCACTTCGGCCACTGGATCACGCCCACGATTGAGTCGCGGCGCTTCGACACTCACTTCTTCCTTGCCGAAGCGCCGCGCGACCAGGTCGCCGTGCCCGACGGCACCGAGACGCTCTCGGTCGAATGGATGCCGCCGGCACGAGCCGTCGAGTTCGCGGTCTCCGGCGAGCGCCCGATCATCTTCCCCACGATGGTCAACCTCGCGCGGCTCGCAGAGAGCTCGAGCAGCGCGGAGGCGATCGCGAAGGCGCGCGAGCGACCGCCCGTGACGGTGCAACCGGAGATCACGGTCGAGACCGGAGGTGGCAGGCGGATCACGATTCCTCTGGATGCCGGCTACCCGGTGACCGAATGGCTCGAGACCCGAGGGTGACTGCCCCGCCCGACGGGACGTCGTCGGTCGTGTCAGGCGTGCATCCTATGCTGGGCGGGTACCCGAGAGGACGCTCATGTGCGCTTCATATGGACTCGACCCGAGGTTCCCCGGCTACCGCGAATACCGACGCGGGCTGATCTCGCTTGCGACGCTTGAGGGCCTCGTGTCCTGGGTGTCGGGCAACGAGGGCGAGGTGATTCGGCCGACCGGCAAGAACGCCCGCAACCTCAACCCGATCATCCAGAACGGCGACCTCGTGCTGGCCTGGTGGGGGCAGATCGTCGGCGGAGAGCCGGCGAAGTTCCCGAGCATCAACACCCGCCTCGAGCGGGTCGCCGCCAAGCCCGGGCTGGCGAACAAGCGCGCGCTCATCCCGCTCTCCGAGTGGTACGAGTACCAGAAGCCGACGAAGACCCGCTACGCGATGTCGTCGGAGACGCCGTTGATGCTGGCCGGGCTGACGACATCCGGACGCCTGGCCGACGGCTCGGAGTTCACCTGCTACTCGATCATCACAGGCCCTGCCGCCCCGCACCTCGAAGCGATCCACGACCGGATGCCGGTGGCGCTGCCGCCGGAGTTCTTCGACGACTGGCTCGACCCGGATGCGGCGGGCAGCACGGCGCTCATCGATGCGGCCGTCGCGGCGCGCGATTCGATCGCCGCAGACATCACGGCGCGACTCGCGGATGCCAAGGGCGGCACTGCGACGCCGCTCTTCGAATGATCGACCAGAAAGTGTCCGCCACGGGATAGGCGCGATTGTCGGTGCACAAGTGCACAATTGGCGCATGCCGAGCGCGCACACGATCAAACCCTTGACCCCCGAGACCTATCCGGCATGGCTCGCCCTGGCGGAGAAGCACAACGGCGTGTGGGGCGGATGCTACTGCTCCTACTTTCATGGCGACACCGCGGAGACGGTCAAAAGCGAGTACGATCGGCCGACCTTCAAGCAGCGCCTGGTGCAGGAGGGGGTTGCCCACGCTGCGCTCGTCTTCGATGGCGACGCCGCGATCGCCTGGTGCGAGTACGGCAGCCCGAGCGAGTTGCCCGGGATCTACCACCGCAAGCAGTACGACGCCGGCGAGACCAAACCTGCACCTTGGCGCATCACGTGCTTCTTCGTCGACCGTGATCATCGCCGTTCCGGCGTGGCCTATGAGGCCCTGGAGGGGGCGCTTGCTCTCATCGCCGAGGCCGGCGGGGGTGAAGTCGTGTCCTTCCCGAACGAGCTCGAACCCGGCAAGAGAACGTCGTCCTCGTTCCTCCACAACGGGACTCGCGCGATGTTCGAGCAGGCCGGCTTCACGTTCGAACGCCACATCGGCAAGAGCAAGACGGTCATGCGCAAGACGATCGCTGCAGCCTAGCCGGACTAGCGTTGTCGCATGACCACTGACCCTGCCCCATCTCAGCACTCGGTCGAGCCACACCGCGCGGGCCTGGCCCAACGCTTGAATTGGCTGCGCGCCGGGGTCCTCGGCGCGAACGACGGCATCGTGTCGACCGCCGCCGTGGTCGTCGGCGTCGCCGCAGCGACCTCAGACCTCGTGCCGGTCCTCCTCGCGGGTACCGCGGCAGTCGTGGGTGGCGCGATCTCGATGGGGCTGGGCGAGTACGTGTCAGTCTCCAGTCAGCGCGACTCCGAGCATGCCCTGATCGAGAAGGAGCGCCGTGAACTGGCCGAGGACCCGGAGGGCGAACTTCAGGAACTCATCGGCCTGTTCGAAGAGCGCGGTCTGAGTGCAGCCACGGCGACCCTTGCCGCCACCGAGTTGACCGAGAAGGACGCCCTGCGCGCACATCTCTCCATGGAGCTGAACATCGACCAGGCCGACGTGGTCAGCCCCTGGCATGCTGCATTCGCGTCGGCGGTGGCCTTCACACTCGGTGCTCTGCTGCCGTTGGCGACGGTCTTGCTGCTGCCGCATCCCGAACGCATTGTGTGGACATTCGCTGCCACACTCGTTGCGCTCGGGGTGACCGGGTACCTGGCAGCCTGGATCGGCGGAGCCCGTCGGTGGCGCGCGGTGCTGCGCACGTTGATCGGGGGCTCATTGGCCCTGGCCGCCACGTTCCTGGTCGGGACGCTGTTCGGGACGACCGTCGGATAAATCCTGAAGTGCGCCCGGAGGGATTTGAACCCCCGGCCTATTGATCCGTAGTCAATTGCTCTATCCGCTGAGCTACGGGCGCAGTCCTGCCGGCGCCAAAGCCGACCAGAGAACTATACCAGCGGCGACTGGCCGGTCGCGCCCGCAGCATCCGGGGTGACAATGGAGTCATGAGTCAGGAATCGTGGAGCGACGTCGACCACTACCTCGCGCACCTTCTTCTCGCCCCGGATGCGACCCTCAGCGGTGCTCTTCAGGCCAACGCGGATGCCGGGCTTCCGCCCATCGACGTCTCGCCCGTGCTCGGCAAGTTCCTCATGCTCCTCGTGAAGCTCAGCGGCGCCAGGCGGGTGCTCGAGATCGGCACGCTCGGCGGCTACAGCACGATCTGGATGGCGCGCGGGCTTCCCGAGGGCGGCAGGCTCGTCACGCTCGAATCGATTCCCAAACATGCGGATGTCGCGCGCGGCAACATCGCCCGCGCCGGAGTCGCCGACCGCGTCGAAGTGCGACTCGCACCCGCCGTCGAGACGCTTGCCCAGCTCGTGAGCGAGGGCGCGAAACCGTTCGACCTCGTGTTCATTGACGCGGACAAGGTCAACAACGCCGCCTACCTCGAGTGGGCGCTCATGCTCACCAAGCCCGGCAGCGTCATCGTGTGCGACAACGTCGTGCGCAGGGGCCGTGTAGTTGAGGAAGACAGCACTGACGAATCGGTCGTCGGCACGCGGGCGTTCCTCGACCAGCTCGCGGCCGACCCGCGGCTCGAGGCGACCGCCCTGCAGACCGTCGGGGTCAAGGGCTGGGACGGCTTCGCGATCGCGCGCGTGAAGTAGCTAGCGCCTCGAGGCGGTTCAGACCGCAGCAGGCTCGGCCGCCACCGACTCCTCCTCGCCGAGGTACTGCGCCGAGATGCGTCGATACGACCGAGTGAAGAAGGCGCCGACGGCGGCCAGCACCATCACGAGACCCGCGACGAGGAACACGAGCGCGATTCCGCGCGCCTCGCCGTCGCCGAGCAGCCATCCGTAAGCATCCTGACCAGCCCTGGAGTCCATGAACGGGATGATGAGGAACTGCGCGATCGGCGCGATCAGGAACGCCGTGACCGGCGCCGCTGCCGCCTCGAACGCCTGCGCGAACCCGAACACGCGGCCCTGGGTGCGGAAGGGCACGATCTTCTGGATGACGGTCTGCTCGGCCGCCTCCACTGCCGGGATCAGTGTCATGTAGAGCAGGATGCCTCCGGCATACAGCCACCACCAGTCGCGGATCGTGAACATGGCGCCGAGGATGCCCATGACCATGACGAGCAGCAGCATGGTGCGGATCGGGTTGCGCCCCAGCCCGAACTTCGCGACCAGGAGGCCTCCTATGATGAAGCCGCTCGACGTAACGCCCAGCACGATCCCCCATACCTCGACCGGAAACAGTTCGAGACCGTAAGGGTCCATGAGTGCGATGTAGACGCCGCCGATGAGGTTGTTGAAGGTCGAGAAGATGATGAGAGCGA
>DAITPJ010000110.1:0-5688 GCA_036833635.1 Terrimesophilobacter sp.
AGGGGCCGATACCCCCCCGCCCTACCCCTGCCCTTCGAGGAGCCGTGATGAGTCGTCTCGATGACCTCCGCGAGCTCCGTGAGGGCACTCTGGCCCGGATGGCTGACTGCTCGTCGGATCAGAACTACGCCATCCTCGGCCGGCTGCTGGCCGACGTGCTCAAGCAGATCGACGAGCTCGGTGGTGGCGAGGCGGCCAAGCCGAAGGAGACGGGTCTGAGTGACTTCGAGAAGCGTCTCCGCGACCGTGAGTCAGGCGCCAAGGGTCCACGAAAGGCCAAGAGCGGCTAGGACGTTCGGCGACCTGGCCGGCGACTTCGCTGCCGACTACGGTCTCGCTCCGGACCCGTGGCAGCAGATCGTCCTCGATGACTGGCTGGCTGAGAAGTCGGGTCGGTGGGCCTCTCTGACGTGTGGGCTGTCGGTGCCCCGCCAGAACGGCAAGAACGCGCTGATCGAGGTGCGCGAGCTGTTCGGCATGGTCGGTCGTGGCGAGAAGTTCCTGCATACGGCGCATGAGGTGAAGACGGCCCGTAAGGCGTTCAAGCGGCTGCAGCACTTCTTCGGCACGAAGCCTGACGATCCGGGCGCGAAGTTCCCCGAGTTGAACGCGCTGGTCGACGACGTGCGCAACGTCAACGGCCAGGAGGCGATCTTCCTCAAGAATGGCGGCAGCGTCGAGATCGTGGCGCGGTCGAAGAACTCGGCGCGTGGCTTCACGGTCGACGTGCTGGTCATGGACGAGGCGCAGGAGATGTCCGAGGATGACCTCGAGGCGCTCATGCCCACCACGTCGAGCGCGCCGCTAGGCAATCCGCAGTGGATCTTCACGGGAACCCCGCCGGGACCGAACGCGAACGGCGAGATCTTCACGCGCGTCCGTAACGAGGCGCTGTCCGGCAAGGGCGTGCGTCTGTGCTGGCACGAGTGGTCAGCCGGGCCGGATGCCGACCTCGACGACCGCGACGAGTGGCGCCGCGTGAACCCTGCGCTGATCAATGGCCGGCTGCAGTTCGAGGTCATCGAGGGTGAGCGGGCCCGGTTCTCCGACGACGGGTTCGGGCGTGAGCGTCTGGGCATGTGGGCGTCTGCCGGCGCGAATACGGTGATCGACCCGGAGTCGTGGGCGACGGTCGCCGATGCGTCGTCTATGGCGATCGAGTCGCTGGCGCTGGCGGTGGACGTGAGTCCGGATAGGACGTTGGCGTCGGTGGGGCTCTCTGGGCTGCGCCCCGATGGCCGCTGGCACGTCGAGCTCGACGAGCACCGACGCGGCATGGGCTGGATCGTGCCGTGGATCGTCGAGCGGTGCGCCCGCAACACGATCCGCGCCGTGGTCATCGACGGCATGTCTCCGGCCGCGTCCCTGGTGGACGAGCTCGCCCGCGCCGGGGTGAAGGTCACCACGACGAGCGCCGGCGGCATGGCCGCCGCGTGCGGCACGTTCTACGACGCGGTGATGGATGCCCGGCTGGCCCACACGGATCAGCCGCAGGTCAACGAGGCGCTGTCCGTGGCTCGCAAGCGATCAATGATGAACGGTGAGGCCTGGGGCTGGAACCGGAAGAACTCCGACTCTGACATCACGCCGATCGTGGCGGTGACACTCGCGCTCTGGGGCGCACAGAGCAGCAATGTCAAGAGGCCCACGAGGTCGACTGCGAAGCGAAAGGTGGTGGTCCGGTCGTGAGTACGCCCGCCTTCCTGTCGCTCGCTTTCGCATCCGAGGATGACGCCAACCTGATCAGTCGGCTGGTGAACCGGCTCACGGTCGTCAACACCGCCAACGACGAGGCGCAGGCCCGTTACGAGGGCTCGTGGGCCGCGCGGCAGTTCGGTATCAGCATCCCGCCGAACATGCAGGGCCTGCGGACTCCGACCGGATGGGACGGCACGGTCGTTGACGTGCTCGAGGAGCGCCTCGACTGGCTGGGCTGGACCTCGGACGATGACGATTTCGGCCTGTCGCAGCTGTACGCGCAGAACGTGCTTGACGTCGACGGCGGCATGGCCCACTTGGACGCGCTGATCTTCGGCCTGTCGTTCGTGTCGGTCGGCTCTGGCTTCGAGGATGAGCCGCACCCGCTGATCACGCCGCACTCGCCGCAGTCGATGACGGCGACGTGGGATCGTCGCACCCGGCGTCTGTCGTCGGCCCTGGCGACGGTCACGGAGGATGGCCAGACGGTCGAGGTGACGCTCTACACGCCCGACGAGACGGCGACGTTCGCCGCGAACAACGGACAGTGGCGCGCGGTGGACCGTGACCGGCACATGCTGGGCCGGCTGCCTGTCGTGCTGGTCCCGAACCGCGTCCGTGGCTCCCGTGAGCTTGGCCGGTCAGAGATCACCAAGGCGATCCGCTACTACTCCGACGCCGCCGCGCGCACACTGCTGGGCCTCGAGGTCAACCGCGAGTTCTACAACGCGCCGCAGCGGATCGGCCTGAACGTGGACGACTCGATGTTCGAGGATGAGGCGGGCAACCCAGTGTCGCCGTGGACGTCGATCATGGGCCGCGTCTGGAACATCCCGGCCAACGACGAGGGTGAGGCCGCCCCGGACGTCAAGCAGTTCTCCCCGGCGTCCCCGGCCCCGTACATCGACCAGATCCAGGGTTACGCGTTGCGCGTCTCGGCTGAGGCTGGCATCCCTGCAACGTACTTCGGCGTGAACACGGACAACCCTGCGAGTGCGGACGCGATCCGTGCGGCTGAGTCGCGGCTGGTGAAGCGTGCCGAGCGTCGTCAGGCGTCCTTCGGGCGCGCGTGGCTCGAGGTCGGCCGTCTGGCGCTGCTGGTGCGCGACGGCGCGATCCCTGACGCGTTCGATGCCACGGTGGCGACGAAGTGGCGCGACGCCGCGACGCCGACCCGCGCGGCTGCCGCCGATGAGGCGCTGAAGCTGACGTCGGGTGACAATCCGATCCTGCCGCCCGACTCGACCGTCACCTACGACCGGATCGGCCTGTCCCCTGCCGAGCAGCGGCAGGTTGCGGCGGACAAGAGGCGCGCGGCCGGCCGGAATGTGCTGGCGCGGCTGACCCCGCCCACGCCCACCAATGCCAACAGCCAGTGAGTCGCGCCGGGCGCTGACGCTCGTCGCCGCTACAGCCGTCGATGCCGCGGTGCAACTACTGGCCGACCTCCAAGGCCCGGCCCGGGTCGACGACCTGCTCGACGCGGCGCCCGCCCTGATCGCCTACTACGCCGACGGAACGTCCGCGCTCGCCGCCGACCTGTACGACGACGAGCGGGAGCGGGCCGGCGCCAAGGGCCGGTTCGTTGCTGAGCCGGTCGTGGCGGACAGGTCGGAGAAGATTAGGCGCGGGCTCCTGTGGTCGGTGCAGCCGATGTTTGAGCCGCTGCCGGCGACGGTGGAGTCCAGGCTGGCCGAGGTGGTGCAGCTGGAGACGGCGCGCCCGTATCGGGACACGATCACGACGAACACGCGCCGCGACCCTCAGTCGCGCGGCTGGGAGCGCGTCGCGTCCGGCACGGGCTGCAAGTTCTGCCGGATGCTCGCTGACCGTGGCGCGGTCTACAAGGACACGACGGCTCGGTTCGCTTCGCACGCCCACTGCCACTGCTCGGCGCGCCCTGTGTTCGCGGGCGGACAGTACGGGCCGGAAGCAAGCGCCATGCAGTATCTGGCGTCGACGAACCGGCGCACCGCGTCGAGTCGGGCCCGGCTGCGTGACTACCTGACCAAGAACTTCCCTGACGCGCCCGGCTGAGGCGCCCCAAAGTTCACCGATGCCGCACGGCGTCGACCTATCCCGCACGGGAGCAACCATGTCCGACACCACGCCCACCCCCGCCGAGACGCCCAAGCCACAGCCGCCTGCACAGGCCGCCGAGGTGACCACGGACGAGCCCAAGGTCGACATCGACTGGAAGGCGAAGGCCCGCGACTGGGAGTCGAAGGCCAAGGCCAACAAGGCTGCCGCCGACAAGCTCGCCGAGCTCGAAGAGGCGAACAAGACGGCCGAGCAGAAGGCGGCCGAGCGTCTGGCGCAAGCAGAAACTGCCGCGCGAGAGGCCGAGGCCAAGGTGCTGCGCCGCGACGTCGCGCTCGAGCACAAGCTCACGAGCGAAGACGCCGCACTGTTGGACACGATCACCGACGAGGACGCCATGCGCCGCCTGGCCGAGCGACTCGCCAAGGCCGACGACTCCCCTGCGGGTCCTCGCGCCCCCAAGCCCGACCCCAACCAGGGGCGCTCGGGCTCCGGTTCGACCAGCACGGCGGACCTGTTCGCCGCGGCTGTCGAGCCGCACTTCACCCGTTGATCACTCTCCCGAAAGGTAGGTAACCGGCATGGCTGCTGGCGACCTCAAGCGCGGCACTTCCGGTGTCGTCCTTCCGGCGCAGGTCTCCTCGGAGATCTGGGCCTCCACTCAGCAGGCGTCGGCCGTCATGGCTGTCTCCCGCCAGATCGCTCTCCCCGGCTCCGGCATCACCATCCCCCTCATCACGGGCGACTCCGTGGCGAACTGGGTGGCTGAGTCCGCTGAGAAGCCGGTCTCGCACGCGACCCTGAGCAACAAGTCGATGACGCCGTACAAGCTGGCCGTCATCGAGACGTTCTCGATGGAGTTCCGGCGCGACCTGCCCGCCCTGTACGGCGAGCTCGTCCGTCGCCTCCCGGGCGCTCTCGCCAAGAAGTTCGACGAGACCGTCCTCGCCGGCACCGCCCCCGGGTCGGGCTTCGACGTCCTGTCCGGCGCCCCGGCGCTGACGGTGGACGGGACGAACACCTACGCCGACCTGGCCGCCGTGTTCTCTGCGGTCGCCGCGGCCGGTGGCAACCTGTCCCACTGGGTCGCCTCGGCCGGCTTCGAGGGGCTCCTGCTCTCGCAGACGGCCACTGACGGTCGTCCGCTGTTCATCCCGGACGCCACCACGCAGGGCCGGGTCGGGTCGATCTTCGGTCGCCCCGTCTACTCGACGAACGCCGCACTGAAGGCGTCGACCACGGTCGGCGACGACACCGCGATCGCTGGCGACTTCGCCAACTCGGCGATCTACGGGACCGTCGAGGGCGTGCAGGTCGACATCTCCGACCAGGCGACCGTCAACGACGGCGGCACGCAGGTCAACCTGTGGCAGCGGAACATGTTCGCTGTCCGCGCCGAGATCGAGGTCGGGTTCATCGCGCGCAACACGAACCACTTCGTGCGGATCACCGACGGGGTGGTGGACACGCCGTGAGCGAGCTGACGCATCGGGCGACTGGTCACCAGATCAGGACCGACGAGGCGTCGGTCGAGTTCTGGCGGGCTGCCGGCTACCGCGACGCGGACGGGTCGGACGCCGAGAGGAAGGCGCCGGCACGTCGGCGCTCCACGAAGAAGGCGGCTGCGAAGCCGTCCGACAAGTCCTGACGGGAGGGGGCGGTCATGGCTGTGACCCCCAGCATGATCGCGGTGGCGCTCGGCCAGGCCGCCCCCGCCTCAGGCTCTGCTACTGAGTCTCAGTGGCAGATGTGGATCGACGACGCGCTACTGCTCATCGAGGCCCGCCTCGGTGACGTTGCCGCGCTCGACGCCGCGAAGGTCGACTATGTGGTGCGTGAGGCTGTCGTGGCCCACGTTCGCAACCCTGACGACGCCTCGCAGGTCGCCGTCAGCATCGACGATGGCAGCGTGTCCCGGTCGTACCGCTCGAGCCGGGGCCGCGTGACGAT
>DAITPJ010000111.1:0-5594 GCA_036833635.1 Terrimesophilobacter sp.
GAGTACTGGTGGTGCACCTCGCAGATCTTCGACTGGAGCGCCGAGGCTGCCGCCGCGGGAGCCGACTGGGCCGGCCCCAACATGATCCTCGACGACGGCGGGGATGCGACGCTCCTCGTGCACAAGGGGCGGGAGTTCGAGCTCGCTCTCGCGGTTCCGGATGCCGCCCCCGACGCGAGCCACGAATGGCGTGTCATCCTCGACACGCTGCGCGCATCGCTTGCCGCCGCGCCGGATCGCTGGACGCGCATCTCCGCCGGCATCCGGGGCGTCACAGAGGAGACGACGACGGGGGTTCACCGTCTCTACGAGCTCGAGAGAACCGGCGAACTGCTCTTCCCGGCGATCAACGTCAACGACTCGGTCACGAAGTCGAAGTTCGACAACAAGTACGGCATCCGGCACTCGCTGCCCGACGGGCTCAACCGGGCGACCGACGTGCTCATCGGCGGCAAGGTCGCCTTCGTCGCGGGCTACGGAGACGTCGGCAAGGGGGCCGCGGAGGCGCTGCGCGGCCAGGGCGCCCGCGTCATCGTGAGCGAGATCGACCCGATCAACGCGCTGCAGGCGGCGATGGACGGCTACCAGGTCGCGCGCATCGAGAGCGTGCTGGGCGACGTCGACATCTTCGTCACCGGCACGGGCAACCAGAACGTCATCACGGTCGAGCACCTGCTCGGGATGAAGCATCAGGCGATCGTCGCGAACGTCGGTCACTTCGACGACGAGATCGACATGGCAGGACTCGAGGCGCTCGCCGGCGCGGAGAAGGTCGAGATCAAGCCGCAGGTGCACGAATGGCGGATGCCCAATGGGCGCAGTGTGCTCGTGCTCTCTGAGGGGCGGCTCATGAATCTCGGGAACGCCACCGGGCATCCGTCGTTCGTCATGAGCAACTCGTTCGCGAACCAGGTGCTTGCGCAGCTCGAGCTCTTCGGCACGGATTACCCGCTCGGCGTGCACGTGCTGCCTAAGCGGCTCGACGAGAAGGTCGCGCGACTTCACCTGGATGCGCTCGGTGTCGAGCTCACCGAGCTCACGCCGGCGCAGTCCGCCTATCTGGGCGTGCCCGTCGAGGGCCCGTACAAGCCGGACCACTACCGCTACTGAGCGCGCGCCGGCGGTCGTCCCGCTCTGGCGCCGCGCCGTGCCGTGCCCGCGCCCGCGCTCGCGCCCGATCGACCGAACGAATTTGAAGGAGATCGAGCGCTTTTCGACCAGAACGACGCCGATTGGGCGAAAAATAGCCCGATCTCCTTCAAATTCGTTCACGGGCACGTTCACGGGCACGGGCACGGCCACGGCCACGGCCCGCGACGGCTCGGGCGCGGCATCGGATGCGGCGGCTCAGCGGTCGGGGAAGTCGCGAGGGAGACGGTCGAGCGTAGGGGCGAGGGTGCCCACGAGGCGCTTCTCGTGCTCCAGGGCCGCGAATTCGCGCTCCCGGCGCACGGCCGCGACGGCGGCGAGGAACAATTCGGGGTCGCCGCCGGGCAGGGGCGACACGAACCGGGACGCCTCCGTCGCGAGCTCGCGCGCGACCGCGGCTCGC
Source organism: Terrimesophilobacter sp. (assembly GCA_036833635.1). Lineage (GTDB taxonomy): Bacteria > Actinomycetota > Actinomycetes > Actinomycetales > Microbacteriaceae > Terrimesophilobacter. The sequence goes on from DAITPJ010000111.1 coordinate 1,553, forward strand.
GACTCCGGCGTGAACCCACCGGCCGACGCCAGGAACTGCGCGATACGCCTGGCGAGCGCGTCGGGGAGGCGCGCGACATCCGCGGTTCTTGACCATTCGACGAGCTCGAGCGGCACGCCGAAGACGGGAGGCGTGTACCGGCTCACGCGCTCGTGCTGGCTGTAGGTACCCGCGATGAGGTCGCCGAGTCGCCGGGATCGTGTGTCGAAGAGCGCGATGAGGGTCGCGAGGCCGCCGAGGGTGCCGAAGATCTCGAGCACGCCCGTGAGAGCCCGGATGAACGCGTGCCGGAATCCGATCGCTCCGCCATCGTCGCGCACGATCCTCGCGCCGACCGCGAGCTTGCCGAGGGAGCGACCGTGGCTCAGCAATTCGACCGCCGTCGGGACGGCGACCGTGCACGTCACGAGGGCGACGACGATACCGGACTGCAGCAGCGCGTCGTCGAGGAACAGCCGCGCCAACTCGGACGACAGGGCGAGGATGAGCAGCACGAACAGTGTGAAGTACGCGATGAGGTCGATCGCCGCACCCGCCGCGCGCAGCACATATCCGGTGGGCCTGAGGTTGAGCGCGACCGCCTCACCCGTGATGAGCTCGTCGGTATCGGCCGCGGGTGCGACGTACGCGGTCCCCTCCGGCGATGCCATGCCTAGTATTTAAGCAGATGGACCTCGACGCCTACTCCGCCGCCCACCGCGATGACTGGGATGCGCTTGCCCGCATCGCCTCCCGTCGACGCCTCACGGGTGCGGAAGCCGACGAACTCATCGACCGCTACCAGTCCGGTGCGAGCCAGCTCTCGGCGATCCAGGCCACCTCGGGCAGCTCAGCCCAGGGCGACCGGCTCTCCCTCGCGCTCTCACGGGCGCGGCTGCGTTTCACCGGAGCCAGCACGAACATTCTCAGCCGGATGCCCGCCTTCTTCGGCGCGCAGCTCCCGGCCGCGCTCTACCGCATCCGGTGGCTTTCGCTCGCCGTCGCGGTGGCTACAGCGCTTGTCGCCGTGCTCTACGCGATGTGGGCGCTCCAGACGCCGGGCGTGCTGCAGAACTTCGGCACCGAGGAGTTGCGTCGGCAGTTCGCGGAGGAGGACTTCGTCAACTACTACTCCGAGCACGGGACGAGCTCGTTCACCGCGCTCGTCTGGACGAACAACGCCTGGCTCGCCGCCCAGTGCATCGCCTTCGGCATCATCGGGGTCTTCGCGCCCTACCTGCTCTTCACCAACGCGCAGAACCTCGGGCTCTCCGCCGCACTCATGGGTGCGCACGATCGCCTCGACGTGTTCTTCCTCTACATCGCACCGCACGGGCAGCTCGAGCTGTACTCGATCTTCGTGGCGGGTGCCGCCGGCATCATGATCTTCTGGGCGTGGATCGCGCCCGGCCCCCGAACCCGGGCCCAGGCGCTCGCCGAGGACGGGCGGGCTCTCTTCACCATCGCGATCGGCCTCGCCATTGCGCTCTTCGTCTCCGGCGTCATCGAGGGGTTCGTGACGCGGCAGGACTGGCCCTGGGTCATCAAGATCGGTATCGGAACCGTGGCGCTCGCGGCCTTCCTCGCCTACCAGTGGATCGTGGGGCGCCGCGCGCACTTGGCCGGTCAGACAGGCGACCTTGACGAGTTCGAGGCCGGCGCCCGCCGCATCGTCGCCGGCTGAGCGCGCCACCCGCCTGAGCGCCCCCGGCTGAGCGCGCCCCCGCCCGCACCCGGCGTCCCCAGCCCGTCTCTTGTCCTGCGCTGAACGAAAACGAAGGAGATCGGCGCTCGATCGACCACTTCGGGCCCGATTCGGCGCCGCAAGCCCCGATCTCCTTCAAATTGGTTAGCGCGAGGGCGGGGCTACTTGCGGGCGAAGAGGTACTTGTAGGTCGCGCCCGCGAGAAGTGCTCCTGCGACGGGCGCAACGAGGAAGACCCACAGCTGGATGAGCGCATCCGGTCCCCCGTAGATCGCGGTCGCGATCGAACGGGCGGGGTTCACCGAGGTGTTGCTGATCGGGATGCTGATGAGGTGGATGAGCGAGAGGGTGAGCGCGATCGCGAGCGGGGCGAGTGCGGCATGCGCGGTGCTTTCGGTCACACCGAGGATGACCCAGACGAAGACCGCGGTGAGCACGACCTCGGCGATGATGACGGAGACGAGGCCGAACCCGCCCGGCGAGTGCTCGCCGAAGCCGTTCGACGCGAAGCCGCCGGCCTGGAGCTCCGCGAGGTACCCGTCCTTGCCTCCTGCGGCGATCGCGAACAGGATGGTCGAGGCGATGACGCCGCCAACCACCTGCGCGGCGACGTACGGGAGCACGTCGCGCCACGACATCCGGCCGGCCATCGCGACGCCCACCGAGACCGCCGGGTTGAAGTGGCCGCCCGAGATGCGACCGACCATGTAGATGCCGGCGACGAGGGTCAGGCCGACCGCAAGGGCGATGCCGAGGTAGCCGGTGTTCGAAGAGGCGAAGAGCGCCGTGCCGATGACGCCGAACACGAGCAGGAAGGTCCCGAAGGCTTCGGCGATGAGCCGTGCCGTGATCGTCGGGCTTTGATCGGTGGAGGTTGCCATGGTCGATCCGTTTCTGTCTGGGGGTCGCCGGCGGTGGCGACATTCGCAGGATAGTGGAGCCGAGCGCGGCTGTCGTCGGCACACGCGGTCGCCCGCTTTCCCGGCCGCCGCGACTCGGAGCGCGTGAACGAATTCGAAGGAGATCCGCCCGTTTTCGACCATCGGATGCCCGATGTGGTCGATCGAGCGCCGATCTCCTTCAAATTCGTTCGGACCGCGGGGGGCGGCGCGGGCGGCGCGGGCTGAGCGGGCGGGCCGGCTAGAGGCGACCGGCGGCCTTCAGGGCGAGGTAGCGGTCGGCGAGGGCTGGGGGCAGATCGGCGGGCGACCCCGTCACGACCTCCCCTCCGAGCTGCCGGATGGCGGCCGCCACACGTGCCCTGTCGAGCATGGCGCGCTCGGCCGCCGCCGCACGATATACCTCGCGTCGGCTGCCACGCTGGGTCGTGGCCTCGAGCACGTCGGGGTCTGTGACAGACGAGACGACGACGGTGTGCCGCCTCGTGAGCTGCCCGAGCGCCGAGAGCAGCCCGTGCGAGGCGCCGGGGGCATCGATCGAGGTCGCAAGCACGACGAGCGCGTGATGGCTCGTGACCGTGCGCACGAGCCCTGGCACGGCCGCCCAGTCCGGCTCGATGAGCTCGGGGTCGATGGGCGCCATGGTGTCGACCATGCGCGAAAGCAGTTCGGACCCGCTCGCCCCCTGCACGCGCCCCCGGATGCGGCGGTCGAAGATCACGAGGTCGACGCGGTCGCCGGCCTTCGTCGCGAGCGCGGCGAGCAGGAGCGCGGACTCGAAGGCGGTGTCGATGCGCGGCTCCCCGGCGATGCGCGCCGCCGAGGTGCGGCCGCTGTCGACGACGATGACCACGCGCCGGTCGCGCTCAGGGCGCCAGGTGCGCACCATGAGCTTGTGGCCGCCCTGCGGGTCGTTGCGGCGTGCGGTCGCCCTCCAGTCGATCGAGCGGACGTCGTCCCCGCGCACGTACTCCCGCAGGCTGTCGAACTCGGTGCCCTGTCCGCGGATCATGACGCTCGTGCGCCCGTCGAGCTCCCGCAGCCGCGCGAGCCGCGACGGCAGGTGCTTGCGGGAGTTGAAGGGCGGCAGAACCCGGATGGCCCCCGGCACGACGATGGTCGCCTGGCGCGCGGCGATGCGCAGCGGCCCCGCTGAGCGGATCGTCACGTGCGCGGCGCGGCGCTCTCCCCGGCGCACGGGGGTCAGCATCGTCCGCAGTTCACGCCGCTCACCGCCCCGGATGGCGATCCGGGTAGCTCCCACGATCGGGAAACGGGGCATCGGCTTGATGCTCACCATCGGTACCGGAGGCACACACACGTCACGCGGGGGTGCGAGGTGACCGGGCGCTGGGGTCCCCGGCCGGTTCGCCTCGTCCTCCACCTCCTGGTGCTCGCCGCCTGTGCGGAGGATCGGTCGCCCACCGCACCGGCGGAGCCGGGAGGGCTGGCCCACGAT
>DAITPJ010000112.1:0-5382 GCA_036833635.1 Terrimesophilobacter sp.
ACTCCATGAAGGTCGTGTCGAGCGTCTTGTAGTCGTTCTCGAAGTCGACCCAGCGGGCCATCCTCGTGACGTACTCCTCCCACTCCTTCGTGTACTTGAGCACCGAATCGCGCGCCGCCTGGTTGAACGCGGCGATGCCCATCTCCTCGATCTGGCTCTTGTCGGTGATGCCCAGCTGGCGCTCGGCCTCGAGTTCGGCCGGCAGGCCGTGGGTGTCCCATCCGAATCGGCGGTGTACCTGCCTGCCCCGCATGGTCTGGAACCGCGGGAAGAGATCCTTCGCGTAGCCGGTCAGGAGGTGGCCGTAGTGAGGGAGTCCGTTGGCGAACGGCGGGCCGTCGTAGAACACCCACTCTTCTGCGCCTTCGCGCTGCGCGACGGAGGCTCGGAACGTGTCGTCCTTCGCCCAGAACGCGAGGATGCGCTCCTCAAGCTCCGGGAACCGCGGGCTCGGGCTGAGCGGTTCAACACGCGTTGCGTCGCTGTCGCCGTCCGAAGGAAGCGGGTAGGTCATCGGTCTCATTCCTCGTGCTGGACTTGTCAGTGCTCTGTCTCAACACGAGGACGACGGGTGCCGCGGTACCACCTCGTTTGCGAGTCGTGGTTTCGATACGCCCGGCGTTGCCGGGCTACTCAACCAGCGAGTTCGCCACTCATTGCAGGCGATGACGGGCCAACCCGTTCGGTTCTACTGGGCGAGGAGTCCCTGCCGGTTGAGTAGCGCGAAGCGCGTATCGAAACCAGCCGGAACGACCTAGCTTTTCCTCCGAAGGCTCCCCGGTGATGGCCGGATCGACGCTTCTGGAACCGATTCTAGCCGGTCAGCGGGCGCGCTGCGCGAGAAGCGCTGACAGCACCCCGGCGCCGGTCCCGGCGTCGTCGACCGTCACGACGAAGCGCTTGCCGTTGGACTGGGTGACCTCGATCGCCTCCCCCGCGCGCAGGATGATTCCGCTTCGGCCATTGCCTCCCCAGCGCCAGCCCCATCCGCCGTAGTCCCGCGAGGGGTGCACGTCCACGACCTGCACCGACCGGATGTCGTCGAGCACGATGAGCTTGCGCGGCCAGCCGAGCACCCCTCGAACCAGGAGGCCGCGTCGGTCGGCCGAAACCCGCCACCAGGTGTTGGTCGCCACCAGGGCGGCGATGAACACGAGGACAATGACCGGGAACCAGACGAAGCCACCCGAGCTCACGAGTACGAAAGTCACGACGACCACGACGACGACGAGCACGACGAGGATGAACGCGAGGGCCACGTTTCCGAGGCGGGCGGCACGGGACCAGACGACGCGTTCGTCGCCTTCCACCTCGACTCTGCGCGGTGCGCCGCCCGCCTCGTCGATCGTCTCGGCCGGGGGCAGCAGGAACCACGCGGCACACGCGAGCACGAGACCGACCGCCGCGCCGATGGCGAGCGAGAGCACGACATCCGGCGCGTCGCGTGCGTCATCGAGCCCGCGCTGGCCCGCTACGCTCCCCCCGATGCCGATGTTGAGCAGGGCGGCGAGCCACAGGCCTGTCACGACGATGAACTTCTGGTTCCAGGTGAGCCGACCGGATGGCGTGAGCCGCCACGAGATGACCACCGCGAAGATCGCGAAGACACCCGTCAAGGCGGGCGGCATCACGAGGAAGGGGACCGCCGGCCCGAAGCCGTCCGGCCCCGCGCCGGACCAGTGCACGGCGATCGGGTCGGGAAGTTCTGGCAACCACGACAGCATGAGAGCCAGGGCCACGACCGCTATCGCAATGGGGACGACTCCCGCGAGCAGGATCGTGCGCGTCCTGGTGCTTCGGGCAGTGAGCCGGGTCTCGGTCATTGGTAGGTCTCCCTGATGAGTGCCGCGAGTGCCGCCGGTGCGATATCGAGCTTGCGGGCTTCGGCGATGACGGCGTCGACGGCGGCGTTGAGTGACTCGTAGTCGCCGGATGGCAGGCCGGTCACGATCGCGCCGCGACCGGGCCTGAGTTCGATGAGCCCCTCGTCGCGCAGCAGTTGGTAGGCCCGGAGCACGGTGTGAACGTTGATGTCGAGCGAGGCGGCGAGTTCGCGGGCGGAGGGCAGCCGCTCGCCCAGTGCGAGCGTCCCGGCGATCGCCGAGGCCCGGATGCTTCCGGCCAGCTGGTCGAACAGCGGGACGCCGGACGACGGGTCGATGCGAATGAGCACCTGCTCAGTCTATTGTTCTAGTACAACTAGCGCAAGTGCCTCGTTGACGTAGTCTTCGAGGGCACGTCGCCCAACGCCGCCCATGATCCAGGCCCCCCATGCCGCGACGATCGCTCCGGCGAGAGCATTCGCGCGTACATTGACCGCGAGGGGGCGGCGGTCGGCGCCCGGTTCGGCGGCAATGGCGGCGCGAATGAGCCCGGTGACTCTCGCGACCCTCGCGAGCCCCGAGGCGACGAGCTCCTCGCCCGTGCCCATGACATCCGACTGGGTGACGGCGAGAGGCACCCTCTCTGGGCCGACCTCCCGCGCGACGGCCGCGACGGCATGCCGCAACGGGACGCCGTCGGCCAGGCACTCCTCAAGCCGCTCGATCGCATGATCGGCGTCGATCCAGAGCAGGTCGCCCTTCGACCCGAAGTAATTGAAGAAGGTCGCACGGCTCACTCCGGCTCGCCGGGTGATCTCCTCGATCGTGGTGCCGGCGTAGCTCTGCTCGAGGAAGAGTTCTGCGGCGGCCTCTTCGATCGTGTCGCGCGACGAGGCTCGGGGTCGTCCCGCAGTCGTGCGTTCGCTTTTCATTCGCCCATCCCACTAGTATCTGTTTCTGGACCCAGTCTAATAATCCGATTCCCCTGCGTTGTCTGAACAGAAAGGCGCCGTGTGACCGCGACAGACCTCGACCCGATTGTCGTCAAGCCCTCCGAGCCCAAGGTGGCGAGGAAGGTCGTTTGGGCTTCGTTCGTCGGCACGTCCCTCGAATCGTACGACTTCTACGTCTTCGCCTACTTCAGCGCCATCTTCAGCGCCCCGCTCTTCTTCCCCGAGCAGGACCGGGCCGCGGGAACGATTCTTTCGTTCCTCCTGCTCGCGATGTCCTACCTCGTGCGCCCGCTCGGCGCGGTCATCTTCGGGCACCTCGGTGACCGGATTGGTCGCAAGCGCACGCTTCTCTGGACGATCGGCATCATGGGTGCCGCGACGGGCGCGATCGGCCTCCTCCCCGATTTCGCGACGCTCGGCATCCTCGCCCCCATCCTCCTGGCACTGCTGCGGATCGTCCAGGGACTCTCTCTCGGCGGCGAGTGGGGCGGCGCCATCCTGCTCGCGACCGAGCACGCCGCCTACCGCAAGCGCGGTTTCTATGCCGCCCTCCCCCAGCTCGGATCGCCCGTGGGGACGATCCTCACGGGGGCGCTCTTCCTCCTCCTCACGGTCGTCCTGAGCCCGGCCGACATGCTCGGATGGGGATGGCGGCTGCCGTTCCTGCTCGCGTTCCCTCTGCTCGCGGTCTCGCTCTACCTGCGGCTCGCGATCGACGAGACGCCGATTTTCAAGACCCTGGTCGAGACCGGCCGGCGTTCGCGCATCCCGGTGCTGGACGTGTTCCGCACCCACCCGTTCGCGGTCGTGGTCGCGATCGGCGCCGCGCTTCTCGGCATCGGCTCGTACTCGCTCATGAACACCTACACGATGGCGTACGGCGTCAACATCCTCGGTTTCTCGTACCAGGAGTTGTTCCAGGCGACCCTCATCGGCAGTCTCCTGCAACTCGTCACGATCCCACTCTTCGGGGTCCTCGCGAACCGGATCGGCTCCGCGAAGGTCGTCGCGATCGGGGCCCTCGGCACGCTGCTCATCACCTTCCCGATGTACTGGATGCTGCAGTTCGCGACGTTCCCCATCCTCGTCGGAACGATGATCATCGGCGGTATCCTGCCCACGCTCGCCTGGGCCGGGCTCGGCGGGCTCATGTCCGACCTGTTCACGGGCCCGGTGCGCTACAGCGCGCTGTCGATCGCCTACAGTGTCGCCGCGGTCATCTCGGGCCTTATCCCGCTCGCGACGCAGGCGCTGTCCACAGCGACGGATGGCGCGTGGTGGCATCCGGGGATCGTGCTCGCCCTGCTCTCCGTCATCACCCTCGTCGCCTCGCTCGTCGCCGTGCGCATCCGCGTGCGCGACGAGGTTCTTGCTGAGCCGTAGGTCAGCGGCTTCCCCCGTGCCCGGCGCGGGAGAATCGGCTCTAGTGCGCCGATCTACCGTGCCCCTATGATGTCCGACGAGAAAGAACTTCGCTGTTCCAGTCGACAGGTTCGGGGACTCATGAGCGACGACACTCCCACGGTGCGTTTCGAGCAACCAGGCGAGCCAGACCTGCCCGGCTCTCCCGATGCGGATGATGGCCGAAAGGCGAAGTCCAGAACGCTTCTCATCGCCCTGTCGATCCTCGGCGCCGTGCTCCTGATCGTCGTCGTGATCCTCCTAACACTGCTCTTCGCGCGCGGCATGGGCGGACCGAACACCGACCCCGCGGCCGACGTGAGCACGAGTCCCTCGGCGAGCGAGACCCCCAGCCCAAGCCCGAGCGAGACTCCGAGTGAAACGCCGAGCGCAAGTCCGAGCGCGTCGCCGAGCGCGCCACCACCTCCCCCACCCGAGGCGACGGGGCCGCGGTTCAAGACCTTCAACTTCCCGGCGAGCCAGAGTTGCTCTGCCGGCGGGCCAGACTTCCCGCCGACCATTCCCATGGTGACTGTGTCCTGGACCACGGCGGGCGCGGACGAAGCCTGGTTCATTAGAGGCACGGACGACGCGGCGAGTTCCCAGTACATGCAGATCCCCCTTAACGGAAACCAAAGCAATTTCCAATATGAGCAGCAAGTCTCCTGCTCCGGGACGACCGACACCTACACGATCACGCTGGTCGGACCAGACGGGAAGCACGTCAGCAAGACCTGGACGGTCAACATCACGGGAGACCACTTCTAACCGCTTCGGACCGAGGAGGATGCATGTCCACCGAAAAGGCACCACGCAAGAACAACCGCGTGCTGATTGCCCTCCTCGCGGTGATCGGGGCGTTGCTCCTCGCCCTCATCGCGCTCATCTTCTTCATGCTGGGACAGGGCGCGAATGGCGACCGTGAACCGGCCGGGCTGGATTCGAGCGCCTCGCCATCGGCATCCGCGAGCGACATACCGAGCGCTGAGCCGAGCGAAAGCCCATCGGGCCAGGCGGCACCGCCCGCCGATACCTCACCCCGCTTCGCGAGTTTCAGCGCGCCGACGACCGTGACCTGCGACGCGGGCAACGAGGACAACCAGCCTCCCAAGCCGGAGCTCATGGTCTCGTGGTCGAGCGTCAACGCCGTCGAGGCGTGGTACTCCCCCGGCAACCAGGACGCGAAGAACAAGAACTACATGCAG
>DAITPJ010000113.1:0-2862 GCA_036833635.1 Terrimesophilobacter sp.
CGACCTCGAGCATGGGCGTGCTCGCGGTGGCGCTCGGGGCATCCGCTCTGCTGCTGGCAGCCGTGCAACTCGCGTCAGTACCTGGGCGCAGAGCGCAGGCGAGCGTCCTGCGCGCGATCGGCTGGCGGCGACGGCGGATCGTGCGCTGGATGGCCGCAGAGGAACTCGTTTCGCTGCTCATCGTCGTTGTCGCCGGGCTCGCTGCCCTCATCCTTGCGAGTTCCCGCAGCACTGTCGGTCTCTCCGTAGGCGCCTCCGTCGCGGCGCTCGTGGTGACCTCGGCGCTCGCCGTCGCGCTCGGGGCGAGGCCCGTCGACAGCGGCATCCGCTCTCTCAAGCGTGGTCGCCGGCGGCACCGGATGGCGGAGGTGGCGGCGTGGGTCGTCTCGCCGCTGCGGTTCGCGCTGCGGCAGGTGAGCGTGCACCGGGTGAACGTCGTCGTGCAGTTGCTCGCGACACTCGTCGTGGCCGTAGCGGCTGCGGCGGTGACGGTGACCGTCATGGAAGGCCGCGCGGCAGCGGGCGCCTCGGCGCTCGGGCTGTTCGCGGTCGACCAGGCGCTCTGGGCGCAGCTGGGTCTCGGGGTCGTCGCGCTCGTGGCCGGAATCGTGCTCGCGGTCATCGCGCGCCGCATCGACCTGGGCCGCCGTCGGGAGCAGTGGGCGACCATGCGAGCGATGGGCTGGAGCGCAGGGCAGGTGCGGGCGGTGCAGGTGATCGAGGGGCTGCTCGTGGGTCTCCCGGCGATCGCGCTCGCGGGTGCGCTGTCCTGGTGGTACGTGAGGGAACTGGCGGTGCACCTTCTCGGTACGGCGCTGCCGGTCGCGCTCGGTGCCGCTGCAGTGTTGACGGTCATCCTCGTGATGACCAGTTGGAGGGAGAAGCGATGACGCTCGAGACCGAGATGACGGAGGCGCAGGTCGGGCCGACCGCGACAGCGGTTGTCGAACTGATCGGCGTGACGATCCGCTATCAGAGCGCGGACGGGCATCCGCTCGACATCGTCAGTGACTACAGCCTGTCGCTCGCGCCAGGGGAGATGCACTGCCTGGCGGGGCGCAGCGGCTCGGGCAAGACGAGCATCCTGCGGGTCGCGGCGGGGCTCGCCACGCCGACGGCGGGCGAGGTGCGCTGGAACGGCGAGAGCCTGGCCGACCTGAGCGACGCCCGCATCACCGCACTGCGGCGCGACTTCGTCGGCTACCTCGACCAGAACGGCACGCTCATCCCGGGGCTGAGCGCGATCGAGAACGTGATCCTGCCCGCCGTGCCGGCACGCCGCACGAAGGAACTCGCCCCGACCGCGCGCGACCTGCTCGAGATCCTCGGCGTCGGCGCGCGTGCCAAGCATCGCCCGGAGCAGTTGAGCGGCGGCGAGCGGCAGCGCGTTGCCTTCGCGCGGTCGCTCCTGCTGAGCCCGCGCGTGCTCATGGTCGACGAGCCGACCGCGAGCCTCGATCGGGCGAGCGCGGATGGCGTCATCAAGCTCCTCAAGGAGCTCTCGGCCGACGGCATCACCGTTCTCGTCTCCGCCCACGACCAGAACCTCATCGCCGCGGCCGACACGACCACACGCCTCGCCTGAGACGTTCGCGAGGGGTCAGTTATTGCTCTTCGTGAGGCCCGCGAGCAGCAACAACTGACCCTTCGCCGAGGCAGCAGGGTGCTTTGCAGGCGGAGCGGGGGTTATGCTGGTGGGCTGCCGACATCCGGCACCTTTCATCATTCAGGAGTTGTGCCGTGCCCAGGGAACGAGGCGAGAAGGTCGTGGCGACCAATCGCAAGGCGCGGCACGACTATGCCATCGAGGACACCTACGAGGCCGGTCTCGTGCTCACCGGCAGCGAGGTCAAGTCGCTGCGCGAGGGCCGCGCGAGCCTGGTCGACGGCTACGCCTACATCGACAGGGGAGAGGCCTGGCTGGACGCCGTGCACATCCCCGAGTATGTCGGCGGCACCTGGAACAACCACGCCCCGCGCCGCAAGCGCAAACTGCTGCTGCACAAGGCGCAGATCCTCAAGATCCACAACAAGGTCAAAGAGGGCGGGTACACGCTCGTGCCACTGCGGCTGTACTTCAGTGACGGACGCGCGAAGGTCGAGCTCGCGGTCGCCAAGGGCAAGCGCGAGTACGACAAGCGCCAGACACTGCGCGAGCGGCAGGACAACCGCGAGGCCCAGCGCGCGATGTCGAGCCGGAAGCACCTCGGGGACTAGCTCGCTGGTCGAGTGCCGCCGGAGGCGGTGTATCGAGACCGGGTATCGGCAGGATGGTTTCGATACGCTGCTTCGCCGCTACTCAACCAACGGTGCGGGCCTGACCGGAGAAGCACGCTAACTCGCGACGAACCTCGCGTCGACGATCGCGGCGATCTCGATGTCTTCGGGCTTGAGGGAGAGCTCGGGGCTGCCCGACGCATCCATCGCCTTGAACGCGCGCGAGGACGACGCGAGCTGCATGCCGCCCCCGGATGCCCCGACCTGGTCCCCGAGCATGCCGGGGTCGGCGATCGCGACGGCGCGCACCGAGCCAAGGCCGATGCTCTGCGCGTAGACGGTCGCCTTGTCGACGGCATCCTTGACGGCGCGCGAACGCACCTCCGTGGTCGCCGACGTCTTGCGAGCCTCCGTGAGCGCCCACTCGATCGAGCCAATTGAGACGCCCTCGCGGGATGCAAGATCCTCGAGGAACCGTGCGAGGGCATCGAAGTCGCTGAACTTCGCGGTGAAGCCGATGCGCGCGTGGTAGACGACGGGGAGCTGCTTGCCCTCCTGGTTCCACGGCCGGTCGCCCCACACCTGCACGCTGTCGCTCGACCACCACGTGACGGGTCCATGCTTGCCGTCGTGGAGCGCGGTGAT
>DAITPJ010000113.1:2962-5299 GCA_036833635.1 Terrimesophilobacter sp.
TAGATCGAGGCGACCGGGCCGAAGAACTCCTCGCGGTAGGCGTCCGCCTTCGGCGAGATGTCGGTGAGCACGGCCGACGGGAAGAAGGCGCCGTCGCGCTCGCCGGAAGAGGTGACGGTCGCGCCCTGCTTCTCGGCGCGCTTGACCTGCTCCTCGAGACCCTCTGCCGCGGCGAGGGAGGAGAGCGGCCCGTAGCCGGCATCCTCGGAGTGCGGGTCGCCGGGGGTCGCGCCGAGCATCCGTGCCGTGAACTTCTCACGGAACTCCTCGTAGAGCGAGTCGATCACGATGAACCGCTTCGCGGCATTACAGGACTGGCCGCTGTTGTCGAGGCGCGCGGAGGCGGCGGCCTCGACCGTCGCGTCCATGTCATCCGTGCTCAGCAGGATGAACGGGTCCGAGCCGCCGAGCTCGAGCACGACCTTCTTGAGGTGGCGCCCTGCAACCTCGGCGACGGCAGAACCGGCGGCCTCCGAACCGGTGAGGGAGACGCCCTGCACGCGCGGGTCGGCGATGATCGTCGCGATCTGCGAACTCGACGCGTACACGTTCGTGTAGACGCCCTTGGGTGCACCGGCGTCGTGGAAGATCTGCTCGATCGCGGCCGCCGACTCGGGGCACTGCGATGCGTGCTTGAGGATGATGGTGTTGCCGACGACGACGTTCGGGCCGGCGAAGCGGGCGACCTGGTAGTACGGGAAGTTCCACGGCATGATGCCCACGAGCACGCCGAGCGGGGCCGTGCGCATGACGGCGGTGCCCTCGCTGCCCTCGACGAGATCGATCTTCTCGTCGGCGAGGAACTCGTGGGCGTTGTCGGCGTAGTAACGGTAGATGTCGGAGGCGAAGTCGACTTCGCCGAGCGCGTCGCCGATGGGCTTGCCCATCTCGCGCACGATGATCGCGGCCAGCTCTTCTCGGCGCTCCGCGTGCAGGTCGGCGACCTTGCGCACGATGGCGGCGCGCTCGTCGATGCTCGAGGTGCGGGACCAGGTGCGGTACGCGCTCTCCGCGCCCGCGACGACCTTGTCGAGGTCGGCATCCGAAATCTGCTCGTAGGTCTTGAGGGTCTCACCGGTGGCAGGGTTGGTGACGGCGTAGCGGCTCATGGGCCGACTCCTTTCGGGTGCCGGCGGCGCTGCCGGGCACGGTCGTGAACGTGGTAGTTATACCTAATCACGTCGGCGGGCGCGGCGCTCATCCGGGAGTGCGACGCCGAGCCGGTACAAATGAAGGCTGGCGGCATCCGGATTTCTCGCATAGACTAGAGGGCTGCCTCGGCGGCATTGACAACTCCACAGCGCGCGACAGTGGCCGGCTCCTCGGGAGCTCGAGCATGGGGATGATCGGTTTCGACATTGCCTGCGAGAGTGTGAGAAGCGGGTCGAGGATGCAGGGTTATCTCGTAAACGATCCCCGCAAAAAACAAGTGCCAATGCAAAGCGCACTGACTTCGCCCTCGCTGCTTAAGCGAGCGCACTAAAGAAGTCCGTCAGACCGGGAATGCTCTCTACCCGGATTTCTGACGTCAGCTAGAGAGCTCGCTGCGGCGTTACGTCTTGGGGCGCCGCGGGACTTGCACCAGGACTGGGCTTGTCGGATTAGGTGCCAGTGGCAAATTCCGGAGCCGAGTAGAACGCCTGCACTGGCTACACCCGTAGAAGGCATACGACCACAGCAGTGGACGGGGGTTCAATTCCCCCCATCTCCACCACGCATGCCCTGTTTGGGCAACACTGTCGCGCGCTGTCGAGTTGGGTCACGTCTCGATCGCGCTGCCGGTGTCCTGCAGGTGTCGCCGCAGCGTCATGCCGGGGTCGGCCTCCTGCTTGCGCCGATACCCGGCGAAGTCGAGCTGGGTGCGCAGGTCGGTGCCGGCGCGCATCCGCTCGGCCTGGGCGGCTTCCGTGTGCAGGATGCCGCGGGCGGTCTCGTAGAGCTCCTCGCGTCGCTCGGGCCCGACGATCAGCACTCCGTCGTCGTCCGCGACGATCTCGTCGGCCTCGGTGACGGGCGCGCCGTCGAGGAAGGCGGTCGGCATCCGTCGCCCGGCGGGCGGGATGCGTCGCGGCCCGTAGGGGTAGGCGCCGAGGCTGTGCACGGGCAACCCGATCTGCAACAGTTGCGCGGTGTCGCGGTGACGGCCCCAGATGACGACCCCGGCCAGCCCCGCGAGCTTCGCCTCGAGCACGATGAGGTCGCCTACGCAGGCCTCATCGTCGCGGCCGCCGTTGTCGATCACGAGCACGCCTCCGGCGGGAGAGTCATCGATCGTCTCGAGGATGACATCGACGCTCCCGAGGTGCGTCACCGGCGCCGCCGGCCCCGCGAAGATCA
>DAITPJ010000114.1:0-1664 GCA_036833635.1 Terrimesophilobacter sp.
GCGACGTGGTCGATCTTGTGGGCGTGCAGGCTGATGCCCTTGGCGAGGTCGACCTGGATCTCGTAGCCGGTCACGATGCCGCGCACGAGGTCGGCGCCGGTGCGACTTGTGTGCTGGGCGACGGCAAGGATCGGCGGGATGTTGTCGCCGGGGTGGGAGTATTCGGCGGCGAGGAAGGTGTCGTGGTAATCGAGTTCGCGCACGGCGACCCCGTTCGCCCAGGCCGCCCACTCCGGCGTGACCCTGCGCTCGATGGGTTTGCCGAACACCGTCGCACCGACGCCACCGGTCGAGACGGGCTGCGCGAGCGCCTGGCTGCGTGCGGCGATGACGGGGCCGCGCAGGAGCGACGCCGTGGCCACCGCCGCATTGTCGATGATCCGGTTGATGACCATGTCGGTCGCCTCGGGAGTGACATCGACAGGGTCGGTGGCGACCTGGGCGATCTTCCAGGCGAGCTGGCCTTCACGGGCGAGGTTCTCCTCGCTCTTGTGTACTCGAACTTCGTGCTGATCCATGATGTACCTAGCTTTCCTGGGGTGGTGTGGTCGCCCCGGCCGCGGCGTCGACCGAGGCGAGGATGTTCGTCAGGCTCTTCTTGAGGTGGAGTGCCGTCGCGTGGGCGGCGAGGTCGGGGTCGGCATCCACGATCGCCTCGACGATCGTGAGGTGCTCGGCGGCGGCCGCGAGGAGGCGTTCCCTATTGTCGCGTGCGAGCCTGCGAACCCGCACGAGGTGCGGACGCAGTTGACGGATCGCGCCGAGGAGGAAGCGACTGTCGAGCGCGTCATCCATCGCGGCGTCGAGCCGCGCGACGAGCGCGTAGTAGTCGCTGCGGTCGGCTTCGGCGTCGAGCATCTCTGGTGCGCTTGCGAACTCGTCGCGAAGGACGGCGAAGGCCTCGCGGTCACGACGGCGGGCGACGAGCCTCGCGGCCTCGGTCTCGAGGGCGAGCCTGAGCTCGAAGAGCTCGACGATCGTCTCGCGCGAGAGGTCGCTCACAACGAGTCCGCGGCCAGGGAGGGCGACGAGCAGACCTTCGGCCGTGAGCTTCGCGAAGGCTTCGCGGATGGGCGTGCGGGAGAGGTTCAGGCGCTCGGCCTGCTCGACCTCGGCGAAGACGGTGCCGGGCGGCGTGTTCCAGTGCAGGATGTCGTCGCGAAGGGCGGCGTATGCCGTGTCGCTCGCGCGCATGCCCACCTCCGCCTTTTGTATACACAGGTTACCCGACTCCGCCGTCTACACCAAGAGAAGTGACCTAGATCCCGCGCACTGTATACACGGCCGGACGAACGAAAACGAAGGAGAATCGCTCCGGATGCGCCACATCGTGCCCGATGTGGTCATCCGGAGCGGGATCTCCTTCAAATTCGTTCACGCCTGGAGGGCGGGCGTCAGTGGAAGCGGCGCCCCTCATCGCGACGGAACAGCCAGAGCGCGAGGGCGACGGTGAGCGCCGTCCAGACCAGGATGCCGACCCACACCCACGCCGGCAACTCGCCGCCCTGCACGGCCCAGATCACGAGCTCGCGCGCCTGCCGTGAGGGGAAGAACGTCGACATCGTGTCGAGCCAGGGCGCGAACATGATCGGCGGCAGGAAGAGGCCGCCCGCGAACGCGAACCCGAACATCACGACCTGCACGACCGCGATCGCGGCCTTCGA
>DAITPJ010000114.1:1764-5162 GCA_036833635.1 Terrimesophilobacter sp.
GAGATCGACAGCCCGAAGCTGAAGAGCGCGTTCGACATCACGGCGAAAACGGCGAGGGAGATGACGGCCTGCGTCGCGTAGAGCGGGTTCTCGGCGACGACGCGCTGCGGCACGACGAAGAACAGCAGCGCGAGCGCCGGGAACACGAGCGTGCCGATGACCGCGATGGGAACGCGCATGGTCTCGAGTAGCGAATATTTCGCGTGGATGAGGGCGAGCCGCAGCACGGAGGGCGCTCTCCGAGGCGAAGGAGTCGAGGTCGTTGCAGGTGCGGTCGTCATGTCAGCGTCCCTTTCGAGAAGTGGCCAGCTCTGGCGTGGCAACAGGCGAAGCAGATTCGGAGGTGAGTGTGAGGAAGGCCTCTTCAAGGCTCGCCCCGCGCACGGTGAGCCCGGAGAATCGGATGCCGGAGCGCACGAGCGCGGTCACGGCGGCATCCGCGTCGCGCACGAAGAAGGTGTGCGATCCGTCATCCTCCGCACGCGTGTCGACGACCTCGGCGAGCGCCGAGACGGCCGCTGGGTCGGGGGTAGCCAGCCGCATCATCCGCAGGCCCACCTTGTCGAGAACGGCGCCGAGATCGTCGTCGACGAGCACTCGCCCACCGCCGATGACGACGACGCGTTCGGCGAGCGCCTCGATCTCCTCGAGGTAGTGGCTCGTGACGACGACCGTCGCGCCGGCGTCCTGCTGGCGGCGCACCGCCTCCCACAGGGTGCGACGCGCATCCACGTCGAGGCCGGTCGTTGGCTCGTCGAGCAGGACGAGCCGCGGACGACCGACGAAGGCGAGAGCAACGCTCAGCCTGCGCTTCTGGCCGCCCGAGAGCGACCCGGTCTGGCGGCGCAGGAGGTCGGAGAGCCCGAACTCCGTCGTGACCTCCTCGCGAGGCACGGGCTCGGCGAAGTGCGACCGGACGAGGTCGATGACCTCACCCACCCTGAGCGTCGGCGGAAGCGCTGTCTCCTGCGGCGTGCTGCCGAGCCCTGCGCGCATCCGGTAGTCGGAGGGCGAGCCGCCGAAGAGCTCGACGGAGCCGCTCGTGGGGCGGCGGAGCCCCTGGACGAGCGAGAGCAGGGTGGTCTTGCCCGCGCCATTCGGGCCGAGCAGACCGACGATACGACCAGGCTCGATCTCGAGCGAGACGCCGTCGAGTGCGGTGACGTCGCCGAACCGGCGGGTCACCCTGTCGAGGCGGACGAGTGCGGTCATGTGGTTTCTCCCAGAAGTGATCGAAGATGGTCCGTGTAGTCCTCGAAGGCGCGGCGGCCGCGCTTCGAGAGGGCAAGGTATGTGACGGGCGTACGCCCCTGATGGGTCTTGGAGACCTCGACGTACGCAGCGTCCTCCAGCTTACGAAGGTGTGTCGAGAGGTTGCCGGCGGTCATGTCGAGCAGTTCCTGGAGCCGGGGGAAGGCGATGCTCTCCCCCGGGTCGAGCGTCGCAAGCGCCGAGACGATGCGCAGCCGGGCCTGGGCGTGGATGACCGGGTCGAGCTCATCCATCAGGCGAGACCCTTGAGACGGATCTTTCGCGAGTAGACCGCGGTGACGACCGTGCCGGCGAGAAAGACTCCGCCGCCGGTGATGGCGTAGAAGAGGTAGTGCCCCGGGTAGCCGAAGTATGGCCCGATCGCGGCGATGAAGACGATGAGGCCGCCCATCACGATCGCGGGGATCGCGCGCCAGATCGCGCCCGCGATGACGTACATGATGCCGACGAAGATGAGCGAGACGGCAGGGTAGTAGAGGTTGCTGAGCTCGGACGGCATCCCGTTGTACGAGAGCGCCGAGCCGAGCACGAACAAGGCGATGAAGCCGACGCTCCAGGTGATGCCGTAGACGGTGCCGGTGAAGGCGGCCTCCTTCGAGCTGCGGATGCCGCGGCCGCTTCGCGCGCCGAGCACGGCGGAGACGACAGCGGCGATCGCCATGAGCGCGCCGAAGAGGGGTGCGGCGACCTCGACCGGGATCGCGAACTGGGGGCGCGCGCCGTCGATGAGCCACAGCCCACCGAAGCCGACGCCCCAGGCGACAGCCCAGGCGAGCAGGATCCAGGGGACGAAACGCGCGAGCCCGCGCTGGATGGCATCCTGCTGGTCGTGCAGGAGCGAAAGCATGGAGGCCGGGTCGAGTGCGGTGTCGTCATCCGGTGCTTCCGGATGCTGTCGATCGGTCATGGGGATCCTTATCTGTTGGTCAGTTGTAGGCGACGAACGGCACGATGAGCGCCGGAAGGCTGAAGAGGAGGTTGACGATGAGGTGGCAGTAGATGAGCGGGGCGAGTCGTCGCTGGCGCAGGTAGATGAGGCCGGAGCCGAGACCCCAGACGAAGAAGGCGACGACGTAGACGATGGCGCCCTCGACGCTCGGCGCGAAGAGCGCGTGCTGCAACCCGAAGACGACGGCCGGCACGAGCACGGCGAACGCGGTGGGCCAGACTCGACCCAGGCGCCCCTGGGCGTAGCCGCGGAAGACGAGCTCCTCTGTCGGCGCGTTGAGCGGGGCGAAGGTCACGACAGTGAGCATGGCGAGCACGATCGCGATCGCCTGTGGCACGAGGGCGCGCACCGAGGGGTCGGGGGCGAAGACGCGCTCGAAGCTCGTGAATGTCTCGCCACCGAACAGGACGAACATCGTTCCCATGACGGCGAGGATGAACGGGATGTAGAGCACCATGAGCCAGAGCAACCCCCACAGCAGGTCGCGGCCGAGGCGGGCGCGCTCGATTCCGGCCAGTTGCCGGATGCTGGTGCCGTCGCGCCGAAGGAGACGGCTGAGCAGGTACAGGCACAGGATGTTGACGGGCGCGAGTGCGAGGGCGGAGTACTGGGTGACGGCCGAGTAGCCGACGGGTTCACCTGACGTTGACAGGATGGCCCAGATCAGGAGCGCGCTGAGCGCCACCAGGCCGACCCGCAGGATGGGTAAGGCAAGGGGCCAGAGTGCCGCGGTGCGGGCATCCGCGCGCTTCACGGCCAGGTTCGACGTCATGTCTACTTTGTAACACAAACTACTTTGTCATCGCAACACGGCTTCGAGACCTGCCCCTGAGGGGTCAGTTGTTGCTCTTCCCTGGGCGCCGGAACAGCAACAACTGACCCCTCGCGAAGCGCAATAGGCTGGAGGGCTCATGATTCCCGCGATCGCCTACCCGCCCGACCTGCCGGTCAGCCAGCAGAAGGACGACATCGCGGCGGTCATCCGGGACCACCAGGTCATCATCGTCGCCGGCGCGACCGGCTCGGGCAAGACGACGCAGCTGCCCAAGATCTGCCTTGAGCTCGGGCGGGAGTCGATCGGGCACACTCAGCCACGACGCATCGCCGCACGCACGATAGCCGAACGCATCGCCGAGGAGCTCGGCACCGAGCTCGGCGGCCTCGTCGGCTACCAGGT
>DAITPJ010000115.1:0-5083 GCA_036833635.1 Terrimesophilobacter sp.
ACCCCGAGCAGCAGCGTGCCCTTCGCCGCCCAGTCGCGCGAGGAGCCCGAGCCGTACTCCGCGCCGGCGATCACGAGCAGCGGGACGCCATCGTCGATGTACTTCCGGGAGGCGTCGAAGATGCTCAGTTGCTCGCCGTCGGGCAGGTGCCGCGTGAACCCGCCCTCGACGCCGGGCACGAGCTCGTTGCGCAACCGGATGTTCGCGAAAGTCCCACGGATCATGACCTCGTGGTTGCCGCGCCGGGACCCGTAGGAGTTGAAGTCGCGCGGGCTCACGCCCTGCTCCTGCAGCCACGTGCCTGCGGGAGAGTCGCGCTTGATGCTTCCCGCAGGAGAGATGTGGTCGGTCGTGACGGAGTCACCGAGCAGCGCGAGCACGCGGGCGTCGCGGATGTCGCGAAGCGGTTCTGGCTCGCGCGGCATGCCCTCGAAATACGGCGGCTGGCGCACATACGTCGAGGTGTTGTCCCAGGCGAACATGTCGGCCTCCGGGATCTTCAGGCTCTGCCAGTTGTGGTCGCCGTCGAACACGTTCGCGTAGCCCTTCGAGAACATGTCGGCCTCGACGACCTCGCCGACGACCGCCTGCACCTCCTCCGAGGTCGGCCAGATGTCGCGCAGGTAGACGTCCTGGCCGTCCGTTCCGGTGCCGATCGGGTCGGTCTGAAGGTCGGTGTTCATCGTGCCGGCGAGGGCGTAGGCGATCACGAGCGGTGGAGACGCGAGGAAGTTCATCTGAGTCTGCGGGTGGATGCGCCCCTCGAAGTTGCGGTTGCCCGAGAGCACGGCAGATACGTTGAGGTGGTGATCGTCGACGGCGGTCTGGATCTCGGGGATGAGCGGTCCGGAGTTGCCGATGCACGTCGTGCATCCGTAGCCGACGAGGTCGAAGCCCAGCTGGTTGAGGTAGGGGGTCAGCCCTGCCTTCTCGTAGTAGTCGGTCACGACCCTGGAGCCAGGGGCGAGCGAGGTCTTGACCCAGGGCTTTGAGCTGAGTCCGAGCTCGACGGCCTTTTTCGCCATGAGGCCCGCGCCGATCATGACCTCGGGGTTCGAGGTGTTGGTGCACGAGGTGATCGCCGCGATGACGACATGGCCGTTGTCGATCGTCGTCTCGGTGTCCCCGACGGTCACCGTGACCGGGTCGGAAAGCCAGGGGATCTCATCCTGGCGCACCGTGCGATCGATCGGGGCGGCGCTCTTCGAGACGTCGCCGAGGGCGATCGGGTCGCTCGCCGGGAACGACTCGGCGCTCGCCTCGTCCAGCCCGACGAGCTCCTCGGGAGCTTTCGACCCCTCGCTCAGGATCGCGCTCACGACCTTGCGGGCCTTGCGCAGCGGGATGCGGTCCTGCGGCCGCTTCGGACCGGCGATAGAAGCCTCGACGGTCGAGAGGTCGAGGACAAGGACCTGCGAGTACTCCGCCTCATGATCCGGGTCGTGCCACAGGCCCTGCTCCTTCGCATAGGCCTCCACGAGCGCGATCTGGTCCTCCGGCCGGCCGGTGAGCCGCAGGTAGGAGAGCGTCTCGTCGTCGATCGGGAAGATCGCGCACGTCGATCCGTACTCAGGGCTCATGTTGCCGAGCGTTGCGCGGTTCGCGAGCGGGATCGCGGAGACCCCGGGGCCGAAGAACTCGACGAACTTGCCGACCACGCCGGTCTGCCGCAGCAGTTGGGCCACGGTGAGCACGAGGTCGGTCGCGGTCGTGCCCTCGGTGAGCGACCCGGTGAGCTTGATGCCGACGACGGGCGGGACGAGCATGCTCATGGGCTGGCCGAGCATGGCCGCCTCTGCCTCGATGCCGCCGACGCCCCATCCGAGCACGCCGAGCCCGTTGACCATGGGCGTGTGCGAGTCGGTGCCTACGAGGGTGTCGCAGTATGCCTGGGTGACTCCACCTCGCTCGCGCGTGAACACGACGCGCGAGAGGTACTCGAGGTTCACCTGGTGGCAGATACCGGTGTCCGGCGGAACGACGAGGAAGTCGTCGAATGCCTGCTGCGCCCATCTCAGCAGCTGGTAGCGCTCCTGGTTTCGCTCGAACTCGAGGTCCGCGTTGATGCGGAAGGCCTTGGGCGTGCCGAACGCATCCGCGATGACAGAGTGGTCGATCACAAGCTCGGAGGGGATGAGCGGGTTGATCTTCTGCGGGTCGCCGTCGAAGGCGGCCATGGCATCCCGCATTGCGACGAGGTCGACGACGCAGGGGACGCCCGTGAAGTCCTGCAGGAGGACCCTGGCCGGCGTGTACTGGATCTCCGCCCCGTGTTCCGCGGAGGCATCCCACTCGGCCACTGCACGCACCTGGTCGGCTGTCACGAGTGTGCCGTCTTCGTTCCGAAGCAGGTTCTCGAGCAGCACCTTGAGGCTGTACGGGAGGCGTTCCGAGCCTGCGATGGCATCCAGCCTGAAGATCTCGTAGGTCGTGCCGCCGACCTTCAGGTCCGCGCGCGCACCGAAACTATTCATGACTCACTCCTCCGCCTAGCCGTCGGAGAGTTGTCAGCGCCGACGGTGATCCTTCCCCCATCGTGCGCCGTTCGCCATGACGTGTCAACGCGGGCCGGAGCGCTCTGGGGGCGCGCAAACAACGAGGACGTCCAAGTAATAGGCTGGAACGGCACGTGCTCTAGGAAAGCGAGGCCCGAATGGCGGACACACGACGTCCCGCTGGAGCCAGGAAGAAAGCGAAGCAGGACGGCGACTCGGCCGAGGTGCTTCGTGGGTACTACGAGCAGATGGTGCTCGTGCGCGAATTCGAGCTCCGCGCGAGCGAGATGTACGCGAGGGCGAAGATCGGCGGGTACTGCCACCTCAACCTCGGCGAGGAGGCGACCGTCGTCGGGCTGCTCGCGGCACTGCGCCCCACCGACTACCTCTTCACGACCTACCGCGACCACGGCTACGCGCTCGCGCGCGGCATGGAACCGGGCGCCGTCATGGCTGAGCTCTTCGGCAAGTCGACAGGCGTCGTCGGCGGCCGCGGAGGTTCGATGCACATGTTCGACCTCGAACGGCGGATGATGGGCGGCTACGGCATCGTCGGCGGCCAGATCCCCCTCGCGACCGGCGCTGCGTTCGCGATCGACTACCGCACCAAGGCGGGCACGAAGGCAGAGGCCGTCATGTGCCTCATGGGGGATGCGACCACGAACATCGGTGCGTTCCACGAGTCGCTCAACCTCGCCGGGCTCTGGAACTTGCCGATCGTCTACGTCATTGTCAACAACCGGCTCGGGATGGGCACCCCCGTCGAGCTCGCATCAGCTGAGCCCGACCTCTACAAGCGTGGTTCCGCCTACCGGATTCCCGGCGAGCGCGTCGACGGCGACGACCCGGTCGCGGTGCGTGATGCGGCGCTCGCCGCCCTCGAGAAGGCGCGCGTCGACCGGCAGCCGAGCATCCTCGAGACCATGAGCTTCCGGCTCAAGGGGCACTCCGTCGTCGACCCGGCACGGTACCGTTCCAAGGAGGACAACGAGGAGGCGCAGGCGAATGACCCGGTGCCCGCATTCCGCAACCGGCTCATCGCATCCGGGGCCCTCGACGAGAAGGCAGCCGACGGCATCCATGCGGCTGCAGAGAAGGCGGTGACGGAGGCCGTGGAGTTCGCCGATGCGAGCCATGACCCGTCGCGGTCCGAACTCTTCGACGCGGTCTACGCGACCGACGTCGCGAACGCGTCACGCGCATATCCGGGCGACCCGGTGATGGTGGCGTCATGACCGAGATGACCTACCGCCAGGCGCTCAACGAGACGCTGCGCGCCGAGTTGACCCGCGACGAGAACGTGTACCTCATCGGCGAGGAGATCGGCGTCTTCGAGGGCTCGTACAAGATCACCGCAGGGTTGCTCAAGGAGTTCGGCCCCAAGCGCGTCGTCGACACCCCGATCGCCGAGGAGGGCTTCACCGGGGTCGCGATCGGCTCGGCAATGCTGGGCCTTAGGCCGGTCGTCGAGATCATGACGCTCAACTTCTCGCTCATCGCAATCGATCAGATCGTGAACCATGCCGCGAAGATGTTCGGAATGTTCGGCGGGCGAGTCAAGGTGCCCATGGTCATCCGGACCCCCGGTGGCGGCGGTCAGCAACTCGGGGCAACCCACTCGCAGAACCTCGAGGTCTGGTACGCGCACATTCCCGGCCTCAAAGTCGTTGCGCCCTCGAACCCCGCGGAAGCCAAGGCCCTGCTCACGGCGGCGATTCGCGACGACGACCCGGTACTGTTCCTCGAGAACCTCGGGCTCTACAACACCAAGGGCGACGTTCCGGATGGCGAACAGGTCGCCGAGATCGGGAAAGCGGCCGTCGCGCGGGAGGGCACAGACCTCACGGTGGTGAGCTACTCGCGGGGCATGGTCACGGCCCTCGAGGTCGCGGCACAGCTTGCAGGGGAGGGGATCTCGATCGAGGTCGTCGACCTGCGCAGTCTTCGCCCGCTCGACCGCGACACGGTGTGCGCTTCGGTGCGCAAGACCTCGCGTGCGGTCATCTTCGAGGACGACATGCTCAGCTACGGGATCGGCGCGGAGATCTCCGCGACGATCGGCGAGGGCGCATTCGACTGGCTCGACGCGCCGGTGCGCAGGGTCGCGGCGGCTGAGGTGCCGCTGCCCTACGCCAAGCCTCTCGAGCTCGCGGCGATGCCGGATGCCGCAGCCCTGACCAGGGTCATCCGCGAGACGCTCGACGCAAGCGCATACCGGAAGTAGGAGGCTGCCATGTCTGAGGTTGTCATGCCCCGCCTGTCGGACACGATGGAGGAGGGCGAGCTCTCGAAGTGGCTCAAGAACGTCGGGGACCCGGTCGCCAAGGGCGACGTCCTCGCCGAGATCGAGACCGACAAGGCGACGATGGACCTCGAGGCCTTCGAGGCCGGCGTGCTCGAGCAACAGCTCGTCGAGGCCGGCTCGGTCGTGCCGATCGGTACCCCTGTCGCCGTCATCGGCGATGGAACCGGGGCGAAGGCGGCCCCGTCGTCTCCCGCCGAGCCCGCGACTTCTCGGGTCGAGCCTGTCGAGACCGGATTTCGACAAGCTCAATCCGAGACGGTTCCGGTCGAGCCTGCTCCTTCTC
>DAITPJ010000116.1:0-5072 GCA_036833635.1 Terrimesophilobacter sp.
CGGCTCGCGGAGCGCGCTCGACTGGATCCTCGAGCGGTACCAGATCAAGAAGGATAAGCCGAGCGGCATCGTCAACGACCCGAACGACTGGGGCAAGGAGCACGGCGACCCGCGCTACATCGTCGACCTAGTGAAGCGCATCACGCGCGTGAGCGTCGAAACCGTCGCGATCGTGAAGTCATTGCCGCCTCTCGACATCCTTGACGGTGACCAGCCGGCGACAGATCCCAATGCGGAGGCGCCGGGCGTTCACTTCGAGTAGCCGAGCCCGTTAAGCGAAGTTAAGGAGCTCTTGCTGCGCCCCCGCCGACATCATCGCCGACCAGACAATCTCACCAGGACCGAGTTCGAGCTTGAGTGGCCCGCCGGGCTCGGGCATCCAGTCATCGACCGGCACTCCTGGGATCGCCGAAACAAGCGCCACGAAGAACCGTGGATCGAGCGAGCCTGTCGCACCGATCACGATGTATGCCTGACCGTCGTCCTGAACTCGGATGCGGACACGCACGTCGCGGACTCCCACCAGAAAAGTGCGGGTATCCGAGTTCAGGAGAGACTGCGCGGCAGCAGCGCGTACCACTCGCTCGAGGATGAGCTGCGCGTTCACCGCTGCCTCGGCGTGCAGCCTTCGCATATCCCATGGGTTCGGCAGCAGAGAGTCGGTCGAGCACGTGTTCTTGCCCGCTCGATGCGCCTCCTCGCCCAGAACAGAATAGAAGTCGTGATGCGCAGAGTCACCCTGCCGTATCCCGGCCGCGCCCAGCCACCAATGCGCACCCAACACTGAGAACTCGTCGGAGAGCTCTCCCCGCAGATTCGATGCCACACCACGCCAGGTGTCGACCTTGACCTTGAGCCATACACGGTCGGTCAGCACCTTGACACGCTCAGCCCCACCCGCTGCGCTCTGCGCAGGAAGAGACTGCGCCTTCACGATCAGTGGATGACTCAGGGAGCTGAGCCGAGTGCCAAGATTGGGTACCTCACAGCCAAGATCAGCCAGACATCTCTTGGTCGGCCGCACAGCATCCGTCATGCGAGCACGCTATCGGCCGCCACCGTCAGCCTTCTGGCACGCCTCCGAGCTCGTCGAGCTCAGCGCGGCTCAATCCGCTGATCTCTGAGACGATCGACGCTCGAGTCCCATCGAGCCGCGAGAGGGATGCTCGAATGCCTTCGTTGATCTCATAGCGGTGGGCGTCGACATAATCACGAACCGCGGCATCCACGATGTCCTTCTTGGTGCGACCAAGAAAGTGCGCAGCATCCGCGATGCGCTTGTCAGTTGCTTCATCAACCTTGATGGGGCTCAAGGCGGTCATTGGTCCTCGGATTCGAAGTCGTTGAGTGGTGCGTATCAGGGTACCAAAGTACCCTGGAGCTCGCCAGAGCGCGGAAGGGCGCCGCTACTAGTGTGATCGTGCATGTTCTCCCACTTTTTGGTGGACAAGATAATACGATCATCCGAATTCTGTATGATCGTGCATCTTTTACTGGATTTCTTGATGTAGCACGCCTACAGTATCCAAATAGGTATGATCGTACCGATTTGGAGGAACTATGTCGGGGACAATGCGGGCCGACGACCTCGGCCGCAGCATCGCGGTCCGGCGCAAGGAGCTCGGTCTCACCCAGGAGGAACTGGCTGCCCTCGCCGGCGTCTCCACGCGCTTCGTGTCGTCGCTCGAAGGCGGCAAGCCGACCGCGCGGCTCTCGACGGTCCTCGCGGTTCTCGACACCCTCGGCCTCGAGGTCACCATCGCGCCGCGGAGAACCCCGTGACCGTTGACGCCGCGGACGTCTACAAGTCAGGCGTGCTCGCCGCGCGGCTGGAGCGCACACCGCAGGGCGTCGCGCTCACATACCTCGACGGCTATCGGACATCCGGCCGCCCTCCGATCGCCTCGACGTTGCCGATAAGGGACGCCCCATGCATCACCCCCGCGGGTGCCGTACCGCCTTACCTCGCAGGGCTGCTCCCCGAAGGTCGCCGGCTCAGCGCGCTGCGCCGCTCGGTCAAGACCTCGGCCGACGACGAGCTCAGCCTGCTCGTAGCCGTCGGCACCGACACGATCGGCGACGTGCAGGTGGTCGAAGGCGGGCATCCGCTCCCGGACGAACCGGACACGCTACAGCTCAACCGAACCTTCGACAACATCCGGTTCGCCGACCTGCTTATGGATGCCGGGATCTCCGATCGTCCGCCGACCCTGGCCGGCGTCCAGGACAAGACCTCTGCGGCCATGATTTCGCTGCCCGTGAGCAGGCGGCACGAGCGGTACATCCTCAAGTTCACCCCGCCCGAGTACCCGCGCCTCGTCGAGAACGAGGCATTCTTCCTCGAGTGGTCACGACAATGCAAAATCAGCACGGCCACCGCGCGACTGGTCAAGGACGGAGAAGGTGCATCGGGTCTGCTGGTTACGCGCTTCGACCGGGTCTCGCACGCCGGGGAATCGCGTTCGCTCGCGGTCGAGGATGCTTGTCAAGCCCTCGATCGCTGGCCCGCCGACAAATACAACCTCACTCTCGAGCACGTCGCCGAAGCGATGATGCGGCTGAGCACGGCACCGGCTGTCACCGCACGCGGCATCCTGCAGCAACTCGTCTTCGCCTGGCTCAGTGGCAATGGTGACCTGCACGCGAAGAACCTCTCGGTCGTGGCGACACCAAGCGGCGAGACGCGCCTGGCGCCCGCCTACGATCTGCCATCGACGATCTTCTACGGCGACGACACGCTCGCACTCACCGTCGGCGGGAGCGACACGCTCTCCAGTGCTCGGATGCGCGAGTTCGCCGCCGGCCTGGGACTCCCAGACGCCGCGATCGACCTCACCGTGAACGGGGTGCTTGTGCGGAGCGTTGGGATGCTTGATGCACTGGCGGAATCCGGAATCGCGGCCGATGGCAGGACCCGCGACAAGGTTGTTCGGCAGCTGACGGCGAGGCGGCGGGAGCTTGGGGGCGGTTAGCAATTTGGTTTCGATACGCTCCGCGTTGCGGAGCTACTCAACCAGCCGAGGGGAGCCTTGCGGAGCAACTCAACCAGCGGACGGGAGCTTTGCGGAGCTACTCAACCAGCGAAGGGTGTCCTCAGGGAACGGCCACTTAGGATGACAGCGTGAAGGCGATCGAACCAGCCAGCGCCGAAGATCCCTCGGCCGCCCAACATCCGATGGCGGTCAAGGGCTTCGACCGGCTGCTCACGACGCAGCGGCCCGTCGTGCTCGCGCACATCCGCGGCATCCGCAAACGGCATCCGGATGCCTCGCCGGCGCGCGTCATCCAGATCCTCGAGCGGCGTTACCTCGCCGCGGTCACGACCGGAGGGGCGGGAGTCGGCGCTGCTGCCTTCGTGCCTGGAGTCGGCACCACGGTGAGCCTCGTGCTCACGGGTGTCGAGACCGCGGGGTTCCTCGAGGCGACAGCGCTCTTCGCCCAGTCGGTCACCGAGGTGCACGGGATTGCCATCACCGACCCCGACCGGGCCCGCACGATCGTCATGGCCATGATGCTCGGCACCTCGGGCGCCGACCTCGTGCGCAACCTCGCCGCCCAGGCGACCGGCGCGGGCGTCCCCCAGACCAAGTTCTGGGGCGACGTCATCGGCAAGAACGTTCCGCAGGCTTTTGTGGGGCAGATCGCCGACCGGATGCGCAAAGCCTTTATGCGCCGCTTCGCCCGCAACACGACGACGGGCGCCGTCGGGCGCATCCTGCCGTTCGGGATCGGCGCGGTCGTCGGGGGAACCGCGAACCACCTTCTCGGGCGGAAGGTCGTGACGAGTTCGAGGACGGCGTTCGGGGCGGCACCCGCCGGGTTCGGGGCGAACCTGGAGCCGCGGGAGCGGAAGGCGCGGGTCGTCAAGGCTGGGCGGCGGGTTTCGATACGCGCTTCGCGCTACTCAACCAACGGGGAAAGCGCGCGGTCAACCAACGGGGAAAGCGCGCGATCAGGCGGCGGAGAAAGCGCGCGGTCAGGCGGCGGGGAAAACGAGCGGTCTGGGAGCGGCCCGGCAGCTCAGTCGGCGCCGGGCGCGTCGTCCTCGTCGTCCTCGTCCCCATCGAGCACATCGAACTGACCCGTCGGCGCATCATCGGCATGGATCGCCGCATGAAGCTCCCACTCGTCCATGAGGTGCTCCACCGCCGCATGGAATCGCGCCGTCGCCGCCCCCGGCGTCGTGTCGCCGAAGTGGTACTTCACCCAATGCTGCAGCCGCTCAAGCGCCCCCGCATCGGCCCGCACCCGCTCGATCTGGGTCACGACATCCGGTGCGTCTGCCACGTCGAGCCACTCGGCCGAACCGAGGTACCCGTCCGTCTCGACCCGGGCCTCGGGCGAGGCGGGCCGCGTGACGATGAGCGGCTTACCCGTCGCGAGTCGGTCGTAGACCATCGCCGAAATGTCGGTGATCGCGACATCCGTCGACCCCAACTGCCAGCCGATCGCCGGGCTCTCGTCGAAGACATGGTGGGCGTCGGGGTCGCGCGAGTTGGCCGAAGCGATCGCCTGGATGATCTGCTCGTTCGCCTCCCGGTACTCGGGATTCGTCACGCCGCTTCGCGGATGCGGGCGATAGATGAGCCGGTAGCGCGAATCGGCGAGCAGGCTGCGAGAGATCGCGAGGCCATGGCTCAGCACGGAGCCGTAGCTCATCGACCCGCGGTCGCCCTCCCACGTCGGGGCGTAGAGCACGGTGACCCGGTCATCCTGCGTGTAGGGCAGCTCGCCCACGAAATAGTCCGCCTGTGGTCGCCCGATGACGAGCGCCCGCTTCTCGACGTCGTAGTCCCAGAGGGCGTGGCTCAGCCGCTCGACCGCGGCATCGCCGGCGACCATGGCGTAGTCGTAGGCCTTGTACTGGTTGCTCGCCATGTACGCCTTGTCGCTCTCGCCATGGTTGATGAACACGTGCCACATGCGGCCGTACCGCATCGACTGGAAGTTCTTCACATTCTGGTTGACGTACAACGCGATCCGGATGTCCTGCTCCGCGAGGAAGTTCTCGAAGTCGACGATCTTGCGCAGGTAGACGACGGGCAGCGGGCACTCCTCGACCAGCCGCAGCA
>DAITPJ010000117.1:0-4948 GCA_036833635.1 Terrimesophilobacter sp.
CGCAAACTGCAGCTCTCGTCGCGCCACGAGCTGACAGCCTGGGCCCTGGAGCGCAAGCTCCTCTGACCCGCCCGCGCCCCCCCCTCGCGAAGGGTCAGTAACTGCTCTTCGCGAGGCCCCTGAGCAGCACTTACTGACCCTTCGAGCAGGAGAGGCGCGAAGCCTCCGCGCGAGGGGCCAGAAGTTGCTCTTCGCGAGGCCTCTGAGCAGCAGTTACTGACCCTTCGCGGCCTGATGGGGCCGGCTCTCGAGTACCTTCCGGATGCGCTGCACCAACTCGCCAGGATTGCCGAGGTCGCCATTGTTGATCTGGAGGACGTACCAGCCGTCCGCTTCGAGTCGCGAAATGCGCGTCATGTCGGAATCAAACTCCTTCGTGCCGTCATGAAAGCGGCTCTGGTACTCGATGATCAGCTTTCTCTCCCAGATGACGAGATCACCCCGGTAGCGGTAGCCGCCAGAGGTCGTGATCCATACGTTCGCCTCAACGCCAGGGATGCCGGCATTCACGACAATGACCCGCAGAAGTGACTCCCGGCGCGATTCGGCTCGGTCGTTCATTTGGGGAAAGGCGCGGACCAGACGGCGATGTCCCCGCTGCCCCGGATGCCGCAGCATGGCCGAATACAACGCCTCTCGTGACGCTATCGGCTGCTCCCAGTGGATGAGGTAGTCACCCGCGGCTACGAGATCAGGAACCGTGAGCGAGGTCGCCAGGTCGCACCAGGTGCGCTCGGGGGTCGTCACTCTGAGCCCGTACCAGTCCCGGATGTCCGCTTCCTCGATCTGGAACTTGTGACCAACGACGCCTGTCACCCGCGGGGCGCGGACCGGCGCCGGCACCCCGACATGCAGAACGAGTGACCGCTCGAGCCGACGCGGAAGGGGCATCCGGTAGAGCACGGCTGCCGTCACCGAGCAGAAGTAGGTATTGCCCGGGGCGCGCCGCTGAAATGCCCTGGCGCGTTGCTCGAGATCGGGTGTCCAGCCAGCGACCCGCACCCCGCGGTAGGGCCGGTGGAGGTCGCCACCTCTAAGCCTGCCTCTGCCGAGCCCTGCGTCAATTCCCTCGCGATATGCAAACGGGGACCCAGCGAGATGCGCGGGCAGGGGGACTCGTGCGGTCATCCGTCGATCATGCCCAAGGTCGGCAGGTCGGCCAGAAATCTCTCCACAGCCCGTCGCGTCGGCCTACGAGGGGTCAGTAGCTGCTCTTCGCGGCGCCCCTGAACAGCAGTTACTGACCCCTCGGGAGCCTGCCAGAGTGCAGGAGGGAGCAGTTGACGTGTGTCGGCAGGGGGGGCGAGTCAGGCGAAGAGCTGCTGCAACCGCTGGATGCCCTCGAGCAGCGGCGCGTCACCGAGCGCGTAGGAGAGCCGCAGGTAGCCGCTCGGCCCGAAGGCCTCGCCCGGCACGACCGCGACCTCCGCCTGCTCGAGGATGAGGTCGGCGAGCTCGAGAGACGTCGTCGCGACGACCCCGCCCCAGCTGCGCCCGAGCAGGGCACGGACATCCGCATAGGCGTAGAACGCGCCCTGGGGCATGGGCGCGTGGAGGCCCTCGATCTTGTTGAGCTCCTCGATGATCGTGTTGCGCCGGCCCTCGAACGCCCGCCGCATGAGCTCGACGGTCTCCTGCGGTCCGGTGAGCGCGGCGAGCCCTGCACGCTGCGAGATGTTCGACACGTTCGACGAGAGGTGGGACTGCAGGTTCGCGGCGCCCTTGATGGCGTCTGCGGGGCCGACCATCCAGCCGAGCCGCCATCCGGTCATCGCGTAGCTCTTCGCGACGCCGTTCACGAGGATCGTCCGGCCGGCGAGCTCGGGAACGGCCTCGACGATCGAGACGGCCCGGATCCCCTCGTAGACGAGGTTCTGGTAGATCTCGTCGCTCATGACCCAGATGCCGTGCTCGAGCGCCCACTGCCCGATCGCCCTCGTCTGCTCCGGCGAGTACACGGCGCCCGTGGGGTTCGATGGGGAGACGAACACGAGCAGCTTCGTCTTCGGCGTGCGCGCTGCCTCGAGCTGCTCGACCGTCACGAGATATCCCTGGTCGGCCCCGGCGAAGACCTCGACCGGCACGCCGCCCGCGAGTTTCACGACCTCCGGGTAGGTGGTCCAGTACGGCGTCGGAAGGATGACCTCGTCGCCCTCGTCGACGATCGTCGCGATCGCCTGGAAGACCGCCTGCTTGCCGCCGTTCGTGACGATGACCTGGGCGGGGTCGACGGCGAGGCCGCTGTCCCGCAGCGTCTTCTCCGCGATCGCGGCGCGCAGCTCCGGCAGGCCCGCAGCGGGAGTGTAGCGGTAGTTGCGCGGGTCGAGCACGGCGGCGGATGCGGCGTCGACGACATTTGACGGGGTCACGAAATCCGGCTCGCCTGCTGCGTAGGAGATGACCGGGCGGCCCTGCGCCTGCAGTGCTTTCGCCTTGGCGTCGACCTTGAGCGTCGCGGATTCAGCGATGGCGGCGATACGGCGGGAGATGCGCGGCGCTTCTGTGGTCACGAGCTTCAGCTTAAAGCACGAACGCGGCCGGGAACGGGTCCCGGCCGCGCCGCTATCGGCGGGTGCTCGGCCTACGGCTCGAGCGTTGGGTGGTTCCGCCGGTAGCCTTCGCGCACGAACCAGGCACCAGCGGCCAGGAGCGCGAGAAGTGCCGCGATGAGGACTCCAATGGCCACTCCGGTGTAGGCGAGGTCGCCAGAGGTCGCCGCCGGGGTGCCGGTGTCGACCACGTCGTCACCGATGCCGGTGTCCCCCGGGTCGTCGGTCCCGGGGTCACCGGGACCACCGGGCACGACGGCGGTGACCATGGGCGCAACGGATCCGGAGGCGACATCGAGAGTCGTGAGCCCGCCGGACCCCGCCCCGCGCAGAACTCCGACGCGTAGCGCCGTCTGCGTGAACACCGAGTTCGTCGCCACCGCCATCCCACCGCCGTCCAGCCTCGTCTCCTGCAGGTTGACCTTGATCGAGAGGATGTCCGACAGCATCCCGTGGATGCTCGTCGAGCCCAGCAGCCCCGCGTTCGCCTGGGAGAGCAGCGGCCCGTCGAGCAGGCCGTGCAACTGGGGCAGAATGCCCGCGGCCCCGAAGATCCGGTTGCCGAGCGTGAGGCCGAGTCCCTCCAGGATGCGCCCCGTGCTGATCGCCACCGGGATGCCGAGCACCTTGGCCGCGACTGTCGCCGGCGCCTGGCCGTTGAGCACCTGGGCGACCGTGCCGTGAACATCGACGGCGACGGATGTCTCGAGCTTCGGCAGCAGCGTCGTCGTGGGGGTGCACACGAGCGTGCCGAGAAGCTTGCCGAGGAGTTCGCTCACGATGTTCCCGTTGCCGTCCTGCCACTGGCAGACCTCGCCGACGACGGGCGCCTGTTCGGTGAGCAGCGAGAGGTCGGCGTCGACGTCGAGCCGCAGGTTCTTCATCGCTGCGTCCAGCCGGGCCAGCACCTGGTCGGTGAGTGTCTCCATGTTGCTCCCGATCGTCGAGACGATCTTCGCGACCGTCGCGCCACTCAGGACTTCGAAGTTGACGGGGCGGTTGTTGAGATCGCCTCCCACGAGCTTCTCGAGGTCGATCGTGACCTTGCCGGTCGAGACGTTGAAACTCACGCCGGAGCCGCCCCATGTCGCGTTCAGGAGGTCCGCCACTGCTGCGTCGAGGTCGTGGCTGAGAGCGACCGAAACGTTGGCCGCGCCGGCGAGGTTGAGCGCCGGATTGACCGCGTTGAGGATGCCATTCAGCGCGACGGCGAGCTCGCCGTTCTTGCCCGTGAGCGAGTCGAGTTTCGCCTCCGCCGCAGCGACGGCCTTCTTGACGGTCGCCGAGATGCCGGCGAGTGCAGGGCTCGTGAAGCTGAGCGTGAGCCCGTCGATGAAGTAGTCGCCACTGACCGACTGGAGGTCGCCCTTCGCCTGCGCGGCCACCGCCTGCACCTGAAGTTTCAGGTCAGTCAGAACCGAGGAGAACGAGGTGCCGATGAGGCTGTCGAACGAGAGGTTGAGTGCGCCGCCGGGGTTCGATGCGTTCGGGCCGATCGCGCCGCCCTGCCCGACGGTGCCGCTCGCCCCGAGTGCGGAGCCGGTCTTCTCAGCCCTGGCGTACTGGGAGAGCGCGCCGCCCGTTGTCGAGGTGTTGACGACAGTGTCGGGACTCACACGAACCGCGCCGACGTTGATGGGTGCGCTTCCCAGCAGGCTGACGGCGAGCGGATCGACGACCTCCTGTGTGCCCTGGTCACCGTTGTTCCGAGCCGTCGCCGGTGTGAGCTCGGCGATACGGGCGAGGTCCATGCCGGCAAGAGAGCCGGAGAGGAACTGGCCCTGGGCCCAGGTCGCGTGCGGTGTGGTCGCCGTCGCGGTGGCGGGGCCCGCCACGAGCAGCGCACCGATGATGCCGAGTGCGCTGATGATGGCGGTGGATTTCGTAACTGTGGATGTCCCGACTGATTTTCCAGTCCGTTGGACGCGCTGGTTGAACACGGCTGGTACCTTCCTTGATCCATTGCGGATCCGGGCGACCTGCCAGGCGACTGCTCGCGACAACTCGGGATATTGGAACGAAGGAAGCCGCCTGATTCAGCTTCCCGGTGTCCTGTTGAGTTGGAATGGTGCAGGTCGGCGAAGGTGGTTAGGGGGCCGTGGTCACTTCGCCGATCTGCCCCTGTTACCTGAAGAGACCCAGGACTCGGCGGTTTATGACGCGCAATCCGCAGGAAGGTTTTTCGGCATCCGGCTGCTTTGCAGAACGTCGGCCGCGTCGCCTACACTGGAACGAGGTAGTTGAAATCTGCCATACTTTCGTGCGCCAATTTTTGGCAGAACCCTCCGGCGAGAATCGCGAAGCTATGGCTTTTTGGCACTGCTGAGGGCGGTGGCTCAATTGGTAGAGCAGCGGTCTCCAAAACCGCAGGTTGCAGGTTCGAGTCCTGTCCGCCCTGC
>DAITPJ010000118.1:0-4875 GCA_036833635.1 Terrimesophilobacter sp.
CAACCAGGGCATGGTGCTCATGGACGGCTCCGCGATGAGCAAGAGCAAGGGCAACGTCGTGCGCCTGAGCGAGCAGCTCGAGGAACACGGGGTCGATGCTGTCCGTCTCACGATGGCCTTCGCCGGACCCCCGGAGGACGACATCGACTGGGCGGATGTCGCCCCGCACGCTTCCGCGAAGTTCCTCGCCCGCGCGTGGCGGCTCGCGCAGGATGTCACGAGCAAGCCTGACGTCGACGCGAAGACGGGCGACGTCGCCCTTCGCCGGGTGACGCACCACTTCCTCGCTGATGCTCCAGGCCTCATCGAGGCCTTCAAGTTCAACGTCGTCGTCGCGAGGATCATGGAGCTCGTCAACGCGACGCGCAAGGCGATCGATTCCGGTCCTGGCGGCGCGGACCCCGCGGTGCGCGAGGCGGCGGAGACGGTCGCGCTGGGGTTGAGCCTCTTCGCGCCGTATGTCGCCGAGGAGATGTGGGAGGTGCTCGGCCACCCGCCGACGATCGCCCTGTACGGCTGGCGGAAGGCAGACCCTGCGCTCCTCGTGGCCGAATCCGTGACGTGCGTCGTGCAGGTCGATGGCAAGGTACGCGACCGTCTCACGGTCGACGCGAAGGTGGCGCCGGATGAGATCGAGCGGCTCGCCCGCGACCTCGCGTCGGTGAAGCGCACGGTCGGCGACCGGGAGATCGCGAAGGTCATCGTGCGGGCCCCGCGGCTCGTCAACATCGTCACGCGCTGACCCGCACCGACCCGGTCCGCTCCTCCACAGAGTGGATCGGGAGACGGAAGCGGGTGACGGACTCATGCCAATGATGGGAGGCCCGACGACCCGGCTAGCGTCGGCGCATGCCGCCGTCCGACCCACTCGCGGCCTCGCGCACCGGCCGATTCAGGGTCGGGCTCGGGGCAGCGATCGTGCTGCTTCTCGCGGGTCTCGGGATCGCCGTTCTCGTCACTGCCCTCAGCGCGAACGCGGGAGGCACGACGGTGGTCCGCGCGCCGATGCCGTCGCCCGACGTGGCCCAGACCGAACCTCCGGCGGGCGCGATGATCTACGTGCACATCCTTGGGGCGGTCAATCGCCCGGGGCTCTACGCGTTCCGCGATGGTGACCGGGCGATCGACGCGATCGCCGCGGCCGGCGGCTACACCCAGGACGCGGATCGTCGGCAGCTCAATCTCGCGAGGTTCCTGAGCGACGGCGAGCAGATCTACCTGCCGCGCGAGGGCGAGGTGACCGCGCCTCCAGGAGGAGGAGCGCCGGCATCCGGAACCACGGCGGGCAAGGTCAACCTCAACACGGCCGATGCCGCGGCGCTCGAGACACTCCCGCGAGTCGGTCCCGCCCTGGCCGCGCGTATCCTCGCCTGGCGCGAGGCGAACGGCCGCTTCACCTCGGTCGAGGACCTCCTGGGCGTCTCGGGGATCGGTGAGAAGACCTTCGCCGGGCTCAAGGACCTCGTGACGATATGACCGGCTCGTGCTGAGAGCGGATGCTCGGCTCGCGATCCCGGCTGCCGCGGGCTGGGTGATCCTGGGCGTCATGATCGGCGTGCCGGAGGCGCTTGCGCCCACGGCGGTCGCCGGCTGGCTCGTGGCTGCCCTGTGCGGCGCGGCCGCGGTCGTGCCTTCACGAGCGCGCCGCGTTCTTGCCACGGCGACTCTCGCGTGTGCCCTGTGCGCCCTGCTCGTCACGAGTGCCGCCGTCCATGCCGGCGCCCGTCGGCCCGCCGTTCTGCTCGACGCGGCGGAGCACGGCCGGCATGTGGAGGTCGTCGCCGTGCTCGAGGCCGCGGTGCATCGCGACGGCGGGCCGGGTGCGCTCCCAAGGGCACGTCCCGCCCCTGTGCCTGTGACGATCACCGCAGCCGCAGTGGGGGCGACTCACCTTGAGGGCATTCGCGCTCCTGCCCTGCTCTTCGGCCCGGCGCCCGCCGGTGGCATCGGCACGGTCATCGAAGCCTCGGGGAGCCTTCTTGAGGCGGAGCCGGGAGAGAACGCGGCGTTCCTGCTCTTCGCGAGGGGCAGCCCTCGAGTCGTCGGCGCGCCGCCGTGGTTGCTCGAAGCGGCGAACGCTGTGCGATCGTCCTTTCGCGACGCGTCGAGCGGCCTTCCGGGGGATGGGGGTGCGCTGCTTCCCGGCCTCGCCATCGGCGACACGAGCCGCGTCGACGTCGGGCTCGACGCGGCCATGAAGGCGACGTCGCTGAGCCACCTCACCGCGGTGTCGGGCGCGAATTGCGCGGTCGTCGTCGGGCTCATCATGCTGGGTGGGGCGAGTGCCGGCCTTCGCCGCAGGGGACGCATCGCGGCCTCGCTCGTCGTCCTGGCGGGGTTCGTCGTGCTCGTCACGCCCGAGGCGAGTGTGCTCAGGGCGGCTGTCATGGCGGCGATCGTGCTCGGTGCCCTCGCGAGCGGCCGGCCAGCGCGGGGCATCCCTGTGCTCTCGCTCGCCGTGGTCGTGCTGCTCACGATCGACCCGTGGCTCGCCCGCGACTACGGCTTCATCCTCTCCGTTGTCGCGACGGGAGGGCTCCTCCTGCTCGCGGGGCCGCTCGCCGCCCTTCTGGCCCGGTGGATGCCGTCGTGGCTCGCGGTGCTCGTCTCGATCCCGCTCGCTGCACAGCTCGCCTGCCAACCGGTGCTCATCCTGCTCACGCCTGCCGTGCCGGTGTACGGGGTCGTCGCGAACCTGCTGAGCGAACCCGCCGCACCGGTGGCGACCGTGCTCGGTCTCGTGGCCTGCGTCGTGCTCCCCGTCGCCCAGCCTCTCGGCGCAGCCATCGCCGCCCTCGCGTGGTTTCCGGCATCGTGGATCGCCGCCGTGGCCCGCTTCTTCTCGGCACTGCCCGGCGCGCAGGCACCGTGGCTTCCGGGCGCGATCGGCGCGGGGCTTCTCGCCGCCGTGACGGCGCTCGTGCTCGTTGCCATGCTTCGTCGACCGGGGCGCCTGGGCAGGATTCTCACGGCTGTGCTCGTCGCCTCGCTCGTCGCGTACCTCGCGTCGGCGGTCGGCGCTGGGTTAGGGCGGCGGATGTCTTTCCCGTCCACCTGGCAGATCGCGGTCTGCGACATCGGTCAGGGCGATGCAGTGCTCGTGCGCAGCGCGGGGGAGGTCGCCCTCATCGATACCGGTCCCGATCCGGCGCTGATCGCGCACTGCCTCGACGAGCTGGGCATCCGGCGCA
The DNA here is from genome assembly GCA_036833635.1 of Terrimesophilobacter sp. Taxonomy (GTDB): domain Bacteria; phylum Actinomycetota; class Actinomycetes; order Actinomycetales; family Microbacteriaceae; genus Terrimesophilobacter. Next base: position 3,192 of record DAITPJ010000118.1, read on the forward strand.
TCCAGTTGCTTGTCCTGAGCCACTACGACCAGGACCACGTCGGAGGAACATCGGCCGTGCTCGGGATGGTGGATCGGGCGATCGTCGGACCGGTCGCGGATGCGAACGACACGGCCCTGCGTGCGGCGCTCGCCGAGGCCGGTGCACAGGTCGACGAGGTCGCGCGCGGAACGCGTGGTGCACTCGGGGACCTGCGGTGGGAGGTCCTCTGGCCGCCGACGCGACTCGGAACCGTCGAACCGGGCAACCCGGCGAGCGTGACCGTGCGCTTCGAGGGGGTGGGCGCGTGCCCCGACGGCTGCCTGAGCTCGCTCTTTCTCGGCGATCTCGGCGAAGAGGCGCAGTTGCGGATGCTCGGGCTTGCCAAACCGGGCACCGTCGACGTCGTCAAGGTGGCACATCACGGCTCGGCCGACCAGAGCCAGCAGCTCTACGAGCGGGTCAGGGCAAAAGTCGGTCTCATCGGTGTCGGCGCCGACAACCGGTATGGCCACCCGACGCAGCGACTGCTCGACATCCTCACCGGGGTGGGGACAGCCATCACCCGCACCGACCTCGAGGGCATGATTCTCGTGTCGCCGCGACCCGATGGCACTGTCAGCGTGTGGACCGAGCGCCCACCGGAGCGTGACGTCGGCGCGCATTAGGCTGGTCCAGACGAGGCGAGGGAGACGCGGATGGCGGCAACTGGCGCGGGGCGCATCCCGCAGCTCGCCTGGGAGAAGGTGCGCCCATCGTCCGTCGTGCTTGTCTCGGGTCCGGAGGAATTCCTGGCCGATCGCGCGATCACGCTCCTGCGCGACATCCTGCGAGCGGAGGATTCGAGCCTCGAGGTGAGCGACATCGCGGCGGACTCCTACGCGCCTGGCGAGCTTGCAACGCTCGCGAGCCCCTCGCTCTTCGGCGAGCCGAGGCTCGTGCGAGTGTCAGGCGTCGAGAAATGTACGGATGCCTTCATCGCCGAGGCGCTCAGCTATCTCGAGACCCCGGCGTCCGACTGTTATCTCGTGCTGCGGCACCGCGGGGGCGTGCGGGGCAAGAAGCTCCTCGACGCCGTGCGCGGCGGGCTCGGGGGTGGCATCGAGATTGCGTGCGCCGAGCTCAAGAAGGAGTCCGACAAGATCGATTTCGTCGCTGCCGAGTTCAGGATGGCCGAGCGGCGGATCAGCCCGGGCGCTGTGCGGGCGCTCGTCGCCGCATTCGCCGAGGATCTCGCCGAGCTCGCGGCCGCTTGCCGCCAGCTGCTCGCCGACACGGGCGAGGAGATCACCGAGGCGACCGTGGAGCGCTACTACTCCGGGCGTGTCGAGACGAACGCGTTCCGGGTCGCCGACACGGCGATCGCAGGAAGGCACGGCGAGGCGCTCGTGCTCCTGCGCCACGCTCTCGCCTCCGGTGCTGATCCGGTGCCGATCGTCGCGGCCTTCGCGAGCAAGCTGCGCACGATGGCGAAGGTCGCTGGCGGCCGCGGCAGCTCAGGGCAGCTCGCGCAGCAGTTCGGTCTCGCACCTTGGCAGGTCGACCGGGCGAAGCGGGACCTCCAGGGCTGGACGGAAGAGGGGCTCGCCCGCGGCATCCAGTTGCTCGCCGAGACGGATGCACAGGTCAAGGGCGCAGGGCGCGATCCGGTCTTCGCGCTCGAGCGCATGGTCAACGTCGTGAGCGCCCGCGGTCGGGCGTGATG
>DAITPJ010000119.1:0-3351 GCA_036833635.1 Terrimesophilobacter sp.
GGCGAGATCATCGTCCGCCAGCGCGGCACCCACTTCCACCCCGGCGTGAACGTCGGACGTGGCGGCGACGACACGCTTTTCGCGCTCGAGGCCGGCGCGGTCGAGTTCGGGGCCAGGGGCGGCCGCAAGGTCGTCAACATTGTGGCCGCTGAGAGCTAGTTTTTCTCGGCTGGTTTCGGTTCTAGCTTCTCGCCGGTTGAGTAGCCCGAAGGGCGTATCGAAACCAGCGGGACCTGTGGGCGAGCTTCGGCTCGCTCGTAGTGTTTAAGGCGCAGGAAGGAGAGGCACCATGGCGACGTTCGTCGACGAGGTCGTGCTCCACCTGCGCGCAGGCAACGGCGGAGACGGCTGCGTATCCGTGCGCCGCGAGAAGTTCAAGCCGCTCGCGGGCCCGGATGGCGGCAATGGCGGCGACGCCGGCGACATCGTGCTCGTGAGCGACCAGCAGGTCACGACGCTGCTCGGCTACCACCGCGCCCCGCACCGCAGGTCGGACAACGGCGGCCCAGGCATGGGCGACAACCGCAGTGGATTCAGCACCCCCGACGTCGTGCTGCCCGTGCCAGTCGGCACGGTCGTCAAGGACGTCGACGGCACGGAGCTGGCCGATCTCGCCGAGCCCGGCATGCGCTTCGTGGCGGCCGCCGGCGGCCAGGGCGGCCTCGGCAATGCCGCACTCGCGAACACCAAGCGCAAGGCGCCCGGATTCGCCCTGCTCGGCACGCCCGGCTGGGAGGGCGATGTCGTCCTCGAACTCAAGGTCGTCGCGGACGTCGCCCTTGTGGGCTACCCCTCTGCCGGCAAGTCGAGCCTCGTCGCCGCGATGTCGGCGGCGAAGCCCAAGATCGCTGACTACCCCTTCACGACCCTTCACCCCAACCTCGGCGTCGTGCAGGCAGGAGAGACGCGGTACACGATCGCGGATGTCCCCGGCCTCATCGAGGGAGCGAGCGAGGGTAAGGGGCTCGGCCTCGAATTCCTCCGCCATGTCGAGCGGTGTTCCGCGCTCCTCCACGTCCTGGACTGCGCGACCCTCGAACCCGGCCGCGACCCGCTGAGCGACCTCGACATCATCCTCGGTGAGCTCGCCGCCTACCCGGTGCCCGAGGGCCAGGTGCCGCTCCTCGAGCGCCCCCAACTCGTCGCCCTCAACAAGATCGACGTTCCGGAAGGTCGGGACCTCGCCGAGCTCGTGCGCCCCGACCTCGAGGCGCGCGGCTACCGCGTGTTCGAGATCTCCGCCGTGAGCAGGGAGGGGCTCGGCCAGCTCTCCTTCGCGCTCGCCCAGCTCGTCGAGGAGAGTCGTGCGGCGACCCCGCCGGCCAAGCCGCGTATCGTCCTGCGACCCAAGGCTGTCGACGACGGTGGCTTCAGCATCCGGGTCGAGGGCGGCTCCGGCGGCAACACCTATCATGTGATCGGCTCGAAGCCGGAGCGCTGGGTCGCCCAGACCGACTTCACGAACGACGAGGCGATCGGATACCTCGCCGACCGGCTCGCCAAGCTCGGTGTAGAGGATGGACTGTTCAAGGCCGGAGCCGTCGCCGGGTCTACAGTTGTCATTGGCGCTGGCCACGGTGTCGTCTTCGACTGGGAGCCGACACTCACGTCGACGGCCGAGCTGATCACGAGTCCGCGCGGCGCAGATGCCCGCCTGGACGCATCGGAGCGTCCGACCAGGAGCAAACGTCGCGACGACTACTTCGCCCGCATGGACGCGAAGGCTGCCGCGCGAGCTGAGCTCATCCGCGAGCGGGAGGCCGGCATGTGGACGGATGACGAGGGCTTCGCCGTCGAACGAGACAAGGACACCTCGGCAGAGAATGACTGACCCGATCACGAGCCGCGCCGAGGTGCCCTCTGCGCGTCGCGTCGTCGTGAAGGTGGGCTCGTCGTCGGTGAGCGGGGCCAACGTCGGTCAGATAGCGACCCTCATCGACGCGCTCGCGGGCGCCCATGCGCGGGGCACAGAGGTCATCCTCGTCTCGTCCGGCGCCATTGCGACGGGCCTGCCGTACCTCCGGCTCGACGGGAGGCCTACTGACCTCGCGACCCAGCAGGCCGCGGCCGCCGTGGGGCAGAACGTTCTCGTGTTCCGGTACCAGGAGAGCCTCGACCGCTATCGGATCGTCGCGGGCCAGGTGCTCCTCACGGCCGGCGACCTCGAGAACCCCGCGCACAGAAGCAACGCGCAACGCGCCATGGAGCGCCTCCTCGCGCTGCGCATCCTGCCTATCGTCAATGAGAACGACACGGTGGCGACGCACGAGATCCGCTTCGGCGACAACGATCGTCTCGCCGCGCTCGTGTCCCAGCTCGTGAGCGCCGACCTTCTCCTGCTGCTTTCGGATGTCGACGCTCTCTACACGAAGCCGCCTCAGGATGCCGGGGCCGAGCGCATCGAGCACGTCGCCTTCGATGAGCCGCTCGACGGCATCGAGTACGGCGGCATCGGGTCGACGGGTGTCGGCACCGGCGGTGCGCGCACGAAGGTCTCTGCGGCCAGGATGGCCGCCGCGTCCGGCACGCCCGTCCTGCTCACGTCGACCGAAAGGGTCGCGCAGGCCCTTGCCGGTGAGCAGCTGGGCACCTGGTTCGCCGCTGGTACGATTCGGGCATGAGCGGCATTCTCCTGGCATCGTCGGTCGCCGAAGCCCTTCTCGCCGCGCGCGAGGCGTCGCGGGCGCTCGCCGTCGCGACCACGCAGGTGCGCAACGATGGGCTCAGCGCGATCGCAGCGGCACTCGAGGCCCGCGCTGCCGCCGTCGTGGAGGCCAATGAGCTCGACCTCGCCAATGGCCGGGAGAACGGCCTTGCGAGCGCGCTGCTCGATCGGCTTCGACTCGACCCTGCGCGCATCCGGGCACTGGCGAGCGCAGTACGCGAGATCGAGGCCCTCCCGGATCCGGTGGGGGAGATCGTGCGCGGGTCGACCCTTCCGAACGGCTTGCGCATCAGCGAGGTGCGCGTGCCCTTCGGTGTCGTCGGAATCATCTACGAGGCCCGCCCGAACGTCACGGTCGACCTCGCCGCGCTCGCGATCAAGAGCGGCAACGCGGTCGTGCTCCGCGGGGGACGTGCCGCGCTTCACTCGAACCGGGCCCTCGTCGACATCATCCAGAGCGCGCTCGCGTCAGTGGGACTCCCGGATGCTGCGGTGCAGTCGATCGACGCGTTCGGGCGCGAGGGCGCGCGGGAGCTCATGCGTGCGCGAGGGCTCGTCGACGTTCTCATCCCGCGGGGGAGCGCTGACCTCATCAGCGCCGTCGTCGACGAGGCGAGTGTTCCCGTCATCGAGACCGGTGCCGGGGTCGTCCACCTCTTCCTCGACGAGTCGGCCGAACTCGAGTC
>DAITPJ010000119.1:3451-4794 GCA_036833635.1 Terrimesophilobacter sp.
ACGAACGACGCCGCGAACGCGGAGCGGTTCCTGGCCGAGGTCGATTCGGCGGCCGTCATGGTCAACGCGTCGACCCGGTTCACCGATGGTGGGGAGTTCGGGTTCGGCGCCGAGGTCGGCATCTCGACCCAGAAGCTGCACGCCCGCGGACCGATGGGCCTCCGCGAGCTCACGAGCACCAAGTGGATCGTGCGCGGATCCGGTCAGGTGCGAGGCTGATTTCCGGCCAGAACAGCCCACGAACACGGTAGATTGGATGGGGTGCCCGGCCCGGGTTTCGCGGGCACCGGCGGAACGGAGAAGAAATGCTATTGCTCGCTGTCGCGGCTGCCGAAGAGCACGCGCCCCTCTTGATGCCCAACTGGGCTTTCGCCCTGACGGCCTTCGTGGTGTTCCTCGTGCTCGGGCTCGTGGCGTGGAGCTTCCGCGACGTCGCCAACCGTCATGCTCACCGCGTCCCGTCGGATGCGGACGAACACGCGGGCCGCTAGGCATCCTCCGCCATGACCGCCACCGCGCAGAAGCGTGTTCGCATCGGCGTGATGGGCGGAACCTTCGACCCGATCCACAACGGCCACCTCGTCGCGGCGAGCGAGGTTCGCCAGCATTTCGACCTCGATGAGGTCGTGTTCGTCCCCACGGGTGAGCCGTACCAGAAGCGCGAGGTCTCGCCCTCCGAGCATCGCTACCTCATGACCGTCATCGCGACGGCGTCGAACCCCGATTTCACGGTGAGCCGCGTCGACATCGATCGCGGCGGTCCGACCTACACGATCGACACGCTCCGCGACCTGCACGTGGCCCGCCCGGATGCCGAGTTGTTCTTCATTTCGGGAGCGGATGCGGTGGCGCAGATCCTGGAATGGAAGGACGCGCAGGAGCTTTTCACGCTTGCGCACTTCGTAGCTGTGAGCCGCCCGGGACATCCGCTCACCGTTTCCGGTTTGCCGGAGCAGCACGTAAGCTTGCTAGAAGTGCCTGCGCTGGCCATCTCATCAACGGATTGCCGCAGCCGGGTCAGCCGGGGTTTCCCGGTATGGTATCTGGTTCCCGATGGGGTCGTGCAATACATCTCCAAGTACCATCTGTATCGGAGTTCTACGTGACAACCTGGCAAGATCAGCAGCCGATGAGTCGGCGTGCTCTGCGTGAGAGCGAACGCGCTCACGCCCAGGCCACGATGTCCGACACGGGCGATGTTCCGACCGTTGAAACCCACTCTGACCAGCAAATATGGCCACAGCCCCTGACGGCGGAGCCGCTCGGATACGCGACCCAGGCGCGTCCCGCTACCCCCGTCGACGAGCCTCCTCTTCGCCGCCCGCGATCATCCGGAACTGCGC
>DAITPJ010000120.1:0-4644 GCA_036833635.1 Terrimesophilobacter sp.
ACGGTTCGGAGATCGTTCCGCCGGCTGACGCGGAGATCGAAGCGCAAATCCAGCGGGTGGCGGCGACACTCCTCGTGCCCGATCTGCCCCGGTCGACCGACTACGAGACGGCGGGCGAGGAGGTGCTCGACGAGTATGTGCGGCGCACGGCGGCGCTGGTGCAGGCACCGGATGCTCCCCCGCGCTTCGTCTACACGGCCATGCACGGCGTCGGCTGGGAGACCGCGCGGCGCGTCTTCGCCGAAGCGGGCTTCGGCGAACCGACGGTCGTGGCCGAGCAGATCGAACCGGATCCCGCGTTCCCGACGGTCGCCTTCCCCAACCCGGAGGAGCCCGGCGCCCTCGACCTCGCCTTCGCGACCGCGACGAAGGCCCGCGCCGAGCTCGTGATCGCGAACGACCCCGACGCCGACCGTCTCGCGGTCGCCGTCCCGGATGCTGCGGGCGGCTGGCGACGGCTCTCCGGCAACGAGATCGGCTGGCTCCTGGGCTGGCGTGCTGCCGAGCGGCTGCGCGCCGAGGCCGAGTGCGTCGCTGCGATGGGCGGCGACCCCGCTGCCTCGGTGAGCGGCACGCTCGCCGCGTCGATCGTGAGCTCCCCCGCCCTCGCCGAGGTCGCGCGGCAGTACCAGCTCGACTACGCGGACACCCTCACGGGCTTCAAGTGGGTCTCCCGAGTTCCCCACCTCGCCTACGGGTACGAGGAGGCGCTCGGCTACCTCGTCGACCCGCAGAAGGTCCGCGACAAGGACGGCATCTCCGCGGCGGTCGAGTTCCTCGCGCTCGTCGCCGAACTCAAGGCCGCAGGACGCACGATCGAAGCTCACGAGCTCGACTTCGCCGGCCGGTTCGGGGCCTTCGCATCCGGCCAGGTGTCGATCAGGGTCGCCGACCTCGACGACATCCCCCGCATCATGAGCCGGCTCCGCGCGGAGCCGCCGACCCGTCTCGGCGCGGTCGCCGTGAAGGCGATCGATGACTTCGCGGACGGAATCGAGGGGTTCCCGCCGAGCGACATCCTGCGCATCCGGCTCGAGGACGGTTCCCGCGTGATCGTGCGGCCGAGTGGGACCGAGCCCAAGGTCAAGGTCTACCTCGACGCCTCGAGCACCGAGGGAAGCCCGCGCGAGCGCATCCATGCCGCGCAGGCCGCTGTCGACGCGCTCGACAGGGCCGTGCGGCCGCTGCTGGCCTGATACTCAGTCACCTCGGTTACCATGCCAAGGCGAAGGAGGTCCGGATGCCGGCACAGAAGGCCAGGAAGGACCCGCCGGCCACTCGGTCGGATCCGGTCATCGGCAGCCTGCTCGGTGGTCGCTACCGCCTCACCGCGCTCATCGGGCGCGGCGGAATGGCGTCCGTGTACCGCGCTGCCGACGAAGAACTCCCGCGCGAGGTCGCCGTCAAGCTCATGAAACCCGGCTCGACGGACAGGGAAGAGTTGAGCCGCCAACGAAGCGAGATCGACACGCTCGCATCGCTCAACCACCACGCCCTCGTGACCCTGCTCGATGCCGGCGCTGAACAGACGCCGGCCGGAGAACAAGCCTTCATCGTCATGGAGCTCATCGACGGCCCGAATCTGCGCGAGGTCCTGGCGGATGGCCTTCCGCCTCAGCAGGTGGCGCACATCGGCGCCGACCTCGCGGAAGCGCTGCACTACATGCACGCGAGGGACATCGTGCACCGCGACATCAAGCCCGCCAACATCCTCCTCACTCCATCGGATCTTCCGCACCGGCAGTTCCACGCCAAGCTCGCGGATCTCGGCATCGCGAAGCTGCTGGACGGCAACCCCCTGACGTCGACGGGCCTCGTCATCGGGACAGCCGACTACCTCAGCCCGGAACAGGCAGGCGGAGTTACCGCCGGGCCGGCATCCGATATCTACTCCCTCGGCCTCGTGCTGCTGGAGACGCTCACCGGCGAGAAGGTGTTCCCAGGGACGACCGCCGAGACACTGGGCGCGCGCCTCGTGAACGAGCCGGCTGTTCCCGACTCGCTCGGGCCGGCCTGGACAGCACTGCTCGCAGGCATGACCGCGCTCGATCCCACCGAGCGCAGCGGCGCCCTCGAGGTCGCACTCGCCGCGCGGAGCATCGCCGACGCCGTCGACGAGCAGCTCGAGGACACACTGGATCGAACGCTCGTCTACCCGGCGAGCCCGACGGCGGCAACCGAGGTGTTCCGCACGACGGCCGACAGCGAGCCCCCGATGACCATGGAGGCGCCGCATGATCGGAGAGACACTCCACCCCCGACCGTGCCCTCCCAGCCGGACGCGCCAGCCCGGAACGCGAAACGACGAAGGCGCAACGCGGTAGTGGGAACCGCCGCGGCGGTCCTGGTCGCGGCCGGTATCGGTGTCGGGATGCTGCTCACGCCGACCAGCGGGACAGCAGGTCCGACACCCGCCTACCCGCCGGTCGATGGCACTCTGGGCACGCACCTCCGGCAGCTCCAGGAGAGTGTGGCGCCATGAGGCGCGCGTGGATGGCACGGGCCACCTCCGCGGGCGCGGCCCTGCTTCTGCTCATCGGCGCGCTCAGCGGGTGCGCCGCATCCGGCCAGCAGCTCGACACGGAGGTCGCGGGGCAGCTGCAGGCATCCGTGCTCGCCGTGACGAGCGCGGCCGCCGCAGGCGACTTCTCCGAAGCTGTCGCCGCTCTCGATGCGCTCGAGGATCGGTTAAGGGAGGGGACGGCATCCGGGGCTATCGACCCGGGCCGCAGCGCGCGCATCCAGGCGGCGATCGACCTCGTACGCGCGGACCTGGCCGCCGCTGACCCGCAACCCACCCCCACGCCGGAGAAACCGGGCAAACCGGATAAGCCGGACCCTGGGAAGAAAGGCGGTCCCGGCAAGGACAAGCCATAGCGCTTTGCTGGCCCCGCCCGCAGGAGAGAATGATGGCATGGCTCTCCCCACAACAGACACCATCGTCAGCTATCCTTCCGGCGCCACCTCGGGCGCCGCGACAGTGGTGCACATCGAGCCGGCCGGCGAGGGGTTCGCAGTGCTGCTGGATGTCACACCCTGTCACCCGGTCGACGCCGGATGGCCCGACCAGGGCCCCGATCGGGCGACGCTCACCTGGAATGGCGGATCGACCGAACTCGTGGACTGCGTTGTCGCCGCCACCGACGGCACCGCGCTGTACCTCGGCAGCGAGATCCCGGTGCGCAAGGGCACCGAAGGCTGGGCGTTCGTCGTCGCGCATCTGGTGACGGATGCCCCTCCCGCCGACTCCCGGGTAACGGTCGTTGTCGATGCCGACCACCGCCGCGCGCTCTCCCTCGGCCACACCGGATGCCACCTCGCGTCGCTCGCCCTCAACCGTGCGCTGGCCGGGCGCTGGAGCAAGGAGGTTCGCCCCGACGCTCTCGGCGCCCCGAACTTCGACGCAGAGGCGAACGAGACGTCCCGCATCCTCGAACGCGGATCGCTCGACACCTACCGGCTCGGCAAGTCACTGCGCAAGAAGGGCTTCGGAACCGCCGACATCGGGGATGCACTCGCGGGCATCGAGGCCGAGGCCAATGCGACCCTCGCCGCGTGGATCGCTGAGAATGCCCCGGTGCGCATCGACAGGGACGGCGAGAGGCTGACTGATCGCCGCTACTGGGTGTGCACGCTCGCCGACGGTGAGGCGCGCATCGCGTGCGGCGGCACGCACGCCACGAGCCTCGGCGAGCTCGGCACCCTGCGGGCGACCCTCTCGCTCGAGGACGTGGACGGCACCCCCGTGCTCACGATGCGCACAGCACAGAGCTGACCCTGGAGCGGCGTCGGCTACTGGGTCGCTGATCCCCAGGTGAAGCTCGGCGGCCGCTTGGCGCGGAAGGCCTCGACCCCGATCCTGCGGTCATCGGATGCCGTGGCGAGCCAGCGATCGACGATCGCTCCGGCATCGCCCCGTCCGGCCGCGATGGCGTCGACGATCTCCTTCATGGCACGAATCGAGTACTGGGACCGGTCCGCGAGCACCCCGGCGAACTCGTAGGCGGCGTCCCAGAACCCGTCGCCAGGCAAGACCTTCGTCACGAGGCCCCAGCCGAGCGCGACGTGGGCCGTGACGAGCTCGCCCGTGAACAGCAGGTGTTTGGCGACGGCAGGGCCGGCGATCGCGACGATGCGCTCGAGGCCGGAGCGCGGGTACACGATCCCGAGCCGCGACGGTGTGATGCCGAACGTCGAACGGTCGGAGCAGATGCGCAGGTCGCACGCGCCCGCGAGCTCCCACCCTCCGCCGACGCAGTAGCCGTCGATCGCCGCGATCGTGGGCTTGGGGAAGGCGGCGAGAGCGTTCTCGGCCTCCGTCATGACGCCACCGTCCGTGCCCGCCCGGCCGCCGGCCTCCATGCTGTCGCCCAGGATCGCGTCGAGGTCGGCGATATCGGCGCCGGCCGAGAAATCCGAGCCCGCGCCGCGAAGGACAAGAACCTTGACGGCGGGGTCGTCCGCGAGCCCGGCGAGCAGCGGCGCGAACTGCGCCCACATCGCCGAGGAGACCGCGTTGCGCTTTCCGGCGTTCTCGATCACGATGGTCGCGACGCCGGTACTCGCGGCCTCCGTGGCCACGACCCGCACCGACCCCGCGACCACGACTATCCCGCCCTGACGATGCCGGCGTCGACGAGGCCC
>DAITPJ010000121.1:0-4634 GCA_036833635.1 Terrimesophilobacter sp.
CTTTCACCCACACAACTTTTCGAGAGTTGCACCTTCGGCCGCTCGGACACGGTACCGGGGGAGAGTTTAGTACACGACCCGGCACAGCCTAATCGCGCTCGGTCAGCGCATCGTCCGGCGCCCGGCCCGCTTCCCCCACGGCCCGATGAACAACAGTCCGAAACCGAGGACCAGCGCAATCATCCCGGCAGCGCCCAGGACCGAGGCTTCGGTTCCCGTGGCCGCGAGCGCCGGCGGATGTGCTGGCGGGGCTGCGGAAAGATTATCGAACGCCACGGGGCCGGTCTCCGTGCCGATGCCGCCGAACTCGACGAGATAACGGTAGGGCACGCTGCAGGGACTGTCGTTCCATTCCCCCATTGGCTGGAACCAGTTGGTGAGCAGGCAGCGATCCGTCACGGTCCCGTTGGGCTCGCCAGGGAACCACGGCCGGAAGGTCACCAATTGGCCCGCCTCAGGCCCGGAACCCCAGTAGTAGACGTTGCGGAGCTGGCTTTCATCCGTGTACCGGTCCGCCGGATCGAGCAACGGGTTCACATAAAGGATTTCGGAGGTTGCGGCGAGGAAAGCGGTGACGCCACCCGTCTCAGTGGTGAGGAAAGTGTTCTCTGTCGCGGACGTGATGGTTGCCAGGTAGCCGGTGAGTCCGTTGTAGTCGAGAGCCGCCGCGGCATCACGGGCATCCGGCCACGACAAGGCGCCCGCTGACAGCAGATAGTAATGGCCGCTGCCGGGGTCGGATATCAATCCGTCGATGTAGGAGCCGACGGATGCGGTGAGTCGCAGATACGATTCAGCCGGTATAGCCGGGGCGGTCCAGGTCAACCGATCGGCGAGCGCCGTCGTGACGTCGGTCACGGATCCGGTGAACGAGACTTTCGCGACATCCGTGAAGCTGACGGAACCGGGCTGGAGTGACAGCGCGAGCCCGGAGTCATCGACAGTCATGGTGCCGTCAGCGAGCTCGATCGTGACAATGGCGTCGCCCACGGTCGCCCCGGAATACCCGAAGCTGAAACCTGCCGTATCGCCGGCCGTGACCCAGCCGCCAAGGGATGGTGTCAACGTGGGCGCTGCACTCGCCGATGTCGTCGGTACGACGGATAACAGCAGCGCGCCGACAAGAACCAGAATCCAACGATGCCGTTTCACGCTCAAATCCCATCCCCACTGTCGTCACCCCCACGTGGGCAATATTCACGGTAGCACTCACTCACGGGGTCGCCGGCCAGACGACAGGGCGGCGTTGACGGACGCCTCCCCTAGGCTCAAGGCATGGCCCGCCCTCAGACCGACTTCCGCTGCACGGAGTGCGGGTGGACCTCCGTCAAGTGGGTCGGCCGCTGCGGCGAGTGCCAGTCCTGGGGAACGGTCGTCGACGTCGCGGAGGCGACCGGCATCATCCGCTCGATCAAGCCCGTGCGCGTCGCGGACGACCGCGCGGCTCGCCCGATCACCGAGATCGGGTCGGCGGATGTCGCCCACTGGCCGAGCGGGATCGGCGAGTTCGACCGCGTGCTCGGCGGGGGCATCGTGCCAGGGGCCACAATCCTGCTGAGCGGCGAGCCAGGCGTTGGCAAGTCGACGCTCCTGCTGGAGGTCGCGAGCCGCGCCGCCAAGACCGGCCAGCGCGTGCTCTACATCACCGCAGAGGAGTCGGCGAGCCAGGTGCGGCTGCGCGCGGAACGCACCGGCGCGCTCAACGCGAACCTGTACCTCGCCGCCGAGACCGACCTCGCGACCGTGCTCGGCCACATCGACCAGGTCGCGCCACAGCTGCTCATCGTCGACTCCGTGCAGACCGTCTCGAGCTCGCTGAGCGATGGCCTGGCGGGCGGCCCCTCGCAGGTGCGGGAAGTCGCGGCGACGCTCATCCGGGTCTCGAAGGACCGCAACCTGCCCGTGCTGCTCGTGGGCCACGTCACGAAGGACGGTTCGATCGCCGGCCCTCGCCTGCTCGAACACCTCGTTGATGTCGTGTGCTACTTCGAGGGCGACCGCCAGACCGCGCTGCGCTTCATCCGCGCGCAGAAGAACCGGTTCGGGCCGACGGATGAGGTCGGCTGCTTCGAGATGACCGGCGACGGCATCGCCGAGGTCGCCGACCCGAGCGGACTGTTTCTCAGCCGCAGCCGCCAGACGGTGAGCGGGACGTGCGTCACGGTAGCCGTCGAGGGCCGCCGCCCGCTGCCGGTCGAGGTGCAGGCGCTCGTCGTGCCGGCATCCGGCCCGCAACTGCGGCGGATCGTGAGCGGTGTCGACGCTTCACGCGTCGCGATGCTGCTCGCCGTGCTCGAGCGGCGCGGGCACCTCGAGTTCGGCAAGTCGGATGTCTACGTCTCGACGGTGGGCGGCATCCGGATCACTGAGCCGGGCGCCGACTTCGCGATCGCCCTCGCGCTCGCGAGTGCGCAACGCGATATTCCGCTGCCGCCCACGCTCGCCGCGATCGGAGAGATCAGCCTCGCCGGGGAAATTCGGCGGGCGTCCAACGCGAAGCAGCGCATCACCGAGGCGCAGCGGCTCGGGTTCGACACGGTTCTGGATGCCGGGGCCGGGCAACTCGCGGACGTCGTGGAGCGGTACACGCCGAAGCCGCAGCGGGGTGGGAAGGCGCGCGTGGACGACGACGTGGCGCCGTTCTGAGCCTCGCCACCCCAGTCCGCCCGCGGATTGAACCGCCATACCCCGCTGGTTGAGTAGCGCGCAGCGCGTATCGAAACCATCGCCGACGTGGCTTCGATACGCCGTCTGCGACGGCGACTCAACCAGCGGGCCAGGCCGCCCAATCGATACACCGCCTGCGACGGCTACTCAACGAGCGGGGCGGACTGCTCAGTTCAGGATGAACTGCACGTCGTTGGACTTGAGTTCGCCCAGGTTGATGTTGAGGTGATAGCTCGCGCCGCCACCCGGCACCGCAGGCCGCTCAGACTCGCACGTCGTCGGCGACGACCGGGTGCGGTCCCAGGTGATCGGGTTCGTCGACTGCGGGATGTTCGGCTCCAGAATGACGGGCGCGTCGACCGCCGCCGTCTGGCAGTCCTTCGAACTCCAGTACAGTTCGGAGCCGCTCGTGATGAGGTACTCCTGCTGCGTCGTGCCCGCGTTGATCGTGCACGGCGTCGCGCCGGTGTTCGTCACGGTCAGGCTGATCAAGGGGTTCTCACCCGGTGCATAAGTCGACTTGTCGGTGACCGCCTTGACGTCGACGACATCCGGATCGCAGTCGGCATCCGGTTCGACCGGGGCCTCCGATTGGGAGTTCGTCTCCTTGACGTCCGGCGTCTTCGGGGTCTCGCCCCTCGGCTGGATGAAGATCAGGATGACGATGACGATGACGGCGAGCAGGAGGGCTCCGACGACCAAGCGCCGTCGCCAGTACACACTGCTCGGCTGGGGGCCGACGGGGTTGCGGAACGTCGACATGACCTAAGGGTAGACGGCGTGCCAGCGGAACCCGGGCCCGCGTACGGCGTGCCGTGGGACAGCCTTGGTTTCGATACGCCTCCTTCGGAGGCCACTCAACCAGCGGGATGCAGGTACTTGATCATGCGGGTGTTGCCGAGCGTGTTGGGCTTCACGCGCGCGAGGTCCAGGAACTCGGCGACCCCCTCATCCGGTGAGCGCACGAGCTCGGCGTACACCTGCGGGTCGATCGTGTCGTCGCTCATGCGCTCGAAGCCGTTCCGCTCGAAGAACTCCACCTCGAAGGTCAGGCAGAACAGCCGGCTCAACCCGAGTGCGCGAGCATCCGCCTCGAGCTGCGCGAGCAGCGCATGGCCGACCCCCTTGTGCAGCCAGTCGGTCGTCACCGCGAGCGTGCGCACCTCGGCGAGGTCCTCCCACATGACGTGCAGCGCGCCGCATCCGATCGGGTTCCCCTCGCCGTCCTCGGCGACCCGGAACTCCTGGATCGCCTCGAAGAACACGACCGTTTCCTTGCCGAGAAGGATGCGGCGCTGCACGAGCGGCTCGACGAGCTCACGGATGAACCACACGTCGCTCGTGCGCGCCGGTCGCACCGGAAAAGTCATGGCTCGAGCTTACTGAGGCCCGGCTTTCATCATTCAGGAGTCGGTGCGACGGATGATGCAGGGCAGCACCAGCGTGACCCACCCTGCCTCACTGGCCACAGCAGTCACATGAACTCCTGAATGATGAAAGCCGACGCTATGACTGGGCCGGTGCGGCAGGAAACGTTACTTGGCTACCTCGGCGGCCTCGAGCTCGTCGATCTTCTCGCGGCCGAGCTGGCGGCTCGTCGTGAAGACGAACTCGCTGTCGACGAAGTCGACGTGCACGTGGTCGCCCGCCGAGAGCTCGCCCTGCAGGATGCGCTCGCTCAGCCGGTCCTCGACCTCGCGCTGCATCGCACGGCGCAGCGGCCGTGCACCGAGCGCAGGGTCGAAGCCGATGTCGATGAGCCGCTCCTTGGCCGCGACGGTGAGGTCCACGGTCAGGTCGCGGTCCAGCATCCGCTCGCTCAGGCGCTTCGTGAACAGGTCCACGATCTGCAGGAGCTCCGGCTTGCTGAGCTGCGGGAACACGATCGTCTCGTCGACGCGGTTCAGGAACTCGGGCTTGAAGTGCTTCTTGAGCTCCTCGACGACCTTGCCGCGCATCCGGTCGTA
>DAITPJ010000122.1:0-4559 GCA_036833635.1 Terrimesophilobacter sp.
ACGTCGTCGTCATCTCCACGCGTGACTGCTCGCTGCAGCGCCGCCACCAGAAGCTCGTCGAGGAGGCACCCGCGCCGTTCCTGACGCCCGAGCAGACCGAGCAGCTCTACACGTCGTCGAAGGCCATCCTGCGCGAGGTCGGATACGTGGGGGCCGGCACGTGCGAGTTCCTCGTCGCCTCCGACGGGACCATCTCGTTCCTGGAGGTCAACACCCGGCTGCAGGTCGAGCATCCGGTCTCCGAGGAGGTCACCGGCATCGACCTCGTTCGTGAGCAGTTCCGCATCGCCGAGGGCGGCATCCTCGACTACGACGACCCCGCGCCGCAGGGCCACTCCTTCGAGTTCCGCATCAATGGCGAGGACCCCGGCCTGAACTTCATGCCGACGCCAGGGCCGGTCAACGTGCTGCGCTTCCCCGGCGGGCCGGGGGTGCGCGTCGACAGCGGCGTCACGACGGGCGACGTCATCGGCGGATCGTTCGACTCGCTGCTCGCCAAGCTCATCGTCACGGGGTCGAGCCGCGAGGACGCCCTCGAGCGCTCCCGCCGCGCCCTTGACGAGTTCGAGGTCGCCGGCCTTCCGACGGTGCTGCCGTTCCACCGCAGGATCGTGCGCGACCCGGCCTTCACCTCGTCGCCGTTCTCCATCTACACGCGCTGGATCGAGACCGACTTCGACAACGACATCGAGCCGTGGAGCGGCTCCCTTCCGGATGCCGTTCCGTCGTCGTCCCGCCAGAACGTCGTCGTCGAGGTGGGCGGCAAGCGCATCGAGGTCTCGCTGCCCGCGCGGATGCTTGGGGCCGCGGCGAGCGCGACGGTCGTTCCGCCGCGCCGCAACGCCGGCACGGCCGTCGCGACCGCCACGGGCAACTCGGTCAAGGCGCCCATGCAGGCGACGATCGTCAAGCTCGCGGTCGCGGACGGCGACCGCGTCGTGAAGGGCGACCTCGTGCTCGTGCTCGAGGCCATGAAGATGGAGCAGCCGCTCACCGCCCACAAGGACGGGACGATCGCGAACGTGAACGCCACGGTCGGCACGACCGTGTCATCCGGTCACCTGCTGCTCAACATCCTCGACTGATGGCTTTCATCATTCAGGAGGCTGTGTGACGGGAGTGGCTGGTGGGGTTCGACCACGGCGGTCGGATGAACTTTCGCACCATACCCTCCTGAATAATGAAAGCCCTCATGAAGCCAAGGCATCGCGGATCTGCCGCAGACACCATGGCCAATCGCCGAACACACGGTCGAAGGAAAGCCGCACGACGGTATAGCCCAGAGCCGCCAGGGTCTCATCGCGACGACGATCGCGCTCCTGTGCCTCCACACTTCCGTGGAACTCTTCGCCATCGACTTCAATGAGCACAGTTGTCCCGACGACCTGCATGTCGACGCGCATCCCCGGAAACTGAACCTGCTGGATCACCGAAATACCTTCGGACGCCAACCGCTGACGCACCACGGACTCCGATCCCGCATCGCTCCCATCCCTGCTGGCGCAAACAAGGAGCCGTTCGGCGAAAGGGGAGTCCCTGAGAACTTCCAGGAGCGCCGCAGTCGAGAGACCAAACGTTGTGCGCGCAGTATCGAGGCACGCAAGTGCGGTCTCGCGATCTGACCACGAAACCATTTGGCGCAAACAGGTTCCCAGAGAAACTCGCCAGCACTCGGGGCCAAGCTCGGGGACAGCGCCCTCGACCAACCAGTGAAGTACGACCTCTCGATCGGAGAAGTCGGGGGTGAGCCGAGCCGGGTCGAGCGACGGCGCGAAGTTGGTGCGCAGTCGTGATGAGTTCGCCCCGATGGAGACGTGCAGCCTCCGATCGAAACCCGACCATAACCCGTAGCTCCTGGCGGCGCTCGGCCCGGCCAGCATGCCCCCGACCCGAGCAGCCGCGATCGCATCCGAAGACGCCCCGGGTGTGACGTATCGTGCTTGCCGCACTCGCCAGATTGTCGCACGCCGAACCGCGATGGTCAGGTCAAATCCGCTGCACCCGGCTGCGGTGAGTTGCTGTCGCGTGGCGACGTGCCCAAGCGAGTCGACGATCGGCGCGGGATCCGGCATCCCGACACCTTGTCCTAGGTTGCAGGGGCACCCGAGAGCAAGTCCCTCGATCGTGCACTTTCATCATTCAGGAGGGTGTGCGGGGGAGTGGATGTTGCGCCCCCATTTCACTTCCGCCCCACACCCTCCTGAATGATGAAAGCGACGTCAGCGGACGATGTGCATGGCGCGGGCGGCATCCGTGATGCTGCCCGAGAGCGAGGGGTAGACGCTGAACGCCTCCGCGAGCTGGTCGACCGTCAGCCGGTGCTCGATCGCGATCGCGATCGGCAGGATGAGTTCGGATGCCTTCGGCGACACGACGACCCCGCCGATGACCGTGCCCGAGGTCCTGCTCGCCATGAGCTTCACAAAACCGTCCCGGATGCCGAGCATCTTCGCGCGGGGGTTCTGGGCCAGCGGCAGCTTGTGGATCCGCCCGGGAACCACACCATCCTCGATCTGTTTCTGCGACCAGCCGACCGTTGCGATCTCCGGCTGAGTGAAAATGTTCGAGGTCACGTTGCGCAGCTCGGTCGGGTTCACAGCGTCTCCCATCGCATGGAAGACCGCGGTGCGGCCCTGCATCGAGGCGACCGATGCCAGGGGCAGGAACTCCGAACAGTCACCGGCCGCGTAGATCGACGGCATCGACGTGCGGGCGACCCGGTTGACCCGGATGTGGCCGTCCTCGGTCAGGCGCACCCCGGCATCCTCGAGGCCGATGCCCGCCGTGTTCGGCACCGAGCCGACCGCCATGAGACAGTGCGTCCCCTCGACCGTGCGGCCGTCGGTGAGTGTGGCGACCACACCCTCCCCCGCGCGTTCGATCTTCTCCGCGCGCGACGTGGAGAGCACCGTCATGCCGTTGCGTTTGAAGACCGTCTCGATGACCTTGGCGGCATCTGCGTCTTCGCCGGGGAGCACGGTGTCGCGGCTCGAGATGAGCGTGACCTTCGCGCCGAGCGCGGTATACGCCGAGGCGAACTCGGCGCCCGTGACGCCCGAGCCGACGACGATGAGGTGCTCCGGCACGGAGTCGAGCGTGTAGAGCTGCGTCCAGGTGAGGATGCGCTCGCCGTCGGGAACCGCGGACGGAAGGATGCGCGGGCTCGCCCCGACGGAGACGACGATCGTATCGGCGTCGATCGACTCGAAATCCGTGCGCTTCGAGCCCGAGCCTGTCGAGGCGACGACGCGTTGTGGCCCCTCGAGGCGTCCGTCGCCCTGGATGATCCTGACGCCGGCGCGTGTGAGGGCGTCGCGCATGTCCTCGGACTGCTGGCGTGCGAGGCCCAGCAGCCGCTGGTTGACGGCGGCGAGATTGACGGCGACCTCCGGTTTGGTCGGGCGGCCGTCGTCCGAGCGGGAGAAGAACTGCACCCCGAGGTCGGCCGCGTCGACGATCGCGTTGGCCGCCTCGGCGGTCGCGATGAGCGTCTTCGATGGGACGACATCCGTGAGCACCGCCGAGCCGCCGACCCCCGTGCGCTCGACGAGCGTGACCTCGGCACCGAGTTGCGCGCCGGTGAGTGCCGCCTCGTACCCGCCGGGGCCGCCGCCGATGATCGCGATGCGATGTCGGCGCTCCTGCTCGTCTGCCATTGCTCCATTCTCCTGCAGTTCGGCATCCGCGCTTTCATCATTCAGGAGGTGATGTGACTGGAGTGAGGGATGTGTCGGATGTCGGTCGCCGTATCCCCACCAGTCCCGTCTGTCTCACCAACTCCTGAATGATGAAAGCCACGGGGCAAATAGAGTGGAGGGCATGACCATGACGCCCAATCCCCTCGACGATCCGACCGCCGACCCGTTCGCGGTCGCCACGGATGCCGCGGACCAGATCGCGGAGAAGACCGGCGTCGAGCGCCACGACATCGCGCTCACCCTCGGCAGCGGATGGGGCGCCGCCGCCGACCTGATCGGCGAGACGACCGCGACCATCCCGGCGACCGAGATCACCGGGTTCAGCAAGCCGGCGCTGGAAGGCCACGTCGGCTCCCTGCGGTCGATCCTGCTTCCGAGCGGCAAGCGTGCGCTCGTCATCGGCGCGCGCACCCACTACTACGAGAACCACGGCGTGCGCAGGGTCGTGCACAGCGTGCGCACCGCGGCGGCAACCGGCGCGAAGATCATGATCCTCACGAACGGGGCGGGCGGCATCCGGGAGACCTGGAAACCGGGGACTCCCGTGCTCATCAGCGACCACATCAATCTGACCGCCGACTCCCCGCTCGAGGGGGCGACCTTCGTCGACCTCACCGACCTGTACTCGCGCCGCCTGCGCGAGCTCGCCCACACGATCGACCCCGACCTCGACGAGGGCGTGTACTGCCAGTTCCGCGGGCCCCACTACGAGACGCCCGCCGAGGTGCAGATGGCCAAGGCGATCGGCGGCCACATCGTGGGCATGTCGACCGCCCTCGAGGCGATCGCCGCACGGCAGGCCGGCATGGAGATCCTCGGGATGTCGCTCATCACGAACCTCGCGGCCGGCATCCAGAAGAC
>DAITPJ010000123.1:0-4319 GCA_036833635.1 Terrimesophilobacter sp.
GACCGTGATCTGACGTCAAGGCCCAACTGGTAACAGGCCGGCCACCGGCGCCCGTTCGGCCTGATGTCCGGCTTTCACACCCTTCACCAGCAGGTACAGGACCATCCAGATCTCGCCGACAAGGGGCGCGACGATCAGGAACGGCTTGATCTGCAACTCGAGGTTGGGAAGCAGGAACGCCGTGAGCGAGTCCGCCAGGTAGGAGATGGTGGCGAGCACCAGGACGACGCTCAAGGCCTTGGGGAACAGTCCGGATCGGTAGGCGAGATACCCGAGCGGCGCCAGCCAGAGGCCGAAGAAGACTTGAGCGGCGAGGGTGCCGTAGTGCTGGATGTCCAATAGAACCATCACGAGTCCGCTCGATCCGGCCACCCCGAAGGCGGTCACGTATGACGGGTCCGTTGCGACCTGCATGCCCTCGAACAGGAAGACGGCGTTGAGGCAGATCATTCCGACCGCAATCACGACGAAGATCACCATCGACCTGGCTGCGTTCTTGTGAACGTGATTCAGCAACAGGTACAGGGCCATCGCGGTCAGGGCGAAGAAGACCCCGTCCACCAGGTGGGCGACGACGCCCATCCGGACGAGTTCGGCGTTCGCGACGACGTTCGCCGCGGTCGCCCCGGCGTTGCCGGCGACGTGCAGCTTCGGATCCACGAACCCTTCGGCAAAGCCGCCGAAGATGCCGACCAGTAGATAGAAGACACCGGCGATTCTCGCCAGCTGCTTGGGTGAGGACATGCTGTCTCCTGTGTGCGGCGACCGTCTCCGGCGAGGTCGCCGTTTCTTCGAACCATCAAGTACGAGATCGGCGAAGGGCCCCTGAGGCGAGCCCCGGGGCCCTCCCCATCAAGTGCCGCCATTGGCGACGCCTACGCGGTGACTCCGGCATCGGTGCGAGGCTCGAGCACGACGATCGCGGTCTTCCCGGAACGGAGCGCCGCCCAGCCGTCGTACTGGTCGCCGAACTCGGCCCACCGAGCCCAGAGCCGATCACGCTCGTCACCTTCCGCAGCGCGACCACGGACGGCACGGGGGCCATCCGGCAACTCCACGACCGTGTCCGGCCGCGCCTGGAGATTCAGCCACCACGCCGGGTCCGCGTCAGCCCAGCCATTCATGGCCAGCGTGATGAGGTTCGGCCCGTCCTCGTAGTAACCGACGATCGCGACCCGGGACTGTCCCGAACGCCGACCGACCGTCGTGAGGCGCAGCATCCCGAACGCCTTGCCGGGTGGCCGGAGGCCGATCCGCCCGCCGCTGAACCGAAGGAGGGCTCGGTGCAGCAGCCAGGCGCTGCGAACGAACACGCGACGAGGGACCTTGGCAGTCCGCTCCCGGTCGGCGGTCATGCCGCGCCCGATGGCGTCTCGACGAATGTTCGTGAGGGCACCGCCGGGGGAGCGCCGGCTTCGCCCACCGATCGCCCAGCAGCCGCGACCATGAGCGGTGAAGTGGATTTGAAGCCCTTGATTGCCATGTAGAGGCCGAGCGACAGCTCCCAGAGAAAGATCGGGAGGAGCGCGATGAGAGACCACACCGAGATCTTCTCGTTGATGCCGAGGATCTGTCCGATCACGGAAGACGTCATCAAGACGCCGCCGACGAGTCCGATCGCGGGAATGAGTCGCGGCACGAGGCTGGATCGGTACATCAGGTACCCGAGCAGGAGGGCATTCATCGCGGGCATGAGGGTCCCGCCGATCAGGAACGCCGCGTTGTACGTCCCGACGAACGAGGCGCCACTGGTGAGAAGCGCGGTCGAGTCGGCGCCGGCCGCGGCGCCCACCTGGTGCAGGGACGCGAGCGAGAGAAGGCTCACGACACCCGTGAGGAGCATCGCGCCCTCGATGACGCGCGTGGTGACGAATCCGAGCGCGAACGTCTCGTTCTGGCGCCTGACGACCGGGTACAGCGTGATGGCGGTGCCGATGCCGGCGAGCGCGACGATCACGTCGATGAGGGCGCCCCAGCGCAGGCCGGCGTCGCTTCCGGAGCTCAGGATGTAGGCCGGATCTTTCAACACGGGGCCGTAGAGGGTCAGTGTCGCGACCGAAATGAAGGTGATCAGGTAGAGGATGCCCGCGACGAGCGCGGTCTTCCGCATCGAGTCCATCGGCGGTCGTTTCGTTGCCGCGGTTCGAACGGCGGTTGTCATGTCGGTTTCCCTTTCGTGCGTTCGTATTGGGCTATCGAGGCTCGGTACCGGACGTCCCGGTCGGGTCGGCGTCGACGTGCGTGACCGAGACCAGTGGCAGTCCGGTGTCGCGGACCTTCTGGAGCAGGCCATGGAGGGCCGCCTGGTCGGGAACGTGCCCCCGGATGACGGTGACGCCCTCGCTCTCGTGGCTGAGGCTCAGGCCGTCAAACCAGGCAGCCCATCGGCCATCCAGGTGTCCCTTGAGGCGAATCTCGTAGCGGCCGTCCTCGTGACGGTCACGGTCGATGCGTGTCGTTCCGCTCATCTGCTCCCTTCCGCCGGTCCTGCGATCTGTCTGCCGGCGTGGTCCCGAGCATCGGAGCGGACGTGGGGAGCGAGCATCCCCACATGTGGGGATTCGAGGTGATGAATCTTCGATCGAGCCGCGAGGCGACTTGCGGCGGCCGACCGGGGCTTCGCGCCTGGGCTACGGTCGGTCGCGGGCTCGCGACAGGAGGTCGAGTTCCTCGGCCCGGGTCACGGCGGACCGGCGGTTGTTCGCCCCGAGCTTGGCGTAGATGGCCTTGGTGTGACTCCGCACCGTGCTCAGCGACACCACGAGCTCACGGGCGATCTCCGGTCCGGCCAGATCGGTTGCAAGCAGCCGCAGCACGTCAAGCTCACGGTCGCTCAGCGGCTCGATGAGCGCCTCCTTGTTCCCGGCGTTGTCCTCGGGGCGGACAGCGGCCGTCAGAAGGCGGCGAACGTAGTCCGGGGCGATTCCCCGGTTCGCGGCGTCCTGCAGCAGGGCCGCCATGGGTGGGCCCTCATCGAGGAAGACGCGAACATAGCCTTCCGGTTCGCCGAGCGCCAGGGCGCGTCCGAGGGCGGCAAGAGCGGCAGGCATGTCGCCTCGCACCTGGTGGGCAAGCGCCAGCAGGACAAGGATTTCGATGACGTTGCCCGTCCGCTGACCATCCTCCGCTGCTCGCAGGAGGCGACCGAGTAGCGCCAAAGCGTCACGGGCAGAGCCGTCCGAACGGTCCAGCGTGGATTGGGCCAGGAGCACCCTCGCAAGCGTGACGTGCTCGAACTCGCGCAGATACGTCAGGTCGTCGTGAGGCGACAGGCCTCGCGCCCGAGCCCACGCATTCGCTTCGGCCAACCGGCCCTGCCTGAGCAGGATTCGCGCCTCTTGCGCCGGCAAGGGACGGACGTCCGGGATGAAGTCCGGCATGTACAGGCGCTGTGCCTCGTGGAGTGCATCGAGCGCGCCATCGAGGTCGCCTTCAGCCTGCCGGATGCGCGCCGCCACGACATGCAGCCGATAGCGGTTCTGCGGGTAGCCCATATGCTCGCCCAGGTCCTTGCTCGCCTGGAGATGCCGTGTGGCGGCCTGGAGGTCGCCCTGCTCACGGGCGAGGTCGCTCAGTCCCACGTACATGTCCGCCGTGGCCCGCAGGACTGGCTCGCCATGCTTTGCCGACAGTTGCAATGCCTGCTCGTACGTCCGGATCGCGTCACGCAGCCGTCCCTGGGTGATCCGGATGTCCGCCAGGGCGATCGCAGCACCGAGCGCATCAGAGAGGCTGCCAGACCGCTGCACCCGCGCCATCCCAGCGCCGTAGATTCGATGCGCGGTCTCGAGGTCCCCGCTCGCCCATGTGGCCAATCCCAAGAGCGCCTCTGCTGCCCCGCGGAGGAGATCGTCGTCCTCGGGAGCCAGATTCAGTGCCTCGCGAGCGTGCCGGACGGTCGTCGCGACGTCGCCTCGGATCTGGGCAAGCACGGCTCGGTAGACCGCGATCAGCGCAGCCAGGAGGCTGAACTCGCGCCGGTCTACGACAACCATCTCCGGCCGCCCGGCTCCGGCTTCATCTGGCACACCGTGGGGCGCCGTGAGCCAGCGCTCGCCGTCTCCCAGACGGCGCTCGACGTCCTCGAGCTCGCCGATGGACAACAGCGCCCAGGCGTAGGCGACGCTCAGGACCGGTCTTCGCCCGATGACCTCATCCGGTAGCGCCCTAAGCCACCGGAGCGCCGTCACCTCCTGATGACCCTGCCGCAGCGCCGGCACCGCCGACTCAATCAGGCTGGCGGCTCGGTCGAAGTCTTCGCCCGCCAGCGCGTGCCGGATTGCCTCGGAGCGGTCACCGTTGTGCTCGTACCAGTCGCT
>DAITPJ010000124.1:0-3021 GCA_036833635.1 Terrimesophilobacter sp.
CCGCGACGACAACAACGTCAACGGCCAACTGGGCGTAGCTCGTGAAGGCACCGAGGAATCCGGTGCCGACAAGCAACCGCACGGTGCGCCGGCCATCCGTCTCCTCCCCCTCCGCGAGTGACTGCAGCAGCACGCCGAGCATGAACGGCCCGAGAAGGTTGACGGCCACGGTTCCGGCCGAGAGGGTCTCCCAACTCGGCGCGAGTTGAACCAGGACGAATCGCGCCGCCGCGCCCAGCGCGCCACCGAGCACAACGAGCCCGACGAAGCTCGGCCGAATCCTGATCGGCACCGGCACCCCGGCGACATTGCGAGACACCTCGAGGTCGCTGTCCATCGGCAACACGGCACGCGACCGACGCCACAACCACGCCGCGAAACGCAGAGGGAAGCGGCGCGGCGTTGGTGCAGCATCCGCCGAACCGGGTTGCGGATGCTGTTGGCCGGGCTGGGTGGAACCCGCCTCACCGTGCATTCGAACGCCTCCCGTTCGCGAACCGCGATACCCAGGTTCACGACAATTCATGCTAGAGCTCTGCGTCCAATCCTCGAGACGGCCGAAGACGGCGACCCATTCGCGCGAGCCTACCTGTGAACCCACCCAGAGTATCCTGAGCCGACTTCGCCTCGAATGCTCAGGACTAGACAACCCCGTCGACTCCTGTCACGCGGCCGTGATGCGCGCGTCACGGGCCGGCTGCAAGGATGCGACCAATCAGGGGGAAATCATGCTGAGAACCAAGAACCGTCCAGAAAGCACACGCAGCGCCATCATGAGGCGAGCAGCGATCACAGGAGGAATGCTGCTGCTTGCCGGATTCATGACCGTGCTGCCGGGGGCAACGCTCGACTCGGCTTCGGCGGCGACACCGCCCGAGGTCGAACTCTGCAACGGCGTGCTCAATGTCGACGCGACGACCGTGGAGTGTCACGTCGTCGTGGCCAACACCTTCGATGTCGCCACGGGCGTGGGCTCGGCCGTCGTCACGACGACCATCTGCGCGGGAGCGCCAGGAGCCGCAGTGTGCGGCCCAGCGACGATCGCCAACTACGGAGCCGTCATCACCTCCGTCGTGCAGTGCAACGGATCGGGTAACGCCGGAGGCAGCGTCGTCGTCTGCGACGTCTCGATCGCCAACACGATCACGGGCTCCGTCGCGGTCACCGCCGGAACCGTCAACCAGTGCGTCGGTTCTGGAGAAGGCGGAGGGGCGACACCGCTCAACTGCGGCCCGCCGCAGAGCTCC
Organism: Terrimesophilobacter sp.; assembly: GCA_036833635.1. Lineage (GTDB taxonomy): Bacteria > Actinomycetota > Actinomycetes > Actinomycetales > Microbacteriaceae > Terrimesophilobacter. The sequence continues at coordinate 1,248 of DAITPJ010000124.1, forward strand.
TCCGGCGCCACGCTCACCCAGTGCAACGGATCCGGCAACGGCGGCGGAGGGGATCTGCGCGTGACGTGCTCCTTCGGTGCCATCACCGAGACCTCCGCGCTTCGCGTCACGATCAACCAGTGCAACGGATCCGGCAACGGGGGCGGCGCGACCGTCACGTGCAGCGCATCCGAGACGACGACGGTCATTCCGGCCGCCACCGGGGGGACCGGCCAACCCGGTGCTACGCCGCCGACCGCCGTGCGGAACCTTGCGGAGTCGGGAAACGCGCAGGAGCTCTGGCCCATCGCTCTCGTCGGCGCCATCACGGTTCTCCTGGGGACCTCGTTGCTGCTCCACGCCGCTCGCCGGCGCGAGCAGCAGCCGCTCAGCTGAGAACACTCGGGGGGTCGCTCCTGCTGAAGGCGGACTAGGCTTGCATCACCTCAGGAATCGGGGGATTCCAGTGATGCAAGCCTCTTTCGCGCGCCACGGCCATGGGCCGGACGGTTCACCGAGCGGAAAAACCTTCAGCCCTTCGCGCGCACTCGAGGCGGTCGGCGAGAGGTGGAGCCTCCTCATCATGAGGGACGCCCTCTTCCGGGGCACGAAAAGGTTCGCCGACTTCCAGCGCCGAGTGGGGGCGGAGCCCGACATCCTCGCCGCGCGCCTCGACGAGTTCGTCGGGGCGGGCCTCATGGAGCTCTCCCACAACCCGAGGCATCCTGACGAACCCGAATATCTGCTCACCGATCAGGGTCGCGATCTCGAACCGGTCGTCATCGCACTCACAACCTGGGGTGCGAACTGGACCTCGCCGCAAGGCCCGCCGATCGCGATCGAACGCGCAGTTCCCCTCATCTCCGAGCTCATCGCGTCCCACGTTGACACAGAGGGTCCACCCGAGTCACCGCTTCTCATCGAGATCTTCCTCCTGGGATCGTTCGCGGTGCACATCGGCGGCCGCCCCGTCGAGGACCTCCCGATCGGCTCCCAGCGGCTGCTCGTGTTCCTCGCGCTGCACAACCGCGCTGTGGCGCGTATCGCCATGGCAGGCGCCCTGTGGCCCGAGGCCACCGAGGAGCACGCCGGAATCAGCCTGCGCTCCGCCCTGTCCCGGCTCGACACCCCGACCCGGGAGGCGGTGCTCTCCGCATCCGCCGGCCTGAGCCTCGTCGACACTGTCGCCGTCGACTTCAGGGCAGGGCAGGCACTCGCGGAGCGCCTCCTCCAACCGCACCCCACTCCAGCGGATGCCGACCTTGGTCACGAGGCGAGAACCCTGCTCTCCCGCGACCTCCTTCCCGACTGGTACGACGACTGGGTCGTCGCAGAAGCCGAAGATTGGCGCGAACTCCGCCTCAGCGCACTCTGCGCCCAGGCGGAACATCTTCTCGCGGCCGGCCGGCTGCCCGAAGGGATGCTTTCCGCGCGTGCGGCTATGCGCAGCGACCCGTTGCGGGAGAACGCTCACGGCATCCTCATCCGCCTCCACCTCGCGGGTGGAGACCAGTCCGAGGCGCTCGCCGTATTCGAGCGCTACCGGGACCTCCTGCTCGACGTGCTGGGCCTCGAACCCACGGATCGCCTCGCGTCGCTCGTCGCGGACATCCGGAAGTCGTAGCGCCTGGGCGGAGCATCCGTCGTGGTGGACCTCGCAGGCGACCGCCTCTCCGTATCCGACGTTCCCTCCGGTCAGGACCCAGGCATGCGGGCGGCGGCCCGCCCCACCGGCCTCAGGCCGCGACGCGGTCCGCTTCGCGGTGCCCGACATGCACGTCGTCGAACACACCGG
>DAITPJ010000124.1:3121-4300 GCA_036833635.1 Terrimesophilobacter sp.
CGGGGAACTCCGACGAGCGTGTCGACGCTCACGACGGCATCGAGTCCGAGCGAGAGCGGGTATGCGACCCGGTCGCCGCGAACGAAACCATCTGCGGGGCTGCCGACATCCGCGATCGACGCCGCGACCATGGTTCCGGTCGCCGCGATATCGACGCGTACCTGCCCTGCGGCAGGACGTCGGATGGGAGTGGTGCTCATACCTTCGAAAACCCATTGAAGCCGTGGAATATTCCGCTGGGCCGTCTCCTGCGACTATCCTGAGCGCGGACGCTGGCCCCCGCCAGCACCCTCGTGCAGTGCGGAAGGAACGAACATGGTCACGCTTTCCTGGCTCCTCATCATCACCATCCTCGCGGCGGCGCTCGCGCTCTTCGACGGCATCAGCCGGCTGACCGGCCGCCGGAGCAACTCGATCCTCGCGATCGCCGAGCTGCTCTTCGCCGCGCTCATGCTGCTGTCGATCTTCTTCGCCTTCCCGGCGCCTCTCGGAACGTTCCTGTTCTCGTTGCTGCTCGAGATCGTGCTGGTGCTCATTCTGCTGGTCCGTGGTGCCGGAGCCAGGGGCGTGTCCGTCGTGACCGTCATCGCGCTCATCCTTAACACTGTCGTGCTGCTCATCGCGGCGGGATGGCTGACGATTCCAGGGCTCGGGTAGTCCGAGGGGTGCGGCATCCGCGCTCGATCGGCGGATGCCGCCCCCATCACGCGTTGAGGATCACCTTGAGCGCCTTCGTCTCCGCGGCGCGCCCGAACACGTCGTACGCCTCGATGATGTCGCCGAGGGCGAAGGTGTGGCTCACGAAGAGGCTCGCGTCGAGCTTTTTCTGGGCGACGAGCTTGAGGAGCGTCCCCAGCGTGTCGGTATTCACAAGCCCCATGCTGATATCGATGTTCGAGATCCAGAGGTCCTGGAGTGCGAGTTCCACGGGTCGGCCGTGGACGCCGACGTTGGCAACATGTCCGGCAGGGCGCACGATATCGACGCACATCGTGAAGGTCTCGGGGATGCCGACGGCCTCGATGGCGACATCGACGCCGAGCCCGTCGGTCATGGCGAGCACCTGCTCCTTCCAGTCCGCCGCGCTCGAGAGCACGCCGTCGGTCGCGCCGAATCGCCTGGCCTGTTCGATGCGGTTGGCGTCAAGGTCGATCGAGATGACGCGGGATGGTCCGTAGA
>DAITPJ010000125.1:0-4233 GCA_036833635.1 Terrimesophilobacter sp.
CCTTCCTCGGAGCGCACGTCGTGCCGGCCGAGTTCGCCGACGATCCGGCGGGCTACGTCGCGCTCGTGACCGGGGAGATGCTCGACGCCTGCGCCCCGCACGCGAAGTGGATCGACGTCTTCTGCGACGACGGCGCCTTCGACGTGGACCAGGCGCGCGCGATCCTCGAGGCTGGCGTGGCACGCGGGCTCGGCGCGCGGATGCACGGAGCACAGCTTGCGCCCTCCGGAGCGGTGCGTCTCGCCGTCGAGCTGGGGGCGGCATCCGTCGACCACTGCACCTTCCTGACCGACGCCGACATCGGCGCCCTGGCAGGGTCGGACACCGTCGCGACGCTCCTGCCTGGCGTCGAGTTCTCGACGCGCCAGCCCTACCCGGATGCCCGGCGCCTCCTCGACGCGGGCGTCACGGTCGCGCTCGCGTGCGACTGCAACCCGGGCTCGAGCTTCACGTCGTCGATGCCGTTCTGCATCGCTGTCGCCGTGCGGGACATGCACTTCAGCCCGGCCGAGGCGCTCTGGTCGGCCACCGCGGGCGGGGCGGCGGCACTGCGCCGCACCGACGTCGGCGGGCTGGCGGTCGGGCAGCGGGCGGATCTCGTCATCCTCGATGCGCCGAGCTATGTGCACCTCGCCTACCGCCCCGGCGTGCCGCTCATCCACCAGGTCATCGCGGCCTGACTGTTCGGGCCGCGAACGCGGCCAAATTGCTGCTTGCCCGACCTGAAACCGCAATTCGACCGCGTTCGCGGGCCGCTGCGAGCGAGATCCTGCCCGACCGCTTTCTTCGAAACGGCCTACGGCCCCCTCAGGGAGCGTAGGCCTCAGCGAGCGGGTGTGCGCCTGAGCTTGAGTTGTTCCCGAAACCCGCCCGCCGCCTGGACGACGGCGAGGGCGAGCGCAAGCCATCCCATCCAGTAGCCCCAGAGGAGCAGCAGGACGCCGAACGCGGCGAGTACGAAAGCGACCCCGTAGACGAGGAAAACGAACTTGCGTGGATTGCCCTGCGTGGGAGCTTCGTCGTCCGTCACGAGCCCAGCATCCTCCGTTACACACGGCGTGCGCAAGGCAATCTGCCTGCGGGACACGACAAATTGGAGGTGAGACCCAGGCGCAACCCCTATTTGCCGTAGTTCGCGTCGCGCTACTCCTCGAACGTGTTGACGAGGGAATGCGCAGCCCTGTCGAGATAGTCCCAGAACGTCGCGTCCTGCAACGGCGGAAGCTCGAGCGAATCGAGGGCCGCACGCATGTGTCCGAGCCAGCGATCGCGCGCATCCGGGTTCACCTTGAAGGCCACATGCCGCAGCCGGAGCCGCGGGTGCCCGCGCTCCTGGCTGTACGTCGTCGGCCCGCCCCAATACTGCTGCAGGAACGAGCTCAGCCGATGAATCGCACCCTCGAGATCCTGCTGCGGATACATCGGCCACAGCACAGGGTCGGTCTGCACGCCCTCGTAGAAGCGCCGCACGAGCCGGTCGAAGGTCTCGCTGCCGCCGATCTGGTGGAAGAGCTCGCCCTGCGCGGCAGGCCCGTTCTCGCCGACCCGCAGGGTGACCGGGCTCGGGACGGGCTTCGCGGATGCCGCGTCCGTCACGACTTCTTCCCCGGCTTCGCGTCGTCCGACTGAGTCGCATCGACCGGCACCTTGGCAGCTGCAGGCCGCCGATCGTCGAGGATCATCCGGTTGAGCGATGGCACGTTGATGCCGAGCCGGTCGAGTGCGAGCTTGAGCCGCATCCGGAGTTCGCGCGCGATGTCCCACTGATCGGGCGACCGCGTCTTGATGACGAGCCGGACGACGAGCGCCTCCGCGGTGACCGACTCGACGCCCCAGATCTCGGGCGTCTCGAGCACCTTGCGGCGCCACTGCGGGTCCGTGGCGAGCTCCTTAGCTGTCGCGAGGATCGCCTCCTTCACTTCGTCGAGATCGGCGTGGTACGGCACAGGCAGGTCGATGATGACGCGCGCCCAGCCCTGCGACTTGTTGCCGACGCGCAGGATCTCGCCGTTGCGCACATGCCACAGGGTGCCGTTGACGTCCCGGATGCTCGTGATCCGCACGCCGACGGATTCGACAGTCCCCGAGGCCACGCCGAGGTCGACGACGTCACCGATGCCGAACTGGTCCTCGAAGACCATGAACATGCCGTTGAGGATGTCCTTCACGAGGTTCTGCGCACCGAACGCGAGCCCGGCGGCCACGACACCGGCCGCGCCGAGGATGCCGAGCACGGGGACCCCGAGCCTGTCGAGGATGAGCACGAGCGCCGCGCCCATGACGACGACCGTGAGCACGCTGTTGATGACGGTGCCGAGCGTGCGGGTCCGCTGCACGATGCGCGCAGCATGCAGGGGCGCCGAGGCGAGCTCCTGCGTCTCCTCGACGTTGTGGGTCTTCTTGACCCCGGAGATGACGCGTTCGATCGACCTGCGGAGGACGACGAGCAGAACCCAGCGGACAACGAACGCGCCGATGACGATGGCGACGACCGTGAACGGCACTTGCCACCTGTCGAGGAACCCGCCGACCCCCGCCCAGAACGCCTCCCAGTCCACTGAGTTACCTCGCGTCGGCCGCCTGCGCGGCGAGCGCGCGCTCGACGCCGGCCAGGTTCTCCGTCACGAGGCGGCGAAGCGCCGGCACCTCGGGGTTCGCGTCAAGCCAGGCCTTCGTCGCGTCGACGAGCGACTGCGAGGCGAGCGGCGCGGGGTACAGCCCGACGATGAGCGTCTCCGCGATGTGGTAGCTGCGACTCGTCCACAGATCGCCCAGCGCGGCGAAGTACTTCGCGACGACGGGCTCGAGCGACGATGGGTCGTTGACATGCTGGTAGCCGAGCGCCGTGTTGCGCACGATCGCGTTGGGCAGTTCGTCGGAATCGACGAGCGAGGCGAAGGCGGCGAGCTTGGCTTCGGATGTCGCGAACGTCGCCCGTGCACGCGCCGCGGCCTGCTGCCCGTTGGCAGTGCTGTCCTTCTCGAGCGCGGCGTCGATATCGGCGGGCGTTGCGGCCCCGTTAAGCACGAGCCCTTCGAGCAGCTCCCATCCGAGGTCGGTGTCGATCGTCAGGCCCTCGAGCACGACAGTGCCGTCGAGCAACCCGCGCAGCGCGCTCACGTGGTCGCCGATCGAGGCGATCTGGGCGAAGAACTTCACGAACTGGAACTGCGCATCCGAGCCAGGGGCCGCGAGCTGGGCGAGGGTCCACAGGTCGGACCCGACCTTCTCGATCGTCTTCGCGCGGTCGACGGGCGCGACGTACTGCCGGGCGACGAGCAGCAGCTGGCTGAGCGTCGTGCGGATCGTCGTGCTCTCGGTCTCGGTCGCGATGTTGCCGAGCACGAGCTTGACGTAGTCGCGAGCGGGCGTCTCGGCGTCGCGCGTCGCGTCCCACACCGAGCCCCAGACGAGGGCGCGGGCCAGCGGGTTCTCGATGTCCTTGAGGTGCTCGATCGCCACGGCGAGCGAGTCCGGGTCGAGGCGGATCTTCGCGTACGCGAGGTCGTCGTCGTTGATGAGCACGAGGTCCGGCCTGGCCATCCCGACGAGCTCGGCGACCTCTGTGCGCCCGGCCGCTCGCCCTGAGCCTGTCGAAGGGTCGACATCCAGTTCGATGCGGTGCGTGCGAACGAGCTTGCCGCCCTGCAGGTCGTAGAACCCGATCGCGAGGCGGTGCGGGCGGATCGTGGGGTAGTCGGGCGCGGCACTCTGCAGCACGGCGAAGCTCGTGAACTTGCCCTCGGCATCCGTCTCGAACGATGGCCGCAGCGTGTTGACGCCCGCGGTCTCGAGCCACACCTTCGACCACTCGCCGAGCTTGCGCCCGCTCGTGATCTCGAGTTCGGCGAGCAGGTCCTTCAACTCGGTGTTGCCCCAGGCGTGCTTCTTGAAGTACGCGGCGACGCCCGCGAAGAACTCGTCCTCGCCGACCCAGGCGACGAGCTGCTTGAGCACCGACCCGCCCTTGGCGTAGGTGATCCCGTCGAAGTTGACCTGGACATCCTCGAGGTCGCGGATCTCGGCGACGACCGGATGCGTGGACGGCAGCTGGTCCTGCCGGTAGGCCCAGCTCTTCTCCATCGCCTGGAACGTGGTCCAGGCCTCGGTCCATTCGGTCGCGTTCGCGGTCGAGATCGTCGACGCCCATTCGGCGAAGGACTCGTTGAGCCAGAGGTCGTTCCACCACTTCATGGTCACGAGGTCGCCGAACCACATGTGGGCGAGCTCGTG
>DAITPJ010000126.1:0-4116 GCA_036833635.1 Terrimesophilobacter sp.
CTCGCGGCGGGCATCGCGTTGGGCGGCTGGGTCTTCGAGCGGCGCGGCCCCGAGTTGCTCGCCTTCACCGCACGCTACTGACCGCAGCCCGGACTGACGGGTCGGACCGGCGGCCGGACCGGCGGCGCCGACCGGCGGCGCGCGTGCCGTCGCGCTACCCTTGGATCATGACCGCAGGCATCCTGAACAGCGCGGACACCGACCACACCGGAGGCGGTACCTCGACTCTCGACCGCGAACTCGAGGAGCTGCTGAACCAGGAGCAGCTCGAGGAAGGCGACCACGAGCGGTTCTCCCACTACGTCCCGAAGGACAAGATTCTCGAGTCGGCACTCACCGGCAAACCCGTGCGGGCGCTGTGCGGCAAGCTCTGGACCCCCGGTCGCGACCCGGAGAAGTTCCCGGTGTGCCCGACCTGCAAAGAGATCTACGAGAAGCTGAAGAAGTAGCGGCGCCGTCGCATCGCCCGAGAATCTCGCGAACGCGGTCAATTTGCGGTCGTCATCCGAGTTAGCAGCAATTTGCCCGCGTTCGCGGATGGATCGGACAGCATTCCTAACGACATCCGCGATAGGAGGGTTGTGGATAAGGTCCCGCGCGCGTTCGTCAGGCTTGGCACGATCAATGGATGCGGCCACCAGCTTCGCTTCCGCCTCCGTTCGACGGCTCCCCATTCTCGCGGCGAGAAGCCGCCGCCGCCGGTATCACTGATGCACGGTTGAGGTCGAGCGACCTCGTCACGCCATTCCACGGCGTGCGGGCGTCCACGTCGCTCGCCACCGAGCTCGTCTGGAGGTGCGCCGCCTTTCAGAAGTGGATGAACCCTCGTCACGCCTTCAGTCATGCGACCGCCGCGGCGCTCTACGGACTGCCCCTCCCGCTCTATCTCGAGCGTGATCGTTCGCTCCACGTCTCCTCGCCCATGCCGCTTCGGCCACCGCAGGGTCGAGGGATCAGCGGCCACGAGGTGGCCGATGCGTTGTGGGACGTCCGCGAGATCATCCTTCGCGACGTGCCGACCGATCAGCTCTTCGCGTTCAGGATCGCGTCGCCTCGCTTGCTCTGGGCGCAGCTCGCCGCCATCCTCGATCCGGATGACGTGGTCGCACTCGGCGACGCGATCGTGACCGAACTCCCGCGACCAGGTCTTCTCGACAATCCGGTGCTGGCGTCGATCGGCGAATTGCGTGCGGTGGCGGCGGCGCACGCGGGCCGACGCGGGGCGAAGGCGATGTCCGCTGCGGTCGACCGCATCCGGGTGGGACCGTTGTCGAGGCCCGAGTCCCTGCTCCGGCTCATCATGCTCCGGGCCGGGCTTCCGGAGCCCGAGCTCAACGTCGAGGTGACCGATCGCGCGGGGAGGCCGGTCGCCACGCCGGACTTTTCCTGGCCGGCATTTCGGGTCGTGGTCGAATACGAGGGGGACGGGCACCGCACATCCACCGCGAAGTTCCGAAGCGACATCACCCGAGGGGAGCGTTATGCGGACGCCGAGTGGTTTCAACTTCGAGCGAGCGCGGATGACGTGTTCCGGGAGCCGAACAACTTCGTCGGGCGGCTGTCGCGCAGGCTCACGGCGAGCGGATGGCATCCGCCTCGTCGCGCGTTGCGCCGCGTGACGCCGACGCGCTACTGACCGGCCCGGGTTCCTGGCACTCGAACCATCGCGAACGCGGCCAAGTTGCTGCCATGGCGGGACGGAGCAGCAACTTGACCGCGTTCGCGGAGGCTTTTGTCGCGGCGGCGGCGCCGGGGGCGCTACTCGTACAGCGTCGGGATGACCGGCTCGCCGCGGGCGAGACGGAACGCGTCCGCGGGCAGCTCGGCGACGGCGGCGGCGCGGTGCTCGCGCGCGAGCTCGGTTCCCGCGGCGCCGAGGTAGCGCGGGTCGGCGACCCCGTCGGTGACGAGCGGGACAAGAAGCGGCCGGCCGGCATCCGCCCGCGCCGTCGGGGCATCCGGGTCGTCCTCGACGTGCAGGACTTCGGATGCTGCCCGCCCGTTCACGAGGCGGCGCACCGGGAACTTCCTCCCGCCGATCGAGATCTTGGCCGACGACTTCTTTGCGACGGAGACCCACTCCCCGTCGTCGCCGACGCGGGCGACGAGCTTGTAGACCATCCCGGCGGTGGGCGCGCCGGAGCCCGTGACGACCGAGGTTCCGACCCCATAGGAGTCGACCGGCGCCACCCGTAGTGCGGCGATCGCGAATTCGTCGAGGTCGCTCGTGACGGTGATCTTCGTGCCCGTGGCTCCGAGTCCGTCGAGTTGCCTGCGTACCGCCGATGCCTGCCCGGGCAGATCCCCGCTGTCAATGCGCACAGCGCCGAGCCCGGTACCGGCGACGCGCACAGCGAGGTCGACGGCCGCGGCCACGTCGTACGTGTCGACGAGCAGCGTGGTTCCGGGGCCGAGCGCCGCGACCTGCGCGCGGAAGGCATCCTCCTCCGAATCGTGCAGAAGGGTGAACGAGTGAGCGGCGGTGCCCATCGTGGGGATGCCCCACGTGCGCCCGGCTTCGAGGTTGCTCGTGGCGCTGAATCCCGCGATGTAGGCGGCGCGGGCGGCGGCCACGGCACCGCGCTCGGTGGCCCTTCGGGAGCCCATCTCGGCGAGCGGGCGCCCATCCGCAGCGCTCACCATGCGGGCGGCGGCGCTCGCGACGGCCGAGTCGTAGTTGAGCACGCTCAGGGCGAGGGTCTCGAGCACGACGGCCTCGGCGAAGGTGCCCTCGACGACAAGGATGGGGGAGCCCGGAAAGTAGACCTCACCCTCCTGGTAGCCCCAGACGTTACCGCGGAACCGATAGTCGGCGAGCCAGTCGAGGGTCTCGGCGTCGACGACCTCGTTCTCCCGAAGCCACGTGAGCTCCGCGTCCCCGAATCGGAACTCGGCGAGCTGCTCGAGGAGGCGGCCCGTTCCGGCGACGATGCCGTAGCGGCGGCCGTTCGGGAGGTGCCGTGCGAAGACCTCGAAGATCGAGCGCCGGCCCGCGGTCCCGGCCTTCCTGGCCGCGTCGACCATCGTGAGTTCGTAGCGGTCGGTGAGGAGTGCGCTGGTCACAGGATGAGCCTAGCTTCCAGCATCGTCGCAACGGATGCGTCGGTAGACTCTCATACCGTGACCGACGCACCGATTGGCATCTTCGACTCCGGCGTCGGCGGGCTCACGGTGGCCCGCGCGATCATCGACCAGCTGCCGAACGAGTCGATCGTCTACGTCGGCGACACGGCGCATTCCCCGTACGGCCCGAAGCCCATCGCACAGGTTCGCGAGTACGCTCTCGCGGTCATGGATGACCTGGTCGCCCAGGGCGTCAAGCTGCTCGTGATCGCCTGCAATACGGCGTCGGCGGCGATGCTGCGGGACGCGCGCGAACGCTTCACCGACGGCTACGGCATCCCCGTGGTGGAGGTCATCCAGCCGGCGGTGCGGGCGGCAGTGCGCCAGACCCGCAACAACAGGGTCGGCGTGATCGGCACGGAGGGCACGATCAAGTCGAAGGCGTACGAGGACGCGTTCGCCGCGGCATCCGATCTCGAACTCTTTCCAAGGGCCTGCCCTCGCTTCGTCGAATTCGTCGAGGCCGGGGTGACCTCGAGTCCCGAGCTGTTCCGGGTCGCCGAGGAGTACCTCGCCCCGCTCAAGGCCGCCGGCGTCGACACGCTCGTGCTCGGCTGCACCCACTACCCCCTCATGTCGGCGGCCATCCAGTTCGTCATGGGCCGCGACGTCACGCTCGTCTCGAGCGCGGAGGAGACCGCCTACGACGTGTTCCGCACGCTCGTCAAGCACGACCTGCTGCGGGATGCGGCGACGCCGCCGACCTACCGCTTCGAGGCGACCGGCGACAGCCAATCCGACTTCCTGACCCTCGCGAGGAGATTCCTCGGCCCCGAGGTCTCCGCCGTGCAGCTCGTGGAGACCGGAGCGACCATGACAGAGGAGAGCACCTGATGACCGATGCCCCCACCACAGCGACCAGAGTGGACGGCCGCGCCGCCGACGAGCTTCGCGAGATCACGATCGAGCGCGGCTGGAGCGAGCAGGCGGAGGGGAGCGCCCTCATCTCCTTCGGCCGCACGAAGGTGCTGTGCACGGCATCCTTCACGAACG
>DAITPJ010000127.1:0-4080 GCA_036833635.1 Terrimesophilobacter sp.
TCGGGCGAGGGGCCGCCGGCGAACCGGGCGCCCCAGAGGGAGCCTTCGTTCGTTGTGCCTTCTGAGCTCATTGACTCGCCTTTCTCGTGGAGGATTTCGACAAGCTCAATCTGAGAATCTAGGTCTCAATCCGAGAACTTAGGTCTCAATCCGAGAGGACTCTACTTGCCCGCGGCGTTGTTGACTGCGGCGTCCCTGCGAGCTGAGATCCGGCTCGGGAGCGACCACAGCTCGATGAAGCCCTTGGAGAGCGACTGGTCGAAGGTGTCGCCGGTGTCGTAGGTCGCGAGGTCGAAATCGTAGAGGCTCTGCTCGCTGCGCTGCCCGGTGACGACGGCGCGTCCACCCTGGAGCGTGAGCCGGATGTCGCCGCTCACGTGCTTCTGGGTGTCATCGATGAAGACGTCGAGCGAGCGCTTGAGCGCCGAGAACCACAGGCCGTCGTAGACGAGATTCGCCCAGTCCGCCTCGATCTTGCGCTTGTAGCGGTTCAAGTCGCGCTCGAGGGTCAGGTTCTCGAGCGCCTCGTGGGCGACGATGAGAGTCGTCGCGGCCGGGGTCTCGTAGATCTCGCGGCTCTTGATGCCGACGAGGCGGTCCTCGATGATGTCGATCCGGCCGATGCCGTGCTTGCCGGCCAGCGCATTGAGGTTCTGGATGAGCTCCAGTGGCGACTGGGCGACGCCGTCGATCGCCATCGGCACGCCCCGATCGAAGGTGATGATGATCTCGGCGGCCGGTTTCACATCCGCAGGATTCTCGGTGTACTCGTACAGGTCCTCGATGGGCGCGGCCCACGGATCCTCGAGGAACCCGGTCTCCAGCGTGCGGCCCCAGACGTTCTTGTCGATCGAGTACGGGCTCTTCTTCGACTGCTCGATCGGCAGGTTGTGCTCCTCCGCGTACACGATCGCTTTGTCACGGGTGAGCGCGAGGTCCCGCACGGGCGCGATGCTCGTGAGCTCCGGCGCGAGCGCGGCGATCGCAGCTTCGAAGCGCACCTGGTCATTGCCCTTGCCGGTGCAGCCGTGCGCGACGCTGTCCGCCCCGAGCTCGTGCGCCGTGGCAGCCAGGTACTTCGCGATGAGCGGGCGCGAAAGCCCCGATACGAGCGGGTACTGCTTCTGGTAGCTCGCGTTCGCCTTGAGCGCCGGCATGAGGTAGTCGCTCGCGAACTCGTCCTTCGCGTCGACGACGACCGCCTCGACGGCACCGCAGTCGAGAGCACGCTGGCGGATGTCCTCCATATTCTCTCCGCCCTGGCCGACGTCGACGGCGAGGGCGACGACCTCCTTGCCGGTGGCATCCTTCAGCCAGCCGATGCCGACGGAGGTGTCGAGGCCGCCGGAGTAGGCGAGGACTACGCGTTCTGACATGTGAGTGGGTCTCCTTGTGGTTCGGTTTCAGTGTATTTGTGGGGTGGTTTCGATACGCCGCTTCGCGGCTACTCAACCATCGGAACCGGCGTGTTCGAGCAACCAGACGAGCAGCGCCTTCTGGGCGTGCAGGCGGTTCTCGGCCTCGTCCCAGATGACGCTCTGCGGCCCGTCGAGCACCTCGGCCGTGACCTCGAAGCCGCGATCGGCGGGAAGGCAGTGCAGGAAGAGCGCGTCGGGCTTGGCGAGCGCCATGAGGTCGGTGTTCACCTGGTACGGGCTCAGCGCCGTGATCCGCCCCGCCTTCTCGTCCTCCTTGCCCATCGAGACCCAGGTGTCGGTCACGACGACGTCGGCTCCCGCGACGGCCTCGAGCGGGTCGGTGAAGAGGGTGATCGATCCGCCAGTTGTGGCGGCGACCACGTCAGCGTCGGCGACCACGGCATCCGTCGGGGCGTAGTCGGGGGGCGAGGCGACGCGCACGTGCATGCCGGCGGTCGCCCCCGCGAGCAGATAGGACTGGGCCATGTTGCTCGCGCCGTCGCCGAGGAAGGTCACGATGAGCCCGGCGAGGGCCCCGCGATGCTCGCGGATCGTGAGCAGGTCGGCGAGTAGCTGGCAGGGGTGGAAGTCGTCGCTCAGTGCGTTGATCACGGGAACGCTCGTACCCGCCGCCATCTCCTCGAGCCCGGCCTGCGCGTAGGTGCGCCAGACGATCGCCGCGACCTGCCGCTCGAGAACGCGAGCCGTGTCGGAGGCGGTCTCCTTGCCGCCGAGCTGGCTGTTCGCGGTGCTGATGATGAGCGGAACGCCGCCGAGGTCGGCGATGCCGACGGCGAAGGAGACTCTCGTGCGGGTCGACGACTTGTCGAAGATGACCGCGACGGTCTGCGGGCCGGCGAGGGGTGTCACGGCGAACCGATCCTTCTTGAGCTCGAGCGCGAGGTCGAGGATCGCGCCCTGCTCGGCGGGGGTGAGGTCATCGTCCCGCAGGAAGTGTCGTGTCATGACAGTGTCTCCAAGTTCTCCAGCGCGGAGCTGAACAGGGTCCTGAATTCTGAAAGCTCGGCGTCGCCCACGATGAGCGGCGGGGCCATCCGGATGCTGTGCTCGTTCGGGGCGTTGATGATGAGTCCGTGGGCGAGCGCGATGGCCGCGAGCTCTTTGGCGCGCGGAGAGGCTAGCCCGATGCCGATCAAGAGCCCGCGCCCGCGCACGTCAGCGATGAGCGGATGGCCGAGCCCGGCCAGGAACGCGCGCAGTTCCTCGCCGCGGCGCGCGGCGTTGTCGACGAGGCCGGCAGACTCGATCTCGCCGAGCACGGCGTTGCCTGCCGCCGCCGCGAGCGGGTTGCCTCCGAAGGTGCTGCCGTGGTCCCCCGCCTCAAGCAGCTGGGAGGCCTCCGCGAAGGTCACGAGCGCCCCGATCGGCACGCCCCCTGCGATCCCCTTGGCGAGAGCGATCGCGTCGGGAAGGATGCCGTGCTGCTGGTAGGCGAACCAGGTTCCCGTGCGCCCGATCCCGGTCTGGATCTCGTCGAGGATGAGCAGCACGCCATGCTCTCTCGTGAGCTCCCGAGCGCGCTCGAGGTAGCCATCCGGAAGCTCGATGACCCCCGCCTCGCCCTTAATGGGCTCGAGAACGAGGGCCGCGACATCCGGACCGATTGCGGTTTCGAGCGCCTCGATGGTCGAAGGGATGTGCTCGACGCCGGGGACGAGGGGCGCGAACGGCGCCTGGAGCGCGGGCTGGCCGGTGAGGGACAGGGCCCCCATGGTGCGGCCGTGGAACGAGTGCTCGAGACTCAGGATGCGCGGTCGCGCGCCGCCTGCCTGGTTGCGCCGGGCGAGCTTGAAGGCCGCTTCGATCGCCTCGGCGCCGGAGTTGCCGAAGAAGACGCGGCCACCCTCCCCTGCCCCGGTGATGCGACGCAGCCGCTCAGCGAGCTCGACCTGCGGTGGAGTCGCGAAGTAGTTGGAGACGTGGGCGAGGGTCGCGATCTGGCGGCTCACTGCCTCCACGAGAGCCGGATGCGCATGGCCGAGCGCGTTCACGGCGATGCCGGCGAGGAAGTCGAGGTAGCGGTTGCCGTCGGCATCCCACACGTGGCAGCCCTCTCCGCGCACGAGGAGCGCGAGCGGGCTCGTCACGGTGCCCATCATGCTCGCGCGATAGCGGGTGAGCCAGGCGGGTGGGGATGCGGCGGTACCGGTCATGGGGTGATCCCTTCGGAGAGCGTGGTTTCGATACGCTCGCTCCGCACTCAACCAGCGAGAAGCGGTGACGGTCGTGCCGGAGGCGCCGAAGGGCTCGGCGAGCAGGATGTGCGCGACGCGACCGTCGAGGATCGCGGCGCTGCCCACCCCCGCCTCGACGGCGTCGCGGCAGGCGGTGAGTTTGGGGATCATGCCCGACTCGAGGGTCGGGAGCAGTCCAGCGAGCTCATCGGTGTCGATCAGCCTCACGAGGGAGTCGCGATTCGGCCAGTCGCGGTAGAGCCCGGCGACATCGGTGAGCAGCAGGAGCCGGTCGGCCCCGAGGGCCACCGCGAGACTCGCCGCGGCCGAGTCGGCGTTGACGTTGAGCAGCTCACCCGTGCCCTCCTCGGTCGCGATCGCCGAGACGACCGGGATGCCGCCCGACTCGAGCACGGCGAGCACAGCAGCGACATCGACCTCGGTGATCTCGCCGACGCGCCCGAGGT
>DAITPJ010000128.1:0-4005 GCA_036833635.1 Terrimesophilobacter sp.
AGGTACTCGCCGCGACGCTCCTTCGCGATGACCTGAGAGTAGATCTGGCCCGTCGTGACGTTGGCCGCCTGGCTCAGGTTGATGTCGAGGAACCGCTCGTAGTGGCCGATGTCGAGGTCGGTCTCCGCGCCGTCGTCGGTCACGAAGACCTCGCCGTGCTGGAAGGGGTTCATGGTGCCCGGATCCACGTTCAGATACGGATCGAGCTTCTGCATGACGACGCGAAGCCCTCGCGACGTCAGCAGGTTGCCGAGGCTGGCGGCCGTGAGCCCTTTACCCAAGCTCGAGACAACACCCCCGGTGACGAAAATGTGCTTTGTTGTCTCCGCAGAATGTTTGACCACCACGGGGTTACAGCTTATCAGGCGTATGGCCTGCCCTGCCGGGTGCGACAGGCCGGATTTCAGGTAAGGGACTGCGCCGTCTCGAGCAACTCGCGCGCGTGGGCGAGCCCGCTCTCCGAGTCGGCGAGGCCCGACAGCATCCGCGCCAACTCCTCAGCGCGCTCATCCCCCTGCAGCTGCTGCACACTGCTCGCAGTGATCTCGCCCTCGGTGCTCTTCACCACACGCAGATGATTCGTCGCGAAGGCGGCGACCTGCGGCAGGTGCGTCACGACGATCACCTGGGCGGAGCGCGCCAGGCGGGCAAGCCGCTTGCCGATCTCGATCGCCGAGGCGCCGCCGACCCCGGCATCCACCTCGTCGAAGATGAAGGTCGGCACCGGGTCGCTCCCGGCGATCACGACCTCGATCGCCAGCATGACCCTGGAAAGCTCCCCTCCGGATGCGCCACGGCCGAGCGGCCTCGGCTCTGCTCCCTTGTGCGGTCGCAGCAGGATCGACACCTGGTCCCGGCCGAAGAGAGAGTAGTCCCCACCGCTCTCGACCACGACGGTGACGGCGGCATCCGCCATGGCGAGAGCCGTGAGCTCGGCCGTCACCTGGTCCGAGAGCGAGGCCGCCGCCGCCGACCGGATGCCGGAGAGCCGCTCGGCGAGCGCCATGAGCGTTTCGCGATCTGCCGCGACCTCGCCGCGCAGCCGCTCGATACGGTCGGAGTCGTTGTCGAGCTCCAGAAGTCGGCTGCTGCCGACATCCAGGAAGTCGATCGTCTCGTCGAGACTCTGCCCGTGCTTCCGGATGAGCGCGGCGAGCTCGGCCCTGCGCTGCTGGATCGCCTCGAGTTCGTGGGCGCCATCCGCGTCGAGGCCGCCGAGGTAGCTCGAGAGCTGGGCCGAGATCTCGGTGACGGCGAAGGAGGCGTTCGCGATCGCCTCGGCGACCGGCGCGAGAGCCGCGTCGTGCCCCACGACACGTTCGAGCTGCCGCTTGGCGCTGTCGAGCAGACCGAGCACGTCGCTTCCGTCGTCAGTCAGTTGCGCAGAAATGGCCTCGTGCGCGCCAGCAGCCGCGACCCGAAGTTCCTCGAGGTTACCGAGCCGCTCAGCGCGCTCGGCGAGCTCGACGTCCTCTCCCCTGCGCGGGCCGACGGTCTCGATCTCCTCGATCGCGAGCCTCAGGTCCTCGGCTTCGCGGGCGCGCCGATCGCGCTCCGCGACGAGCACGTCGAGCTCGCCCTGGCCCGACTGCCACCGCCGGTAGGTCTCCTGGTACTCCTCGAGCACTCCGGCCAGCTCGGCACCCGCGAAGCGGTCGAGCGCCGCGCGCTGGGCCGTCGCTGACCGAAGGCGCACCTGGTCCGCCTGCCCGTGCACGACGACGAGCTCTCGCCCGATTTCGGTGAGCACCCCGACGGGTGTCGTCCGCCCGCCGACAACGGCGCGGCTGCGACCCTCCGCCGAGACCGAGCGGCTCAGCAGGAGAGCTGCGCGCCCCGTGCCTGCCGGGTCGAGCTCGCCGCCGGCATCCGCGACCCGCTCCGCGACGCTTCCGTCGGCGTCGATGATCCAGTGGCCCTCGACGACGGCCGCGGCGCTGCCCTTGCGCAGCACCTGGCTGTCGGCGCGCTCGCCGAGCAACAGCCCGAGCGCGGTCACGATCATGGTCTTGCCTGCGCCGGTCTCGCCCGTGAGCGCTGTGAAACCAGGGCCGAGCGGGAGCCGTGCCTCACCGATGACGCCGAGATCCCGGATGGAGAGCTCCTCGATCACGAAGCCTTGCCCTCCTCGTCGACCGGTCCGCGCCATCCGCTCACCGGAAGATTGAACTTCCTGACGAGCCGGTCCGTGAATGGACCCTGGTGCAGCCGGGCGAACCGCACCGGAGTGTCCGACTTGCGCACGATGACGCGTGCCCCGCGCGGGAGATCCCAGGTGCGCCGCCCGTCGCACCACAGCACTCCCGTGCCCTGGGTGCGGTCGAGCACCTCGACCGCGAAGGCAGACTCCGGCCCGACAACGAGCGGGCGGGCGAAGAGGGCGTGGGCGCTCAGCGGCACGAGAAGCATGGCATCGAGGCTGGGCCAGACGACAGGGCCGCCCGCGGAGAATGAGTACGCGGTGGAGCCTGTGGGCGTCGACATCACGATCCCGTCGCATCCGAAGCTCGAGAGCGGGCGTCCGTCGACCTCGACGACGACTTCGAGCATCCGTTCGCGGGCCGCCTTCTCGATCGTCGCCTCGTTGAGCGCCCACGTCGTGTAGACGACCTTCGCGTCGACCTTGACGCGCACCGCGAGCGACATGCGCTCCTCGATCTGGTAGTCGCGCTCGAGTGCGCGCCGCACGCTCTCCTCGAGGCTCTCGCGCTCGGCCTCGGCGAGAAATCCGACATGGCCGAGATTGATGCCCAGCAGCGGCGCAGAGGACCCGCGCGCGAGTTCGGCCGCTCGAAGGATCGTCCCGTCGCCACCGAGGACGATGACGAGTTCGATCTCGTCGAGCGTGGCGCCCTGGCCGAGGGTCTCCACTGCGAGACCGGCGGCATGCTCCTGGACGAGCGCGCCGTCGTCCTCCGGAACGACGGGGACGACGCCGCCCGCGATGAGCGTGCGACAGACTGTCGCCGCAGCGTCGAGGGTCTCCCGGCGTCCGGTGTGGGAGACGACGAGGATGTAGCGTGCCGACCCGCGGGGCGCGGACTCCTGTCGTTCAGCCACCTGGATCTCCTCGACCTGTTCGTCGTGCTCGGGCGCGGTCAGGTCCGCACCATGGCAGAGACCTGCTCAGTCCATTCTGTCGGATTGCTTCCGGCGGCGGTGGAGAACCGGGCGAGGTATTCGCGATTCCCGGCGGATCCGGCGATGGGGGAGGACAGGATGCCGGCCGTCGGCAGACCAAGATCCCAGGCCGACCAGAGCACCCCGGTGACGGCATCTTCGCGCAGGGCGGGGTCACGCACGAGACCCTCCCGGATGCCGCCCCTCCCGACCTCGAACTGCGGCTTGATCAGGACGACGAAGTCGGCTTCCCGACCCACTGTCGCAACGAGCGCCGGCAGTACGAGACCGAGGGAGATGAAGGAGATGTCGGCCACGACGAGACTCGGCACCGGGATGCCGGGAGTTGCTTTCGCCAGAATGTCCGGCGTGAGGTAGCGCGCATTGGCACCCTCGACGACGATGACGCGCTCGTCTGCGCGGATCGACGGGGCGAGCTGCTCGTGGCCGACGTCGAGGGCGATGACGCTCGCGGCACCGCGCTCGAGCAGGACCTGGGTGAAACCTCCCGTCGACGCGCCGACGTCGAGTGCCACGCGGCCCGCGACCGCGACCGGGAAGGAATCGAGCGCCGCCAGGAGTTTGTGGGCGGCCCGACTCACGTAGTGATCGTTCGCCGCGACGGCGAGTTCCTGGCGGGGGTGGATGCGCATCGACGGCTTGTGTGCCGGCCGGCCGTCGACCGTGACCAGCCCGGAGGTGATGAGCTGGGCGGCACTCGTTCGGGACCGCGCGAGCCCACGAGCGGCGAGGGCGGCATCCAGCCGCTGATCGCCGACCGGCTCGGGCGCTGGAGTGGAATCAGTCACGCGATGCCGGCGCGTCGGCGCCCTCGAGCGCCTTCCGCAGCTCGTCGTGCACCTGCACGAAGGCCGCAGCCCGTTG
>DAITPJ010000129.1:0-3963 GCA_036833635.1 Terrimesophilobacter sp.
GCGACCGAGGTCGAGCTCAAGGAGCGCAAGCACCGCATCGAGGACGCCGTTCGCAACGCGAAGGCCGCCGTCGAGGAGGGCATCGTCGCCGGTGGTGGCGTCGCGCTCATCCAGGCCGGCGCCACTGCGTTCGAGACCAAGGCGCTCAAGGCCCTCACGGGCGACGAGGCGACGGGTGCGAACATCGTTCGCGTCGCGGTCGACGCGCCGCTCAAGCAGATCGCACTCAATGCCGGTCTCGAGCCGGGCGTCGTCGCCGAGAAGGTTCGCGGTCTCCCGACCGGTCATGGCCTCAACGCCGCGACGGGCGAGTACGGCGACATGCTCACTGCCGGCATCAACGACCCGGTCAAGGTCACGCGCTCCGCGCTGCAGAACGCCGCGTCGATCGCAGGGCTGTTCCTCACGACCGAGGCCGTCGTCGCCGACAAGCCGGAGAAGAACAACGCTGCACCGATGGGCGACCCGTCGGGCGGTATGGATTTTTGATCAGCGCCGACGCGTGAGCGTCCACACTGATCAAGGTTGAGTAGCCCGGCCTTGCCGGTCGGGCGTATCGAAACCCAGCATCCACAAGAGGGCGGTCCCGAAAGGGGCCGCCCTTTTGCGTTCCGGCGACTCAGTCGAGGGTGAGGTCGAATGCGGCTTGGATCGCGGCGGCGAGGTCAGGCTCCTGGCTGTCGAGTAGGAAGCCGATCTGCGGGCCGAGGTCTCGTCGCAGGATCGTCGCGATTCCATCGATCGAGAGCGGTCATCCGGCGAACATGCGCGCGTTGGCGAGTTCGACATCCGCGTAGTGCTGGCCCGCGCGCCCGAGTGCCTGGCCGATCGCCGCGAGACTCTGCTCTACGCGCTGCTGGGTCGTCGTCCACTCGGTGACGACCGACTGGAACGCCGTTGCGGCGGGGCCGGTCCACGAGGACTGGAGGTTCACGAGTTGGCCCTTGAGACTTGCGCCCTCCGCTTCGATCCTCGACATCGTCGTTCGGATCGCACCGTGCGCGCCGAGCACCGCTTCGCTGTCCACCTGGTATCTGGTCATGATCCCTCCCCGGGTTCCCGGGGAGCATCCCCGTCGCCAGCACCGTAGCCGCGCTGTGTCGTCCCGTCGCGGCGCGCGACTCAGGCGGCAGGGGAGTCCGGATCGTCCCCCGTGGGGAGGAGGGGAAGACCGATGCGGAACGTGGCGCCGCCCCCAGGCGTCTCGAAGACGTCGACCGTGCCGCGATGGGCAGCGATGATCCCGGAGACGATCGCGAGCCCGAGCCCGCTTCCGCCGGTCGTGCGGGTACGCGAGGTGTCGGCGCGCCAGAAGCGCTGGAAGATCTTGTCGCGAATCTGAGGCGGGACGCCCTCGCCGTGGTCGACGATGTCGAGCATCCCGAACCGCCGGTTCGGGTCGACGTGAACGACGAGTTCGAGCGGGCTGTCCGGAGGTGTGAAGCGCATGGCGTTGCCCATGAGATTCGTGATCACCTGGCGGATCTTGTTCTCCTCGGCGAGTACCACGGCGGCCATCTCCGGTGGCACCGGGTCCGGTGCGCCTGGCGCGACCACGAGCGGCATGGCGCGCGCCCTGCGTGAGCGCAGGCGGGCGATCGTGGCTCCCGCGAACGCGATAGGACCAGTTGCGGTCGAGACCTGGCGGCTCGCCCCTGGTGCTGCCGTGCGTCGCCGTCCGCTCGCTCCGCTCCTCGCGTGATCGGCGTGGCGCTGCTCATCCGGATCGTGCTCGCCGGGAAGCGCCGGATCCGGCTCGGCGACGACGACCGTCACCGTGCGTTCCGGCGCCGAAGCCATCGCGTCGAGGGCGGCATCGCGTGCGAGCGGAAGCAGGTCGACGGGCGCCACCTGGAGTGGTTTGGCTTCATCGAGACGGGCGAGTTCGAGCAGGTCCTCGACGAGTTCGCCCATCCGTACCGCTTCCTTCTCGATGCGGTCCATGGCCTGCCCGACCTCGTCGGGGGAAGGGAGGGCGCCCATCCGATACAGCTCGGCGTAGCCCCGCACTGTCACAAGCGGAGTGCGCAGCTCATGGCTTGCGTCCCCGACGAAGCGGCGCATCTGCTCGATGGTCTTGGCGCGGTCGGCGAAAGCGCGGTCGATGCGGTTGAGCATGGTGTTGAGGGAGCGATTCAGGCGCCCGACCTCGGTATTGGGAGTCGCTCCAGGGAGGCGCTGGCTGAAATCGCCGTTCGCGATGGCCGCCGCCGTGGCCTCGACCTCGCGCAGTGGCATGAACGTGGCCGTCACGAGCAGCCGGGTGAGTGCGCCGCCTAGAACGACGACAGAGAGTCCGAAGCCGAGAAAGACGGCGGTGTACTGGGAGATCGTCGCGTTGATGTCGCCGAGGCTCGCGCCGACCGAGAGGGTCACGACGGCGCCCGTGGCGTGGTCCTCGTACGGGGCGGAGACGACGCGCCACTGACCCGTGCGGTCGGCGTTCCACAGCGTGAGCGGCATGCCCTGCTGCGACCTCACGATCTCGAGATCGAGGCCCTGCACAACGGGCTGGGCCTGGGCGGAGTCGCGATTGCGGCATAGCAGGGACCCGTCGGCCGCGAGGACCGCCACGAAGAACTGACTGGGGCCGGATGCCCAGTCGCACGTGGCCTGGATGCCCAGGTTGAAGTCGCGAAGGTCGCCGTACGTCGCAGAGATCTTGCGATCGACCTCGCTCACGAGGTAATTGCGCAGCACCGTCATCGTGCCGACGCCGGCGACGAGGAGGCCGACCGTCAGCAGGAGGACTGTCACCGCCGTCGTCTTCGTGCGCAGGGAGATCCTGCCCCACCACTGCGCCAGCTGCTCGTGCATCAGGACATCAGGCTAACCGCAATAGTCGGCTGGCGCCCCTGAGGTACTCACGCAGTTCAGACCTTGGCGGCCTTGAGCATGTACCCGAAACCGCGCTTGGTCTGGATCACAGGCTCGTCGGAGAACTGGTCGAGCTTGCGCCGCAGGTAGGAGATGTAGGACTCGACGATGCCGGCATCCCCGTTGAAGTCGTACTCCCAGACGTGGTCGAGGATCTGCGCCTTGCTGAGCACGCGGTTGGGGTTGAGCATGAGGTAGCGCAGGAGCTTGAACTCGGTGGGACTCAGCTCGACCTGGGTGTCGCCGATCGTGACCTCGTGCGTGTCCTGGTCCATCGTGAGGTCGCCGGCCCGGATGATGGCGTCCTCTTCGTCCTGCATCGTGCGGCGGAGAATCGCCTTGATGCGGGCGACGATCTCGTCGAGGCTGAAGGGCTTCGTGACATAGTCGTCACCGCCGACGGTGAGGCCGGTGATCTTGTCCTCGGTGTCGTCCTTCGCGGTGAGGAAGAGGATCGGGGCGGTGTAGCCGCTCGCCCTCAGCCGCTTCGTGACGCCGAAGCCGTTCATGTCGGGGAGCATGACGTCGAGGATGATGAGATCCGGCTCCTCCTCGAGCACGGCAGAGATCGCCTGCGCCCCGTTGCCGACCGCGCGCACGGCGAACCCGGCGAAGCGCAGGCTCGTGGTCAGGAGATCCCGGATGTTGGGCTCGTCATCGACGATGAGAATCTTCGGTCCGTCGCTCATGTCAGCCAGTATCTGCGCGTTTGCTGAATGAATCCTGAATGTTGTCCGGTTCTCGTGGGGTGCAGACTGGAGGCATGCAGCATGGGGAACGGGCCGGTTCGGCAGGCAGCCGCGCCCAGGACGCCGGAGACGGCTTCAGTTCTGCTGGGGATCCGGTGTGCTGGCTCGAGTATGTCTGCGACGAGTGCGGTGCCCTCATCGAGGCCGCGCTCCCGGCCACCTGCTGGCGCTGCGGGGCAACCGTCGTCGCGGTCTGAGATCACCCGCGATGGGTCAGCAACTGCTGTTCCCGCGCCCCGGGAAGGACAATTACTGACCCCTCGCGGAAGGGGAGAGCCGATCAGGCTCGGGCGGCGATGCGAACGCAGCAGTGCTCGCCCGCGGGCGGGACGAACTC
>DAITPJ010000130.1:0-1053 GCA_036833635.1 Terrimesophilobacter sp.
GCCTCCTCGAGCGAGATCCGTCGGCCGACGAGCATCCGCGGGTCGATGTCGCCGCGCGCGATGCTCGCGAGCATCGCCGGATACTCGTGGGCCGCCATGCCGTGGCTGCCGAGGATTTCGAGCTCGCTCGCGATCACGAGATCCATCGGGATCGGCGCACGCGCGTGCTCTCCGGTCATGAGGCCGACCTGCACGTGGCGGCCGCGCTTGCGCAGGCTGCGAATCGAGTTGTCGCACGTCACGGCGCTGCCGAAGGCGTCGAGCGAGAGGTGCGCTCCACCGCTCGTGACCTCCCGCACCGACGCCACAATATCTCCCGTGTCCGGCACGACGACCGCGCCGAGCTCGGCGGCGAGGGCGAGCGCCTGCTCCGAGACATCGACGGCGACGACCCTCGCACCTGCCGCGACGGCGATCATGATCGCGGAAAGGCCGACTCCGCCGCATCCGTGAACGGCGACCCACTCGCCGACCTCCACGCGACCCTGGGTCATGACGGCGCGGTACGCGGTCGCGAAGCGGCATCCGAGGGCGGCGGCGGAGACGAAGTCGAGGTCGTCCGGTAGGGCCACGAGGTTCGTGTCAGCCTCGGCGATCGCCACGACCTCGGCGAACGAGCCCCACTGCGTGAAGCCCGGCTGCGACTGGTTGTCGCACACCTGCTGGTTTCCGAGCAGGCACTGCTCGCAGCGCCCGCACGCGCACACGAACGGTACTGTCACGCGGCCGCCCGGCTTCCAGTCCCGCACCTCAGCGCCGACTTCTTCGATCACTCCCGCGAGCTCGTGGCCTGGGACGTGCGGC
The DNA here is from genome assembly GCA_036833635.1 of Terrimesophilobacter sp. Lineage (GTDB taxonomy): Bacteria > Actinomycetota > Actinomycetes > Actinomycetales > Microbacteriaceae > Terrimesophilobacter. The sequence continues at coordinate 805 of DAITPJ010000130.1, forward strand.
AGCCGGATGCCGTCGTCGTGCCCCATCCACCCGTGCCAGTCGCTGCGGCACAGGCCCGTCGCGCGCACCCGGATGACCGCGCCCCGGGGCGGGCACTGCGGTGCAGGTACCTTGGCGAGCTCCGGCATGGCACCGAACTCGTGGAACAGCACTGCCCGCATGGGGCTCCTTCCGATCGTCAACTCAGGCGATGGGGCGCCGCGGCGCCCGCGGAGGCGGCGGAGGCGGAACGAGCTTCGCCGCGGTGAT
>DAITPJ010000130.1:1063-3925 GCA_036833635.1 Terrimesophilobacter sp.
GCCGCCTCGCGGCCCTCGCCGTCGATGACCATGATCTCGGCGAAGGGGATCGCCACGAGCCCCCGCCGGGTCTCCACGACGCATCCGGTTTCGCTGAGCTCGCGCAAGTAGCCGAGGGCATCCGCGAAGCCGCCGTCGATGCGCCGCCGCACCGTCATCCGGGTGCCGAGCGCCGCGGAGGCGATGAGCTGGGCCGGGTCGGTCATGCTGCCAGCCTATTCGCGCCCCAAGGGGGAGCGGTCGCGGGGGGCGAACTACTCTTCGTCGGCGGTCACGAGCAACTGGCCTTCCGCGACCGAGTTCTCGAGCACCGCGTCTCGGTCGATCGTCGTCGCGAGCGGCACCTCCTTGACGAAGCACAGCAGCACGAACGCGCCGAGCGCGAGCGGCACCATCCAGAGGAAGAGCGGCGTGAGCGCATCGCTGTAGGCCTGGTCGATGACGACACGAATCGCATCCGGAAGGCGCTTGACGGCATCCGGGGTGAGCGAGTGCGCGCTGCCGCCCGGCAGGCTCCCGGATGCGGGCAGCCGCTCGGCGAGCAGGTCGAACAGGCGCGTCGCGAACAGGCTCCCCACGAACGCGCTCCCGAGCGTCGCGCCGATCTGGCGGAAGTAGTTGTTCGCGGCGGTCGCCGTGCCGACCATGCGCACGTGGAAGGTGTTCTGCACGATGAGCACGAGGATCTGCATGCTCGTTCCGAGGCCCATCCCCATGACGGCGAGGTAGGCGCAGAACAGCCACAGCGGCGTCTCGGGCGTCATGCTGCTGAGGAGCGCGAGGCCGATGGCGACGAGCACGGCGCCGGCCATCGGCATCCACTTGTACCGGCCGTAGCGGCTCACGAGCCAGCCGGTCACGACCGAGGTCACGAGCAGCGCGCCCATCATCGGGATCATGAGCAGGCCGGCGATCGTCGCATCCTGGCCGAAGGTCATCTGAAGGTAGGTGGGCAGGTAGCCGATGACGCCGAACATCGCGACGCCGGTGAGCAGCCCGGCGAGCGTCGTGAGGGTGAAGTTGCGCTCGCGGAAGAGGTTCATCGGGATGATGGGCTCCGGCGTGTGCAGCTCGACGACGACGAAGAGGATGCCGGTGACGATCGTTCCGGCCGCGAGCAGCAGGATCTGCAGCGAGTCCCAGTCGTAGACGCTGCCGCCCCAGCTCGCGATGAGCACGAGGCAGGTCGTCGCGGCGGCGAGGAGGGCCATGCCGACGACGTCGATCCGCGGCCGCACGCTGGTGTCGTGCTTGGGCAGATGCAGGAAGGCGATCGAGGCGACGAGGGCGAGGATGCCGAGGGGGATGTTGATCCAGAAGGTCCAGCGCCAGCCGATCCCCTCGGTGAACCAGCCGCCGAGCAGCGGCCCGGCGACAGAGGAGACCGCGAAGACCGCGCCCATGACGCCCATGTATTTGCCGCGCTCGCGAGCCGGGACGACATCCGCGATGATCGCCTGCGAGAGGATCATGAGCCCGCCGCCGCCGATGCCCTGGACGACGCGCGCGACGATGAGCAGGTTCATGTCGCCCGCGAGGCCGCCCAGCACCGAGCCCGTCATGAACGCGATGATCGCGAACAGGAGGAGGCCCTTGCGGCCGATAAGGTCGCCGACCTTGCCGTAGATCGGCATCATGATCGTCGAGGCGAGGATGTACGCGGTCATGACCCAGAGCATGAGGTCGACGCCGTTGAGCTCGCCGACCATCGTGGGCATGGCCGCGCTCAGCACGGTCTGGCTGAGCGAGGCGAGCAGCATCGCGAGCATGAGCCCGACGAAGAGCAGGATGAGGCCGCGTTTGGATTCGTGTGAGCGGGCCCGCTCGGTGCGCGCCCTTGCGGTTCGGGGCGCACGAGAAGTCATTGCTTCATTTTTGCACAGTATGCAAGAAGTCGGAAATCGTCGGCACCGTCAACCGGCGAGGATCTCCCGCACCGCGTCGTGCAGCAAGCCGTTGGTCGCGAGCGCCGAGCCGTGCCACGGTCCCGCTTCGCCATCCATGGAGGTGAGTGTTCCGCCGGCCTCGGCGATGATGGGGAACAGCGCGGCCATGTCGTAGGGCTGCAGGTCGAACTCGCCAGCGACATCCACCACGCCCTCGGCGACCATCATGTACGGCCAGGCGTCGCTGTAGTCGCGCGTGCGCCAGACCTTCCGCATGAGTTCGAGGTAGTTCTCCAGTCGGCCGGCTTGCTCGAATCGGTCGAGCCCGCTCAGCGCGATCGACGCGTGCGCGAGATCGGTGACGCCCGAGACCCGGATGCTGCGCTCGCTTCCGTCGAGATCGCGCGTGTGGGCGCCCAGGCCGTCGGCGCCCCACCAGCGCCGGCCGAGCGCGGGCGCGCTCACGACGCCGAGCACTGGCGCGCCGTCGACGGCGAGCGCGATGAGCGTCGACCACACCGGCACGCCGCGCACGAAGTTGGAGGTGCCGTCGATGGGGTCGATGATCCACTGCCGGCGCGAGTCGCCGATGGTTCCGTACTCCTCGCCATAGATCGAGTCGCCAGGCCGGTTCGCCTCGATCGACTCCCGGATGCTCGCCTCGACCGCCCGGTCGGCATCCGAGACCTCGGTCATGTCGGGTTTCATCGACACCTCGAGATCGGCCGCGCGGAAGCGGTCGTGCGAGATCGCATCGGCAAGGTCGGCGAGCTCGAGCGCGAACTGGAGGTCGGAGGCGAGGGTCGGAGTCGTCACCCGTCAAGGCTAGCGCGAGGCCCTTTGGGGCGAGCCCGGGTAGCAATGACCCCCCATATTGGGGGCAGACCGAGTAGTAGCGGCGCGTCCTCGCGAGGGTGTAGTTTTCGAGCGCTGACTCGGGCTCCAGAGGGTTCGCGAACGGGCATTCCAATGGGGG
>DAITPJ010000131.1:0-3918 GCA_036833635.1 Terrimesophilobacter sp.
GCAACTCCCGCGCCTTGGCGTGGCGTTCCTCGAAGGTGCCCGCCCGCAACCTGGCAGCGGCGATCTTCGCCGTGCCGGCCAGCTTCCCCGGGGTGGTGTGCTCCGCCTGCGGCACCACAATGTCTTCATACTCGGTCAGGGCGTCGGGTTCGATGCCGTCCGCGTACTCCAGAATCACCCGCACATGGTTGAGGGTGATCCGCCCGCACTCCAACGCCTCTAAAGTTGCCGGCAGACTCGAAACCAAGGCGCTGGCTCGCCCCATTGCGGCCTGCACCGTCCGGTCCGCCTGCCGGGTCGCCACCGCGACCTCGGCCACCATCGACCGCCACGCGATCTCCCGCACGCGACCCGACACCGACGCGCCGACCGGATCGGTCGACTCGGTCGACTCCAGAGCGATCATCTCAAGCCTGGCCAGCAAGCGCTGCTCCCGCGCCTGCAGGGCGGCGATCACCGTCCGGGTCTCCAGCAGCCCGTCCAGGCACTCCTCCGCCTCCGACACCGGTTCCCGACGCGCCTGCTCCGCCTCCCACGACGCCACGATCGCCTCGAACTCGGCATCGAACTCACGCTCGAACTCCGCTTCGACGTCCGGCCCGAAGTCATCCGGAAACACGCCATCGACCATGGGCGCTGCCCCACCGGTCGACATGTTTTCCATACTCCGACCCAACCGGAGGCCACCGACATTGCCGGAAGTTATCCACAGGACGGAGACGACGGTCGGCGACGTCCCCTCAGCGCATCAGTGCTTGCGCGCGAGCGAGCCCACCGCACCGAGCCGATCGGCGTCGAGTGCGAAGAGATCGTCTGCCCCGGCGGTCGCCGCCGCGAGCAGGCCGGATGCCTGCGGCAGAAGCTGGCCCGCGTAGAAGCGGGCGATCACGAGGCGCGTGTCGTCGCCCGCGCCATCCTCACCAGCACCGGCCTCCGCGAGCGCGCCCTTCGCGAGCAGCCACCCGCCCACGACGAGCCCCCACATCCGCTGGTAGGGGCTCGATCCGGCAAGCGCCGCGTTCGGATCGGTTGCGCCGTTCCTGAGCATCCACACTGTTGCCTTCTCGAGCGCGTCGAGCTGCGCGGCGAGCGACGTGCGGATGCCATCGAAGCCGGCCCCGGCATCCGCGAGCGCACTGTCGAGCCCGCGCATCTCACCGATGAACTCGAGGAATGACGCGCCGTCACGCATGCCGAGCTTGCGGCCGACGAGGTCGGCGGCCTGGATGCCGTTCGTGCCCTCGTAGATCGCGGTGATGCGCGCGTCGCGGTAGTGCTGCGCAGCCCCGGTCTCCTCGATGTAGCCCATGCCGCCGTGGATCTGCAGCGCGAGCGAGGTGAGCTCATTGGCCAGGTCGGTTCCGAAGCTCTTGCAGATCGGCGTCAGGATGCCGACGATCTCCGACGCTCGCAGGCGCACGGCGGGGTCGGGGTGGAACTGCGCGAGGTCCATCTGGCACGCGTTGAGGTACATCATGCCGCGCAGTGCCGCAAGATATGCCCGCTGAGTCATGAGCATCCGGCGCACGTCGGGGTGGTCGATGATGGGCGAATCGGCTGTCGCGCCGATCGCACGGCCCTGGACGCGCTCCTGCGCGTAGGCGAGCGAGCCCTGGTATGCGCGCTCGGCGATCGCGACACCCTGCATGCCGACCGAGAGGCGGGCGCTGTTCATCATGACGAACATGATGCGCATGCCGATGTTCTCCTCGCCGATGAGGTACCCGGTGGCGTCGTCGTACTCGAGCACGCACGTCGGCGAGCCGTGGATGCCGAGCTTGTGCTCGATCGAGAGACAGTTGACGGCGTTGCGCTCCCCGAGGGAGCCGTCCTCGTGCACGAGGAACTTGGGCACGATGAAGCAGGAGATGCCCCGCGTGCCGGCCGGGGCATCCGGGGTGCGCGCGAGCACGAGGTGCACGATCTGGTCCGCCATGTCGTGCTCGCCGTAGGTGATGAAGATCTTCTGGCCGGTGATGCCGTAGCTGCCGTCATCGCGCTTGACCGCGCGCGTCGTGAGGGCGCCGACATCCGAACCCGCCTGCGGCTCGGTGAGGTTCATGGTCCCTGTCCACTCGCCGCTGATCATCTTCGGCAGGTACTGCTGCTTCTGCTCATCGTCGCCGTAGGCGAGCAGGGCGTCGATCGCCCCCTGGGTCAGAAGCGGGCAGAGCGCGAAGGCCATGTTGGAGGAGAGCAGGGTCTCCTGGATCGCGAGCCCGATCGACCAGGGGAAGTGACCGCCCCCGAATTCCTCCGGGAACGGCACGGCCGCCCAGCCGGCGTCGACGTACTTGCGGTAGGCGTCCTTGAATGCGGCGGGGGTGCGCACAGAGCCGTCGGGCTGGCGCTGGGCGCCCTCCGTGTCCCCGATGCGGTTCGTGGGCGCGACGACCTCGGCCATGAAAGCGCCAGCATCCTCGAGGATGCCGACGACGGTCTCGAGGTCGGCGTGCTCGTACTCGGGAAGAGCCGCGATGTCGCGATAACCCGCGAGGTGCTCGAGGGCGAAAGCGATCTCGGAGATGGGTGGGCGGTAGTCGGTCATGATGCCAGATTACCCAAGCGACCTGCGCACTTCGGCGGCGTTGGCGCCCGGGCACAACGTACCGGCGTTTCGACGACGGGCTATCGGCGGAAGTCCACAGTCCTGGTCGCAGGACAGCTCAGCCGAGCGGGCCGGAGAGCGCCCTGAAGTACCTTCGCGTGAAGATCGCCTGTGCGATTCGGAGCACGGGATAGACGGCCCACCACTGCCACCCGCTCGGCCGGGAGAGCGAGCGGATGGTGAGCCAGACCGAGCCGTCGTCGGTCTGGTCGACGATGAACGCCTCCTCGCCGCTCTCCGGATGTCCTGGCAGCGTTCCGTAGGCGAAACCCTTTCGATTCGGCTCGTCGATGACGTAGATGACGCGACAGGGCGCGCGGATGCCGAACAGCCACAGCGGCACCACGAGAACCGCGGTGTCGCCCGGCGCGATGAACGGGTGCCCCTCCGCGCCATAGACGATCTCATCCGATTCGGAAGCAAGCGGGGAGGCGATGGGTTCGCCGGCGTCGTCGAAGGCGACCGGCGTGTACGTTCCCTCCGTGACCTCGGCCGGCGAATCATGAAGCCGCACCTGGATGCCGCTGCCCCGCTGGATCCCCCACGTCATCGCCGACTGCCACGCGTGCTGCCATCTCGCGTCGCCGTGCCCGATGCGCGTGCGTTGCTCGAAGGGACGAAAACCGGCAGGCGGGAACGCCATGAGATCGGCGGCTTTGGTTCCGCCGACCGCGCCGTACGTCACGACCTGGTCCCAGGGCAGCTGTCGGGTCACGGCCACCTCCATCTCGCATCTGCAGGCCGGTACCAGCGTAACGAACCGGCTACGCCCTCGCCTGCTCGCCGCCTGGCTGCACGAACCCGAGTTCGTAGGCTGCGATGACCGCCTGGACCCGGTCACGAAGCCCCAGCTTGGCCAGAAGCCGACTCACGTGGGTCTTCACGGTTCCCTCCGACACATGCAGTCGAGCTCCGATCTCGGCATTGCTCAGCCCGCGCGCAAGCTCCGTGAGCACGTCCCGCTCGCGGTCGGTGAGGCTGGTCAGCTCCCTCTCGCCATCGGGCGGCCTGGGCGGGCGGCGCACGTAGCCCTCTACGAGCCTTCGGGTGATACTCGGCGCGATGAGCATGTCTCCCCGCACGACGGATCTCAGGCCCGTCTAGCGGTGCCGGAGGAGGTTGCGGCCGGGTTCCCGACTCGGCCGCCTACTTCTTCTTCTCGACGTCCCCGGAAAGCGCGGCGATGAAGGCTTCCTGGGGGACCTCGACACGGCCCACCATCTTCATCCGCTTCTTGCCCTCCTTCTGCTTCTCGAGCAGCTTGCGCTTGCGGGTGATGTCACCGCCGTAGCACTTGGCGAGCACGTCCT
>DAITPJ010000132.1:0-3918 GCA_036833635.1 Terrimesophilobacter sp.
AGACGCGCTAGCTTGAGGTGCTAGTGCCCGTATAGGGCGTGGGGGTTCAAGTCCCCCTTCGGACACCGCGACAACTCCCGACTCAACGATGTATCGTTGAGCGAAAAGGGAGCCATCATGAACACGTCACACGACGACAGGCGGCACGACCAGCACCAGCCAGGCTTCGGGCTGTGGGAGACGGTCGAGAGCCTTCGCACCGAGTTCGACCGACGGATCGGTCCGCGGATGGGGCGCGGAGACGTCCGGTCGGCGATCCTCTCACTTCTCGCCGAAGGTCCGATGCACGGTTACCAGATCATCCAGGAGATCGCCAAGCGCAGCAACGGCGCCTGGAAGCCGAGTCCAGGATCCGTCTACCCGACCCTGCAGCTGCTCGCCGACGAGGGCGTCATTCTCGCGCAGGAGGCGGATGGCAGAAAGACCTACTCGCTCACTGAGAGCGGAACCGCAGAAGCCGAAGCCAGCGGCCCTGCGCCATGGGAGACATCCACCCGCTGGAGCGGCGGTCGATCGGCGGTCCTGCCGAAGGCCGGCGTCAGGCTTGCCCATGTGATCGGCCAGGTCGCCCGAGAAGGCACCGCCCAGCAGGTCGACGACGCCGTTGCCATTATCGACGAGGCACGACGTAAGCTTCACGCTATCCTCGCCGAGGACTGAGCTGCGGGACCAACCGGATGCCGTCACGGCGCCACGACCGGCGACGGCAGCAGGAAGCGACATGAACAGCACCAGACACCTGCGCGCCCGCTACCGGCGGATCGTCCGGTTCGCCGCCCGGTACATCGTGCAGGAGTGGTGGTTCGAGGCCGCACTCCCCCGCCTGGGTCTCGGCAGGCTGTCGCGCCGAGGGCGCCCGGCGCGAGCACGCGACGTCGCGCGGCACTTCCACGACCTCGCGGTCGAGCTGGGCGGCCTCATGATCAAAGTCGGCCAGTTCCTGTCGTCCCGGCTGGACGTTCTGCCGCCCGAGGTCACGAGCGAACTCGAAGGACTGCAGGACGAGGTTCCCGCCGCCGACTTCGCCCTCGTGCGCGCGCTCGCCGAAGCGGACCTCGGAGTGCCCCTCTCGACGGCGTACTCGCACTTCGACCCTGCACCTATCGCCGCGGCGTCCCTCGGCCAGGTGCACAGGGCGCGACTCACGCCGGCCGATGCCAGCCTCGTCGGCTTCCCGGATGTCGTCGTCAAGATCCAGCGACCCGGCATCGATGCGATCATCCGCGTGGATCTCGCCGCGCTGAGAAAGATCGCCGGCTGGCTCGACCGTGTCGCGTTCATTTCGCGGCGAGTGCACCTGCCCTCGCTCCTTGAGGAGTTCGCCATCATCAGCCTCCAGGAGATCGACTACCTGCACGAGGGCAGCAGCGCAGAGCGCTTCGCCGCGAACTTCATCGAGAACGAGCAGGTACAGGCTCCGACCGTCGTATGGGAGCGCACGACGAGGCGTGTCCTGACGCTCTCCGACGTGACGGCCATCAAGATCAGCGACCGCGAGGCGCTCCGCGCCGCCGGCATTGCCCCGGAGCTGGTGGCGCAAGCGCTCGCGAGCGCCATGTTCGACCAGCTCTTCACGCACGGGTTCTTCCATGCCGACCCCCACCCAGGCAACATCTTCGTGACACCGGCATCGACTCCGCGAACAGATGCTTCCGCGCGCGACTGGTCCCTCACCTTCGTCGACTTCGGCATGATGGGCGAGGTCCCCGCTTCGCTCAAGGGCGGCCTGCAGCGACTCATCATCGCGGTTGCCGCGCGCGACTCCAAGGGACTCGTGGCGAGCATCCGCGACATGGGGATGCTGTTGCCCACGGCGGAGGCCGCCCCGCTCGAGCAGGCTATGAGCGAGCTGTTCGCCCGATTCGGTGGAATGGGATTCGCCGAGCTTCAGAAAGTCGACCCGCGTGAATTTACCGACTTCGCGGAGAAGTTCGGACGCGTCATGCGCGCGATGCCTTTCCAACTCCCCGAGAATCTGCTGCTCATCATCCGGGCCGTATCGGTGACCTCGGGGGTGTCCACCGCGCTCAACCCTGCATTCAACATCTGGACCGCGATCGAGCCTTACGCGGAGCGACTCGCGCGGGAGGAGCGCGGGAACGCCCTGCGTGCCCTCGCACGGCAGGCTGTCACGACCGTCGGTCTCCTTGCGGGCCTGCCGCAGCAACTCGATGAGCTCAGCACCCTCATCCAGCGCGGGAACCTGGCCATCAGGACCCCAGGACTCGACCAGCGCGTGCTCGCGTTCGAGCACCTGGCGCGTCGAACGCTGTCCTCGGTCGTGTTCGCGGGGCTTCTCATCGGTGGGGTCTTTCTCAGGCAGACCGAGCCCGTGTTCGGCTGGGTGCTCATGGCCGCATCGGGGCTCCCGCTCCTGCACGCGCTGCTCGGGGGCCTCTTCAGTCGGGGGCGCTCGCAAGATCGCTGAACTCGCTCAGGATCTGCGCCATCGTGCGGGCGACGCAATCGGAGTCGCAGCGAGCGGCGAGGTACCCGGAACCGCATCCGTAGAGTTCGGAGAACACTGCACGCAATTCCAGTGCCGCCTCGCGGTCGGATGCGGTAACCGGATTCCTGATCGAGTCCGGCGCACTTTCGTTGGCCCGCTCGCCTTTCGCAAATGCTTCCGCCGCCGCCACCATCGTGTGTGCCATGTCGTCGGCATCGCGCCGTCCGGCGAGAAAATCCGGTCCGATCGCGATGACCGGGGACAACGCCGCGCGCAACCGCTCAACCTGACCGCGATGTTCCGGCATCTCCTCCACGGTGCACCAACCCTTCACCTCGATTGTGCACCCGTCGCGCGCTCGCCGCAGAGGGCGAGGGTTCAGGCAGCCGACGCGCTAGTGCGAATGCGACCTGACCATGGCCACGACGGCCATGAAAGCGAGGATGATGACGATCGTCCCGATCGTCAGGAGCACGTACTGGATGGGATGCATAGGGCCAGTATTCCGCGGATGAGTCGACTGGGCCAGTCTCAGGGTCTCGCGTCGCCTGCCGTGTCGGCCGAAGCATCCGGCCAGTCGACGTGATCGTCGAACTCGTGATGGCGTCGCAGGTAGGCGGCAGTGAAGGTGCACACCGGGACGATGCGCTTTCCCCTCGACACCGCATCCTCGAGCACGAACCGCACGAGGCGCGAGCCGAGCCCCTGCCCCTCGTAGGCGTTGTCGACGACGGTGTGGGTGAAGACTATGCGGTCCGGATGCTCGCGGTACTCCGAAAAACCAATGACGTTGTCGCCGTCCCGCAGTTCGTAGCGGCGGGATTCTGGGACGTTCGTGATCGTGAACGGATCCTGTGTTTCCTCGGTCGTCATATAGCGAGTCAATCACGTGGAATGCGGGGTCGCCTGATAGTCGTTGCGGCGCGGTCGCGTTAGCGCACCATCCGGATCTCGCGGACGTTTCCATAATTCTCGTCGAGCTTCTCCGCCCCGTCGGGCTCGAACCCGTTACGACGGTAGAACGCGATAGCGCGCGGGTTCTCGGCGAGCACCCAGAGCGAAGCCGGCCCGTCACCGAGCGCGGCATCCAGAAGCGCCTGGCCGAGCCCTGAACCGTGGTGGGCTGCGAGGAGATAGATCGATGCGAGTTCGCGATCGCGGGGAGGATCGTCGTCCCTGGGCGGACCGGTTCCCGCGAACCCGACGATCTCGGGGGTGTCCCGGCCGCCGTCGCCCCCGGTCGGAACCTCGGCGACCCAGACGTCTCCGAGCTTCTCCGAGATGATGCGGGTCCACATTCTCGCCCGGCGCTCCGGGGGATTCGCTTCGATGACGCCCTCGGGGAAGAGGCCGGAGTAGGTTTCGACGTGGCTGGCATAGTGCACTCGCGCGATGGCGTCGACGTCGTCGATCGTGGCCCTGCGCACGGCTCCCGTCATGAATCGAGGGTACTCGGCAGGCCCTGTGGA
>DAITPJ010000133.1:0-3812 GCA_036833635.1 Terrimesophilobacter sp.
TTCCTTGCCGATGAGGAGGCCAGTGGCGTCGACGATCGTCGATCCGGCGTCATTGCCAGGGGAGATCTCGAGCCCGACCGTGCCGCCGTCGAGGTAGATCGAGACGCTCTCGCCGAGGGCGGCGTGGGCCTCCTGCGCGGTCATGGCTGCAGGCTGCCCTGTGAGGTTGGCGGAGGACACCGCGAGCGGGCCGGTCTCGGAGAGCAGTTCGAGCGCGATCTCGTTGTCCGGCATCCGGAGCGCAACGGTGCCGTGCGTCTCGCCGAGATCCCAGGTGAGCGACTCGCGCGCCGGGACGATGACCGTGAGCGCGCCCGGCCAGAACGCCTTCACGAGCCTGCGCACCTCCTCGGGGACGCTCTCGGCGAGCGCGTCGAGTGTCGGGATGCCGGGGATGAGCACGGGCGGTGGCGCGTCGGGGCCGCGGCCCTTCGCGTCGAGCAGCCGGCGCACGGCGGCGGGGTTGAAGGCGTCGCAGGCGATCCCGTAGACCGTGTCGGTGGGGATGACGATGAGTTCGCCCATGCCGAAGGCCTGTCGCGCGAGGCGCATGCCGGTGAGAAGCTCGGCACTGTCCGAGCAGTCGTAGATGGTCGCCATGTCGAGTGCCATCCTACTTCGGGCAGACTGGACCTCTGGCGGCCGGAAGGGGCGTGCGTGGACCTGTACCTGTTCGATTTCGATGAGACGCTCTACGATTACGACTTCCGCATCCGGCTGCCTGCACTCAGTCTCCTGACCGGGGTGAGCCAGTACGACCTCGCGAAGTCCTGGTGGGCCGGTGGGTTCGAACGGAGGGCCGAGGCGGGCGAGTGGCCGACGTCGGCGGAGTACTTCGAGCAGTTCGAACGCGTGACGGGCGCCAGGCTCACCCTCGAGGGCTGGCGGGAGACGCGGATGCTCGCGAGTACGCCCATCCCCGGTTCGATCGAGGCACTCCGCCGCGCGGCCTCCCTCGGCACGGTCGCGATCCTCACGAACAACCCATCGCCCTTCGCGGAGTCCTTCTCCGTGCTCGCTCCGGATGTCGCCGCGCTCGTGGGCGACCGCGTGCTCGTGAGCAGCGATCTGGGCATCCGAAAACCGGATGCCGGGATCTACCGGCTCGCCATCGAGCGCTTCGGGGCGGCACCGACGGACACCTTCTTCACCGACGACTCCGAGGCTAATGTCGCCGGCGCGACGGCCGTGGGCATCACGGGGCACGTCATCGCCTGGAGGGATGGCGTCCCCGACACACGCGGTCTTGACGCGGCGATCGAGGCCTTCGCGACACGCGCCCGCGCCTGACGGGCGCCTACCGCAGCGCCGTCGTCGCGCGGTCGCGGCCGAGCAGGTCGGGGTGGGTGGCCGGTGCGCGCCATCCGTCTGAGGTGAGAAGGTTCCGGATGTCGGCGCCCTGCAGCTCGCCGTGCTCGATCACGAGCGTGCCGCCTTGGTGCAGCAGCCGGAGCCCGGTGCGCGACACGGCGCGGACGAGGTCGAGACCGTCGACGCCCCCGTACAGCGCGACCGCCGGGTCGAAGAGGCGCACCTCTGGATCGCGGGGGATGGCGTCCGTCGGCACGTAGGGCGGATTGGAGATCACGACGGCGACCGTCCCGTCGAGGTCGGGAAAGGCGTCGGCGAGGTCGCCGAGGACGAGCTCGAGATTGCCGACGCCGGCTTCCGTCGCATTGCGGGCGGCCCACTCGAACGCCTCGGGAGAACGTTCGACCGCGAACACCTTCGCGCGAGGGACCTCGGTCGCCATCGCGATCGCGATCGCGCCGCTTCCGGTGCCGAGGTCGACCGCGATGGGCTCCGCCACGGCCGCGGCGTGAAGGGCATCGATCGCGAACTGGGCGACCACTTCGGTCTCGGGTCGCGGCACGAAGACACCGGGGCCGACCGCGAGCTCGAGGTTGCGGAAGGGCGCACGCCCGGTGAGGTGCTGCAGGGGCTCGCGGGCCGCGCGGCGAGCTATGAGGGCGTCGAACGCGACAGTGTCGTCGTCACCGAGCGTCGCATCCAGCGCGATCTTCGACTGCACCTCCCCCCTGCCGATGCCGATCACGTGGCCGAGGAGCAGTTCCACGTCGACCTCCGGGTCGGGAACCCCCGACCGTGCGAGCTCGGCGACGGCCCGCTCGCGTAGTGCGCGGATCGAGGTGGGCATGCCTCCATTCTGGTGGCATCCGCGGCCTCGCCCGAGCGACAGGTCGCCCTTGTCGGGCACGGTTCTGCCGCCGTCTTCCCACGCGATGGTGTGGTCGATATCGGAGCGCCCGGGGCTGCGATTGCGCGGCCGCTGGCACGATGGAGCGTGTGATCGATGAGCAGTCGCCCGCCGCGCTCCCAGGTCAACCCGGGCCGGTCTACGTTTTCGACCTCGATGGTGTCATCCGTCGGTTCGACTCCGCCACCTCCGATGCTCCCATCGAGAGCGCCCTCGGCCTGCCGGCCGGCTCAGTCTCGGCGGCCGCCTTTGACGGGCCGGAACTCGTCGAGGTCGTCGAGGGCCGGATGACCTACGCCGCATGGGGTGACACGATCCGCGACAAGCTCGCGCGCGCCAGCGGGGTTCGCGAACTCGATCCCGGCATCGTCACGCCATGGCTCGACTACCACGGTGAGCTCGTAGCCGAGACGGTCGAGCTCATCGACGAGTTGAACGACGCCGACCATCCGGTGTTCGTCTTCACCAACGGCACTGACAACATCCCGGTCGAGTTGGCGACCCACGACCTCGGTCGCCGCTTCCGTCGCGTGCTCAACTCGAGCGACTTCGGGGTGCGAAAGCCCGCTCTCGCCGCATTCGAACGCGCACACGCGGCGATCGAGGAAACGCTCCGGCACCCCGTCGAACGCCATGCGGTGCGCTTCACGGACGATCGCCTCGATAACGTGGACGGCGCCCGTCAGTTCGGTTGGACCTCCGAGGTCTTCACGACGGCATCCGCCCTCAAGGTGGCCTGGCAGTTAGGCGGGTGAGCGCCCGGCGTCGTCGTCGGCCGAACCCCATCGATCGTCGTGCAGGCGCATGCTGGTTGCCGGACCGCCCTGCCGCGCCCAGGCATCCCGGGCCATCGCCTCGAATACCTCGTGATCGATCGCCTCGAACTTCGTGATGTAGACGCAGCTCTTGCCGGTCGTGAGCGGGCCGAGCTTCTCGAGCCGCGGGTCGGGGTCATAGGCGTTGTAGATCCCATAGACGGACATCGACGCCGAGCGCGGCGAGAGCCCCATGATGAAGGCATCGCCCTCGTGGCCGGAGTCGTAGCGGTAGTGGTACGAGCCGAAACCGATCATCGTCGGGCCCCACATGACGGGTTCAACCCCCGACACCCTGCGCATGATGGCGATGATCTCGCTCGCATCGGCGAGACGCCGCTTGTTGGTCACGGTCGCGAGGAAGTCCTCGACCGGCACCGCGGTGACGTGGGTCTTGAGCTTGTCGCTCGAGGAGGCGGCCATGCGGCCAGACTACGCGGCTGCACAGATCAAGCGTCGCCCCCGAGGTCGGCCAGCCGTGCTTCCTCATCGAACTGGATGCACGACTCGATGACGGGGTCGAGCGCGCCGTTCATGACGGCATCCAGGTTGTAGGCCTTGTAGCCGGTGCGGTGGTCGGCGATCCGGTTCTCCGGGAAGTTGTAGGTGCGGATGCGCTCCGAACGATCCATCGTGCGGATCTGGCTCTTGCGGGCGGCGGAGTCGAGCTCGGCCTGCTCCTCCTGCTGGCGGGCCAGGATGCGTGCCCGCAGCACCCGCATGCCGGCCTCGCGGTTCTGCAGCTGGCTCTTCTCGTTCTGCATCGAGACGACGATGCC
>DAITPJ010000134.1:0-3807 GCA_036833635.1 Terrimesophilobacter sp.
CCGGCCGCCTCCATCTGGCGCAGCTCCTTCTTGAGGTCGGCTACCTCGTCGCGCAGCCGGGCGGCCAACTCGAACTTGAGCTCACCCGCTGCCTGGAGCATCTGTTCGTTGAGATCCCTGATGATGGCCTCGATGTCGTTCGCACCGCTCGCCGCGAGCCCCGTCGTCCGCAGCGCCGGAGTCGGCGCGCGGCGCTTGCCGTCCCGGCCGGCGAGGAACTGTTCGGTGTCGGCATCCTCGCGCGCGAGCACATCGGTGATGTCGGCGATGCGCTTGCGCAGCGGGGTCGGGTCGATGCCGTTCTCGGTGTTGTAGGCGACCTGTTTCTCGCGACGCCGGGTCGTCTCCTCGATCGCCTGCTTCATGGAGTCCGTGAGCACGTCGGCGTACATGTGCACTTCGCCCGAGACGTTTCGCGCCGCACGGCCGATCGTCTGGATGAGCGAGGTCGAGGAGCGCAGGAAGCCCTCCTTGTCCGCATCCAGGATCGCGACGAGGGAGACCTCGGGGAGGTCTAGGCCTTCCCGCAACAGGTTGATGCCCACGAGCACGTCGAAGACGCCCTGGCGCAACTCGGTCAGCAGCTCGACACGACGCAGCGTGTCGACATCCGAATGGAGATAACGCACGCGCACTCCCGCTTCGGTGAAGTAGTCGGTGAGCTCCTCGGCCATCTTCTTGGTCAGCGTCGTCACGAGCACCCGCTCGTTGCGCTCGGCGCGCAGCCGGATCTCCTCAAGGAGATCGTCGATCTGGCCCTTGCTCGGCTTCACGACGATCTTCGGGTCGATGAGGCCCGTCGGGCGGATGACCTGCTCGACGATGCTGTCGGTGATCCCGAGCTCATACCGACCGGGCGTCGCCGACAGGTAGACCTTCTGGCCTACGCGTTCGAGGAACTCGGTCCAGGTGAGCGGGCGGTTGTCGAGGGCGCTCGGCAGTCGGAAGCCGTGCTCGACGAGCGTGCGTTTGCGGCTCGCGTCGCCCTCGTACATCGCGCCGATCTGTGGAACTGTGACGTGCGACTCGTCGATGACGACGAGGAAATCCTCAGGGAAGTAGTCGAGCAGGCAGTTCGGCGGTTCGCCTGCGCTGCGCCCGTCGATGTGCCTGGAGTAGTTCTCGATCCCGCTGCAGAATCCGATCTGCTCCATCATCTCGAGGTCGAATGTCGTGCGCATCCTGAGTCGCTGCGCCTCGAGCAGCTTGCCCTGGCGCTCGAGCTCTGCGAGTCGCTCGGCGAGCTCCTCGCGGATCGTGCCGATCGCGCGCTTCATCGTCACGGGGCTCGCGGCGTAGTGGGTCGCAGGGAACAGTGACACGGAGTCCAAGGTGTTGATGACATCCCCCGTGAGCGGGTGCAGCGAATAGAGCGCCTCGATCTCGTTCCCGAAGAGCTCGATCCGGATGGCGTGCTCCTCGTAGACAGGGATGATCTCGATCGTGTCGCCGCGCACCCGGAACTTGCCGCGGGAGAAGTCCACGTCGTTGCGCTGGTATTGCATCGCCACGAGGCGCCGGATGAGCTGGTCGCGCGGGATGGTCTGGCCGACCTGGAGCGCGACCATCGCCTCGAGGTACTCCTCGGCGGCGCCGAGACCATAGATGCAGGACACCGTGGAGACGACGATCACGTCGCGCCGGCTCAGGAGTGAATTCGTCGTCGAATGCCTGAGGCGCTCGACCTCAGCGTTGATCGAACTGTCCTTCTCGATGAAGGTGTCGGTCTGCGGGACGTACGCCTCCGGCTGGTAGTAGTCGTAGTAGGAGACGAAGTATTCGACGGCGTTGTTCGGCATGAGTTCGCGGAACTCATTGGCGAGTTGCGCCGCAAGCGTTTTGTTGTGGGAGAGCACGAGCGTCGGGCGCTGCACCTGCTCGATGAGCCACGCCGTCGTGGCCGATTTGCCGGTTCCGGTCGCGCCGAGAAGTACGACATCCGTCTCCCCCGCGTTGATGCGGGCGGCGAGCTCGGCGATGGCGGCAGGTTGGTCACCGCTCGGCACATACTCGCTCACGACCTCGAAGGGCCGGACCGCGCGCGTGGGTTGCATTACTCCAGCCTAGGCACCGGCACAGACACTACTCTGCGTGTTTGCTTGCGGCGGAACGGCGGATGCCCGCCCACAGTGAATCGGTTTGCTCGATCGTGTGGCCAAGGGTCCCGTTCGCATCGATCACGACGTCGGCGATGGCGAGACGCTCCGTGTCGCTCGCCTGGGAGTTGAGGCGATGGACGGCCTCCTCACGCGTGAGCCCCCTGAGTTCGACGAGACGCCGGATGCGCGTCTCGGTGTCGGCGTGCACGACCACGATGAGGTCGAAGGAGTGCTCGGAGTCGACACCGGCCTCGACGAGGAGCGGGACGTCGTAGACGACGACCGCATCCGGATCGGCGGCCTCGGCCGCCTCCATGATGTCCCTGGCTCGCGCCTTGACCGCAGGGTGCGTTATGGCGTTGAGCGCGGCCCTGCGCTCGGGGTCGCCGAAGATGATCCGGGCCAGAGCCGCACGGTCGAGACGCCCATCGGCTCCGACCACGACCGAGCCGAACTCGTGTGCGATCTCATCGAGCGCTGGCTCCCCAGGTTCGACGACGAGGCGCGCGAGTTCGTCGGCGTCGATGTGCACGGCACCGTGCCCAGCGAGACGTCGTGCGACGACGGTCTTCCCGGAGGCGATTCCGCCCGTCAGGCCGATGAGGTACACCCGCTCATGCTAGCTTGGCCGCACCACGAGGAAGGGAGCGGCTATGCTCGAGTTCCTCACGGGCACAGGCCTGGCCATCTCGGCAGGCCTCAACGCCTATGTCCCCTTGCTCGCGCTCGGGATCGCCGGGCGTTTCCTCGACGGTGTGGACCTGCCGGCCGGATGGGCGTGGCTCGAGAACCCGTGGGCACTCGGCATCCTCGGAGTCCTGCTCGTCGTCGAGCTCGTCGCCGACAAGATCCCGATCGTCGACCACGTCAACGATTGGCTCCAGACCCTTGTGCGCCCGACCGCGGGCGGCATCGCGTTCGCATCCGGGGCGACCACGTCAACGACCGTCGTCGAGGACCCCGGTGCGTTCTTCTCGTCGAACCAATGGGTGCCGATCGCGCTCGGTGCCGGTCTGGCCCTCGTCGTCCATGTCACCAAGGCAGCGTCTCGGCCCGTCATCAATGCGGCGACAGTGGGCACGGCCACTCCGCTCGTGAGCGCGGCGGAGGATGTCGGGAGCATCACGATGTCCGTTCTGGCTCTCCTCGCGCCGCTCGTCATCATCATCGTGGCGCCGCTCGTGGCCTGGCTCGTCTGGTGGGTCGCCCGGGCATATTTCCGGCGGCGGCGCGCCAGGCGGAAATGACGAAACGGCCGACCCCCGTGAGGAGACCGGCCGATTCGATGACCGTCAGGAGTTGCTCGAGAGCTTCTCCCGAAGCGCGGCAAGCGCCTCGTCGTCCGCGAGCGTGCCGGCGGAAGCCGACTCTCCGGAGAAGGACGAGCCCGTCGAGGCCGGGGCCTCGCCGATGCCTTCCTCGGCCGCAGCGGCGACCTGCTTCTTGTGGGCCTCCCAGCGGGCCTGGGCGGCTGCGTAGTCGAGCTCCCACTTCTCGCGCTGGGCCTCGAAGCCCTCTTTCCACTCGTTCGTCTCCGGGTCGAACCCGTCCGGGTACTTGTAGTTGCCGGCCTCGTCGTACTCGGTGAGCATTCCGTAGAGCGCCGGGTCGAACTCGGTGCCCTCAGGGTCGACGCCCTCGTTCGCCTGCTTGAGGCTCAGCGAGATCCGGCGACGCTCGAGGTCGATGTCGATGACCTTGACGAAGA
>DAITPJ010000135.1:0-3467 GCA_036833635.1 Terrimesophilobacter sp.
TCCACTGAAGAACACAAGTAGTGTAGATCTCGGTGGTCGCCGTATTATTAAAAAAAAAATACATCGTATTTCTGCTCTGTGCGCTCCTTCCGTGGATGTGGTTCAGCGGGGCGATCGGCGACTGCACGAGGGCGTTCCTGCGCGAGGCACGCCTCATCCGGTCGACGAAGATCCCGCGGACGATCTGGGTCAACCGGCTCGTTCTGTCGAAGGGGATCGAGTTCCTTGCGAGCATCCCGGTGCTGATCCTGTTCGCCATCATGTTCACGGCGCCCGTGCACTGGGAGGCGGTGTTCTTCCCGCTCGCCATCATCATCCAGTTCGTGCTCACGATGGGGCTCGGGCTCATCATCGCGCCCCTCGTCGTGTTCTTCCGCGACCTCGAGCGGGCGATCAAGCTCGTGTTGCGGTTCCTGTTCTACGCGAGCCCGATCATCTACGGACTGCCGGATCTGCGCGACCTCGGCCTTGAGCGGGTTGCCGCCTTCAACCCGCTCGCCGGGATCTTCTCGCTCTACCGCGCGGCGTTCTTCCCCGGCCAGCTCGACTGGTTCGCGATCGCGGTGAGCGCGGGCATGAGCATCGTGCTCCTGGGGGTCGGACTCCTCGTCTTCCGCCGCACGGAGCGTTCCGTGCTCAAGGAGATCTGATGGCCGACACGTCTTCGGTCGAGCCTGCCGAGACCCCCTCCGTCATCGAGGTGGCGGATGTCGGCATCCGCTTTCGACGCAACCGCCGCTCGCGCCGCAATTTCAAGGACCTGTTCGCGCGACGCAACCGCCGCATCCGACCGAGCGAGTTCTGGGCACTGCGGAACGTGACCTTTTCGGTGGCGCAGGGCGAGGCAATCGGCGTCGTCGGGCGCAACGGGCAGGGCAAGTCGACGCTGCTCAAGCTCGTGACGGGCGTGCTGCTTCCGGATGAGGGCACCGTCACGGTGCACGCGGGCGTCGCCCCGCTCATCGAGATCACCGGAGGATTCGTCGAGGACCTCACGGTGCGCGACAACGTGCATCTCATGTCGGGGCTGCACGGGATGAAGCGTGACGAGATCGCCGCGCGGTTCGACGAGATCATCGATTTCGCGGAGATCGGCGACTTTCTCGACACCCCGTACAAGCACCTGTCGAGCGGTATGAAGGTACGGCTCGCCTTCTCGGTCATTTCGCGGCTCGAGGAGCCGATCCTGCTCGTGGACGAGGTGCTCGCCGTGGGCGACAAGGCCTTCCGGGAGAAGTGCTACCGGCGGATCGAGGAGCTACTCGCGGGCGGTCGCACCCTGTTCTTCGTCTCGCACAACGAGCGCGACCTCAAGCGTTTCTGCACGCGCGGCCTGTACCTCGACAAGGGCTGTCTCGTGCTGGATGCCCCGATCGCCGAGGTGCTCGACCGCTACAACGGGGACTACGGGCTCGTCACGCAATAGCCATCCTCTCCTCCCCTTGCGATCGCTCGCGATGGACTCCACCGCGAGCCTGACTTGCGTCGGATGCCCGCCCTAGCGTGCAGGCATGCTTCGACTTGTTGAGCCCAATGGACCACTGGGAGAGCGCGCCTACCGAGTGCCGTGGGAAGTCGACCGAACTCGGGCACCGCTCTATTCGATTCAAAATTGCAGTGCAGAGACCGCCTTCAGGGTCGGCTACCAGTTTCTGGCATCCGGCGAAGCAGTGCTTTGCGGCGAGATCGAACCTGGTGGCCGTTTCACCATTGATGCTCGACTCACCCACCCAAACGACGTGGCCGTCTCCCTAACGTGGCTGCGACCGGATGAGTCCGCGTTTATCTGGACCTTTTCCGACTAGCTGGAATCCCTGCGACGTTTCTCCTTCAGGAAATCCTCAAGCGAATAGGGTTTGCGATTCTCTGGCAGGTCGACAACTCCAAGGTCCCGGACAAACTCGATGGGATCCACTTTGAGCGCCACCGCGAGCTGGATGATCATGTGAAGGCTCGGGTTCACGTAGCCGTGCTCCAGCCTCGCCAGGTGCGAAACGTCCATATCCGCCATTCCCGCGAGAGTTTTCCGGCTGAAACGGCTCGCCTTTCTGATGCTGAGGACGCGCTCTCCAAACTTCATGGAGGCGCCGGAACGTGGTGATTGCACTCCCCATGCATATCGCCGTCGCTTGTTTTCGCCGAGGTACACACTCTTGGGTTTCTATGCGTTGCTCATTAATGCATTAATGGGGATGGCCGCGCTGATGCGGTGTGCGGAAATGCGGGGACCCGAACGTGACCACCATCCATGACCTGCTCGACGAGTATGAGCGCACCGCGCCAGACCAGCGCACCAAGGGGCTGTACTTCGAGAAGCTCATCCGGGAGTTCCTGGCGACCGACCCTGTGTACGCCGCGCAGTACGACGAGGTGTGGCTTTGGCAGGACTGGCCGGGCCGTGACGGCAAGGTCGACACCGGGATCGACCTCGTCGCTCGCGAGCGTTACAGCGGCGAGCTATGCGCCATCCAATGCAAGTTCTTCTCGCCCAAGCACTACCTGAACAAAGAGGACATTGACTCCTTCTTCACGGCGAGCGGCAAGCATCCGTTCAGCTCGCGCATCATCGTATCGACCACGAATAAGTGGTCGAAGCACGCCACGGATGCCCTGCTCGACCAGCAGATCCAGACGACCCGGATCGGGATCAACGAGCTCGAAGATTCCGGCATCGATTGGTCGAAGTACCGGTTCACCGACCCCACCACCCTCGAGCCCGCTGAGCCCAAGAAGCTCAGGACCCACCAGATCGAAGCGCTCGGTGCCGTCATGCGCGGTTTCGACGAGCACGACCGCGGCAAGCTCATCATGGCCTGCGGCACCGGCAAGACCTTCACGAGCCTGCGTATCGCTGAGCGGCAAGTGGAGCCTGGCGGCTCGGTGCTGTTTCTTGTGCCCTCGATCGCCTTGCTCGCCCAGTCGCTGCGCGAGTGGGCCGCCGAGGCCGACCGCCCGATGCGTGCCTTCGCGATCTGCTCCGACAACAAGGTCGGCCGCAACGCGGAGGACTTCAACCTCACCGACCTCGCGTTTCCCGCGACCACGAAAGCCGCCGATCTCGTGGCCGAGGTCGCCAAGGGCAGCAACCCCGAAGGTCTCACGGTCTACTTCTCCACCTATCAGTCGATCGACGTCGTCGCGGCCGCGCAGAAGGCCGGCCTCGGCGAGTTCGACCTCGTCATCTGCGACGAGGCCCACCGAACGACCGGAGTCCTCGGCGCCGAGGAGTCGCACTTCGTCCGCGTGCACGACAACGCCAAGGTGCCCGCCCGCAAGCGGCTCTACATGACCGCGACGCCAAAGATCTTCGGTGAGTCGGTCAAGTCCAGGGCCAAGGATGCGGCGGTCGAACTCGCGAGCATGGATGATACGGCGGTCTTCGGCCCGGAGTTCCACCGGCTCGGTTTCGGTGCGGCGGTCGAGCGCGACCTGCTCACCGACTACCGCGTGCTCGTGCTCGCCGTGAG
>DAITPJ010000136.1:0-3462 GCA_036833635.1 Terrimesophilobacter sp.
GCGGGCCGCCCTGCCGACCTCGGCATCGCCACGACGGGCGTCGCGGGCCCGGACCCTCAAGGCGCGCAGCAGCCGGGGACGGTGTACCTCGGGCTCTCCTTCGGCGAGGAGACACGCATGAGGGAGTTGCACCTCAGCGGGTCGCGTGATGAGATCAGGGCCGTCACGGTCGCGGAGGCAATCCGATGGCTGGGCGAGGCACTCGAACGGGGACTGGCGGCGTGGGCGGAATAGCCACAGCATCGATCTCGTTACAACTGGTGATTCACAATGGCCGCACAGAGAGCAGTGGTTAGAGTTTGTTCACACAAGGTTGTAAAGTGACGGGGCCGATTGGCGCCGCGACAGCACAGCTTGGCACAATGGAAGATCACGACAGGAAGAGGAGGGTCCCATGGTTCTAGTCCGTCAGGAAATCGGAGATGTCCTCCGTGACTTTCGTCTGCAGAAGGGCCGCACCCTTCGCCAGGTCGCAAGCAAGGCATCCGTCGCGCTCGGTTACCTCTCCGAGGTCGAGCGCGGCCAGAAAGAGGCGAGTTCCGAGATCCTCGCCTCGGTCGCGGATGCCCTGGAGACTCCGATCTCCGTCATCATGCGCGAGGTCGGCGATCGTCTCGCCGTCATCGAAGGCATCAACATCATTCCCGACACGGTTCCCGACGACCTCGTCGCGGACTTCGACGCGGACCTGGTGGTCCGCTGAGCCTGCCCCGCTTTCTTCTGAGCGAGCACCGTGCGGCTGAGTGAGTTCCGTCGCGCCGTCGCGGAGGAGTTCGGCGAGACCTTCGGCGCTGCGCTCACGCGCGACCTCGTGCTCGGGGAACTCGGCGACCTGACCTCGGAACAGGCGATCGCGGCCGGCGTGCCGGTGCGGGACGTGTGGCGTGCGTTGTGCAGGGCGAATGACGTGCCGGAGATACGCTGGCACGGTGCTGGCCTTCGTCGGCCGCGGTGAGCGCAGCCCCCGCGGAAGCGTGACACGCCGGGCGCGGGGTATCGAACATTCCTTCGCAGGTGTGTAGGCTCCTCACCAGCAGCCATCGAAGAGGAGTTGTCCACAGTCCGCCCGTCGGTGCCGGGAAATGTCACCGGCGAAGCGTACTGTCTGACTCATCGGCGAGAGCAGCCGAACGCCTTGTCGCGAGATCCACTTGCCCTGCACCATCGGCGGTGGGAGGAACGGCAGCCTACAGGCACACCGCATCGAGATGAAGGAGTCACCATGGCAACACCAGCAGACCGCGAAAAGGCGCTCGACACCGCCCTCGCCCAGATCGACCGCCAGTTCGGCAAAGGCTCCGTCATGCGCCTCGGCAGCGACGAGCGCGCGCCGGTCGCGGTCATCCCGACCGGATCGATCGCCCTCGACGTCGCGCTCGGGATCGGCGGCCTCCCGCGCGGCCGCATCGTCGAGATCTACGGACCGGAGTCCTCCGGCAAGACGACGCTCACCCTCCACGCCATCGCGAACGCGCAGCGCGACGGGGGCATCGCGGCCTTCATCGACGCGGAGCACGCCCTCGACCCCGAATACGCCAAGGCCCTCGGGGTCGACATCGACTCGCTCCTGGTCTCCCAGCCGGACACCGGCGAACAGGCCCTTGAGATCGCCGACATGCTCGTGAGGAGCGGTTCGATCGACCTCATCGTCATCGACTCCGTCGCGGCGCTCGTGCCCCGTGCCGAGATCGAGGGGGAGATGGGCGACTCCCACGTCGGGCTCCAGGCGCGGCTCATGTCGCAGGCGCTGCGCAAGCTCACCGGCGGGCTCAGCCAGACCAACACGACGATGATCTTCATCAACCAGTTGAGGGAGAAGATCGGCGTGTTCTTCGGAAGCCCGGAGACCACGGCGGGCGGCAAGGCGCTCAAGTTCTACGCCTCGGTGCGGCTCGACATCCGCCGTATCGAGACCCTCAAGGAGGGCACGGATGCCGTCGGCAACCGCACGCGCGTGAAGGTTGTCAAGAACAAGATGGCGCCGCCCTTCAAGCAGGCGGAGTTCGACATCCTGTACGGCACCGGGATCTCCCGTGAGGGAAGCCTCCTCGACTTCGGCGTCGAGCACGAGATCGTCAAGAAGTCGGGTGCCTGGTACACCTACGAGGGCGACCAGCTCGGACAGGGCAAGGAGAACTCGCGCAAGTACCTCATCGACAACCCGAAGATCGCGAGCGAGATCGAGGGCAGGATCATGACCAAGCTCGGGATCGGCCCGGAGGCGAAGGCTTCGGCCCTGGCCGCCGCAGAGCTGGCCGCCAAGGCGGCGAAGGCTCTCGCAGAGGCTCCCGCTGACGAAGAGTTCCCCGAGGACTCGGGCGTCGAGGGCACGGTCGACTCGATCGGCGACAAGCTCGCGAGCCGCAAGGCAGTCTGAGTCTGGGCTCGGGAACGGTCGAGCGATGGCATCCGACGACACACTGGCGCGGGTCACCTACCTTCCGGGGGTGACCCCGCCGGAGTCCGACCCTCGGGCGGCCGACCCGGAAGCGGTCGGCCCCGAAGCGGCCGGCCCGGAAGCGGCCGGCCCGGAAGCGGATGGCGACTGGGCGGCACAGGAGCGGCGCGCCGAGAACGTGAGCATGCACGCGCTCACGCGACGCGGCCTGTCGCGATGGGAACTGGGCGAGAAACTTCTCGCACGCGACCTCGACGCCTGCATCGTCGAAGCCGAGCTCGACCGCCTCGAGCGCGTTGGGCTCATCGACGATCGGGCGCTGGCCGAGACCATCGTTCGCACGCAGCATGAGCGTAAGGGGCTTGGCCGCACGGCGCTCGCCCAGGAGTTGCGCCGGCGGCACGTGGACCCGGACGCGATCGAGGAGGCTCTCGAGCAGCTCGACGATGCCGACGAGGATGCCCGCGCGCTCGAGCTCGCCGTGCGCAGGGCCGCGCAGTTGCGCAACCTCGACCACGAAACCGCCGTACGGCGCCTTACCGGGTACCTGCAGCGCAAGGGTTACTCCTCAGGGACAGTCCGGAGCGCGGTCCTCGCTGCCCTCCCGCGACAGGCGTCCGGAGTGCGATTCCGCTGACTCCCTTTAGGATCGTCTGCGTGACCCAGCTTCGCCGCTTCTCCGTGCTCACGGCCGTGCTCGCCGCCACCTTCGTCACTCTCTCCCTCGGGGGCTGCGCGTTCCTCGAGCCGACTCCTACGCCGACTCCAACCGTGACCCAGCCGGTCATCGACACGACGACGTACATCGGCGGCGAGATCGATCCCGTCGACACGACGTGGTCAGGGACCGACAGCGGGGGAGACGTCACGACCGTCACGCTCGAGGCCGACGGCACCGTCGCGGTGAGCTACGGCGATGACTCCTACGACTACCCGGGCGACACCTGGTGGGTGCGCGACGGCGTCCTGCGCATGCAGGTCTACCTCGACGAGACCAATGGCGTTGCGCAGTATGTGGGCACCTGGAATCCGGAGAGCCGGACGATTGACACGGTCCTGCGCAC
>DAITPJ010000137.1:0-3452 GCA_036833635.1 Terrimesophilobacter sp.
GTGGAACTGGTGCCCGGCGTGCAGCGCGGGATCGCCATCATGCCGCCCGAGCACATCCCGGCTGTCAATACCGACTATGCGCGCGGCTTCTTCGGGTCGGGTGGTGGGGCCTACCGCCGGCACCGGGACGCTGTCGAGGCATGGCTCCGGTCGGTACAGGTGCCGGTCGTGCGCAATTACGTCGACACACGGGCGCTGGGTTGGGTCGTCGTGGTCGTCGGGCTCCTGCTGCCGTGGATGTTCGGATTGCTCGCCACGTCCTTCCTCTTCTTCTACTTCTCACCATCCGTGGAGGCGTATCTCTGGGGTACCGGCATCTCCTTCGTGTTCTGGCCCGTCGTCGCCTGGGCCGGGCTCCTCCTGGTGCACCGTGCGCGCATCCGGCGCTATGTCGCCGATCGTTCGGCCGCGCTCGAGGCGCTCGGCCGTGGCCATGCCATTCCCGATGACGTTCATGACTTCTTCGGCACACCCTTCCCCGAGCGCTCCTACGCGACCGGCGTCTACGTTTTCGGGATCGTCCTGCTCGTCATCGCGCTCGGAATCGGACTCGTGATCCTCTCACTCGGGTTCGCCACCGTGAACGGGCCGTATGTGCCGCAGCCGTGGCAGATCCCGGTCGGGGGCGCCCTCGCGATCTCCTCCGCGCCGATCCTCCTGAGCGTGCTGCGCTGGCAACGGTTCATGACCGGTGAACTCGCCCGCGCCGGCGTCGAGTGGCGGCTGCTCCGCGGTGGTTCCTGAGGCCGAGGGGAGAGCGGGAATACTCTCGGCCCATCGAGAGTTGGCTACGATGTACATGCAAACGCATCGAAAGGCCTGACCTTCCTCATGACCATGCAATTCGGAATCTTCAGTGTCGGTGACATCACGACGGATCCGACAACTGGCACGACCCCGACCGACGCCTCGCGCCTGCAGGACGTCCTCACGATCGCCCAGCACGCGGAAGAGGTGGGCCTCGACGTTTTCGCCATGGGCGAGCACCACAACCCGCCGTTCTTCCCGTCGAGCCCCGTCGCGATCAACAGCTGGCTCGCGGCGAAGACCAAGCGCATCATCCTCTCGACCGCCACAACGCTCATCACGACGAACGACCCTGTGCGCCTCGCCGAGGACTACGCGATGCTGCAGCACCTCTCTGGCGGCCGCATGGACCTCACGCTGGGGCGCGGCAACACCGGACCCGTCTACCCGTGGTTCGGTGAGGACATCCGCCAGGGCATCCCGCTCGCCCTGGAGAAGTACGCATTGCTGCGCAAGCTGTGGCGTGAGGACTACGTCGACTGGGAAGGCCAGTTCCGCACCCCGCTGCAAGGCTTCCAATCGACGCCGCGCCCGCTGGATGGCGTGCCGCCCTTCGTCTGGCACGGCAGCATCCGCAGCCCCGAGATTGCAGAGCAGGCTGCGTATTACGGCGACGGATTCTTCGCGAACCACATCTTCTGGCCCGGCAGCCACACGGCGAAGATGGTCGACTTCTACCGCCAGCGGTTCGAGCACCACGGCCATGGCACGGCGGCCCAGGCGATCGTCGGCCTCGGTGGCCAGGCGTTCATGCGCAAGAACTCGCAGGACGCCATCGACGAGTTCCGGCCCTACTTCGACCAGGCTCCCGTGTACGGCAACGGCCCGAGCATGGAGGAGTTCACCCAGCAGACCCCGCTCACGGTGGGCAGCCCGCAGCAGGTCATCGACCGCACGCTGGGCTTCCGCGACTACGTCGGCGACTACCAGCGCCAGCTGTGGCTCATGGACCATGCCGGGCTTCCGCTCAAGACCGTGCTCGAGCAACTCGATCTGCTGGGTGGCGAAGTCGTTCCCGTGCTCCGTAAGGAGTTCGCGAAGAACCGCCCGGCCGAAGTTCCGGATGCCCCAACCCACGAATCGCTCAGGGCGGCGGCCGTGCTCGAAGCCACTGTGCTCGAAGCTGACGCAGTCGCGGGCCAGACCGTAGGAGCAAAGTAATGGAGAAGCGCAGGATCGCCGTCGTGTCGGCCGGGCTCAGCAAGCCATCATCGACCCGGATGCTGGCCGACCGCCTCGCGACCGCGACGGTCGCGAGGCTCGAGCAGCAGGGCTTCGAGGTGTCCATCGACACGTTCGAGCTTCGCGACACCGCCCAGGACGTCACGAACAACCTGCTGACCGGTTTCCCGAGCCCCGGGCTCGAGAAGGTCATCGAGCAGGTCACGACCGCGGATGCCCTCATCGCCGTGACCCCCGTGTTCACGACGAGCTACAACGGCCTCTTCAAGTCGTTCTTCGACGTCATCGACAATGAGGCGCTCGTCGATATGCCCGTGCTCATCGGGGCGACTGCGGGAACGGCGAGGCACTCGCTCGTGCTCGACTACGCCCTTCGTCCGCTCTTCACCTACCTGCACGCGGTCGTCGTGCCGACCGGGGTATTTGCGGCCTCGTCCGACTGGGGAGGCGGTGGTGACAAGGTCACCCCGCTTCACGACCGTATCGAGCGGGCGGCGGGAGAACTCGCGCCTCTCGTGGCCGCGTCGGATCGGTCGAGCCGCGTACGCGACCCGTTCGTGCTGGATGCGAGCTTCAGCCCCACCGGCTCGTACGTGATCGACTAGCGACCCTGCTGGGCGAGTGCCGCCGCAGGCGGTGTGTCGAGACCTCGAAGTCGGCTACAGCGCCTTGACGCCGGCGAGCACCTGACCGAGAGAATCCTTGGCGTCGCCGAACAGCAACTCGGTCTTCGCGTCGTAGAGCAACTCGTTCTCAATGCCCGCGAATCCGGGCCGCATCGACCGCTTGAGGAACACGACCTGGTTCGCGTCGCCGACCTCGAGAATCGGCATCCCGTAGATGGGGGAGCCCGGCGTGGTCTTGGCGGCGGGGTTGACGACGTCGTTCGCGCCCACGACGAGCACGACATCCGTGTTGCGGAACTCGGAGTTGACCTCGTCGAGTTCCTTGAGCAACTCGTAGGGCACGTTCGCCTCGGCGAGCAGCACGTTCATGTGGCCGGGCATCCGGCCCGCGACGGGGTGGATGCCGAACACGACGTGCACGCCGCGGTCTTCGAGCGCTTTCGCGAGCTCCGCGATCGTGTGCTGGCCCTGCGCGACGGCAAGGCCATAGCCGGGGACGATGACGACGTTCTGCGCGTAGCCGAGCTGTACCGCGACATCCTCCGCCGTGCTCGAGCGCACGGGCCGATCGCTCACGGCCGTCGAACCCGCGGTGGAACCGCCCTTGAACGCACCGAACAGGATGCCGGTGACCCCGCGGCCCATCGCCTTCGCCATCGCCATGGTCAGGATGGTTCCGCTCGCGCCGACGAGAGTGCCCGCGACAAGGAGAAGCACGTTGTCGAGCACGATTCCGCTCGCCGCGACGGCGATTCCGGTGAAGGCATTGAGCAACGAGATGACGATCGGCACGTCGGCACCGCCGACGGGGAGCACGAGCAGCACGCCCACCGCGAG
>DAITPJ010000138.1:0-3396 GCA_036833635.1 Terrimesophilobacter sp.
GGCCACATCCGCACCCCGAGCACGCCGCCAGGGACCTCGACGCGCCACTGGCTCGGCGCAGACTCCCCCGCCCAGTACCTCGTCGCGAGAGCCGCGGCGACCGCCCCTGTGCCGCATGAGAGCGTCTCACCGCTCCCGCGTTCGTGAACGCGCATCCGGATGTGCCCTACGCCATCCTTGACGAGCGGGTCGCGCGGCACGACGAACTCGACGTTCGCCCCGACCTCAGGCTCCGGATCGAGCACGGGGATCCAGGAGAGATCCGCCGACTCAAGCTCATCGTCGGTCGAGAGCGCGACGACGACGTGCGGGTTTCCGACGTTGATCCCGAGGCCCGGGCGTGCGACCTTCAGGTTCCTGGCCCGGACGAGAGGCTCGCCTCCGTCGAGCGACCAGCGCCCGAGGTCGACCTGGTACCCCGTCGCGTTGCGCTGGACGTCGCGGACGCCTCCGCGCGTCCCGATGGGGAGCGTCTGCCCTGGAGGGAGTTCCGCGAGACCGTTCTCGAGGAGAAAGCGCGCATAGACCCGGATGCCGTTGCCGCACATCTCCGAGACCGTCCCGTCGGAGTTGTGGTAGTCCATGAACCACTCGGCCGCGTCGTCCTCGGCGAGCGACGCTGCGCCATCTGGGAGCGCTTTCGACCGCACGGCCCTGATGACGCCGTCGGCGCCGATGCCGAAGTGGCGGTCGCACAGCGCGCGGATCTGGTCGGCACTCAGATCGATATCGCCGTTCGGGTCTGAGAAGAGCACGAAGTCATTGCCCGTGCCGTGTCCCTTGGTGAAGTGCAGCTCAGGCATGGTCCCATGCTAGGGCCAGGGCGCGATCGACCAGGTTCGCGTCGTCGTAGTCGAGCCATGCAGCGTGCGGGTAACGCCGGAACCAGCCGACCTGCCTGCGCGCGTACCGCCGCGTGAGGGAGGCGGCCTGCCCGATCGCCTCGACCTCGCCGAGCGCGCCCTCGAGCTGGGCCACGGCCTGCGCGTAGCCGATCGCACGGCGTGCGGTGATGCCGCGCTCGAGGCCGATGGCAAGGAGACCGCTGACCTCGTCGAGGAGCCCGGCGTGCCACATTCCCTCGACGCGAGCGTCGAGCCTCGCCACGAGTTCCGCCCTGGGCGCACGGAGTCCGAGGATGACCGTGGGTTCGCGCAAGCGCGACTCGTCGGGGAGCCCTGAACCGAAGGGTTCGCCCGTGAGCTCGACGACTTCGAGCGCCCGCACGATCCGTCGACCGTTGCGGGGCCCGATGGCGGAGGCGGCCGCAGGGTCGACCTCGCGCAGGCGCTGGAAGAGCATGCCGGGGCCACGCGCCGCGAGCTCCGTCTCGAGCCTTGCGCGAATCTCGGCATCCGTGCCGGGGAATCGGAAGTCGTAGAGCACCGACGAGATGTAGAGGCCGGAGCCGCCGACGATGAGCGGTACGGCTCCACGCGACCGAATGTTGGCGAGCACCTCGAGCGCCCGCTCCTGGTAGTCGGCGACGCTCGCCTCGTCTGTGACTTCGAGGATATCGAGCAGGTGGTGCGGGATGCTGCGGCGTTCGGCCGGTGGGAGCTTGGCCGTGCCGATGTCCATCCCGCGGTAGAGCTGCATTGCGTCGGCGTTCACAATCTCCACCGGATGCCCCTGCGCTGACAGTCGCTCGGCGAGGTCGAGCGAGAGGGCGCTCTTGCCGGTGCCGGTGGCGCCGACGATGGCGATCAAGGGGAGGGTCATTGCCGGCGGGTTTCGATACGCGTGCTGCGCACGCTATTCAACCAGCGGTCGGGCGCAGCGTCGGCAGCCCGAGCGCGACCCGGCCGGGTGTGCCGGGCGCCACATCCGGAACTGCGCAGCTTGCCGCCTGCGCCCGGTCCCAGGCGTCGCCGGCGCGCGTTGCGCGCACGGCGAGGTGTGCACCATCCGGCGGGTCGGCGATGAGGTGGAAAGGGGCGGCCTGGGTCACGACGACCGAGACGACATCGCCGGGGCGCGGCGTCGCGCTCCCTGCCGGAACGCCGAAGTGGACGAGGCGTCCGTCCTCGGCCCTGCCGGACATCCGGTGGGTGTCGGCGTCCTTGCGGCCCTCGCCGTTGGCGACGAGCACCTCGACTGCCGTGCCGACGATGGCCTGGTTCTCCTCCCAGGAGACGTGCTCCTGGAGGGCGACGAGCCGTTCGTAACGCTCCTGGACGACCTCCCTTGGCACCTGGTCCTCCATGGTCGCGGCAGGGGTGCCCTCGCGGATCGAGTACTGGAACGTGAACGCCGAGGCGAACCTCGCCGCCTCGACGATGCGCAGCGTCTCGCGGAAGTCCTCCTCGGTCTCGCCCGGGAAGCCGACGATGATGTCGGTCGTGATGGCGGCGTGCGGCATCCTGGCCCGCACCCGATCGAGGATCCCGAGGAACTTCTCGGAGCGGTAGCTGCGGCGCATGGCCCGGAGGATGCGGTCGCTGCCCGATTGCAGCGGCATGTGCAGCTGCGGCATGACGGCCGGGGTCTCGGCCATCGCATCGATGACGTCGTCGGTGAACGCGGCGGGATGTGGACTCGTGAACCGGAGGCGTTCAAGTCCCGGCACGTCCCCCGCGGCGCGCAGGAGCTTGCCGAAGGCCTGCCTGTCGCCGAACTCGACCCCGTAGGAGTTGACGTTCTGGCCGAGGAGGGTGACCTCGATGGCACCGTCGTCGACTATCGCCTGAATCTCGGCGAGGATGTCGCCTGGCCGCCGGTCCTTCTCCTTACCGCGGAGCGTGGGCACGATGCAGAACGTGCAGGTGTTGTTGCAGCCGACCGAGATCGACACCCAGCCGCTGTAGGTCGACTCTCGCCGGGTCGGAAGCGTCGAGGGGAAGACCTCGAGCGACTCGAGGATCTCGAGCTGTGCCTCGCCGTTGTGACGCGCCCGTTCCAGGAGCGCAGGGAGCGACCCCATGTTGTGAGTGCCGAAGACGACGTCGACCCATGGTGCCCTCTCGAGGATCACGCCCTTGTCCTTCTGGGCGAGGCACCCCCCTACGGCGATCTGCATGCCGGCGTGTTCTCGCTTGGTCGACGCGAGCATCCCGAGGGTGCCGTAAAGCTTGTTGTCGGCGTTCTCACGCACGGCGCACGTGTTGATGACGACGACGTCGGCGCCGGCTCCATCCGCCCGCACGTACCCTGCTGCCTCGAGCGAGCCGCTCAGGCGCTCCGAGTCGTGCACGTTCATCTGGCAGCCGAAGGTGCGTACCTCGTAGGTGCGCGACCGCTCGGCCGTCGCGGAGTCCGCGGTGGGGATCGTCAACGTCATGGTGGATCCAGCCTACGGCTGCTGCGTGAGCGTCACGGTGAGCTCTTTCGCAGTCTTCGTCGTGCGCAGGACCGTGTCAATCGTCCGGCTCTCCGGATTCCAGGTGCCCACATACT
>DAITPJ010000139.1:0-3333 GCA_036833635.1 Terrimesophilobacter sp.
CCAACAACGGCATCCTGTTCAGCGAGTCGGCGCTCAAGGGCGCGCACTTCATCGAACTGTGCGACCAGCGCGGGGTGCCGCTCGTCTTCCTCCAGAACATCTCGGGCTTCATGGTCGGCAAGGATGCCGAATCGGGCGGGATCGCCAAGGACGGCGCGAAGATGGTCACGGCCGTCGCGACGACGCGCGTCCCCAAGTTCACGGTCGTCATCGGCGGATCGTTCGGAGCAGGCAACTACTCGATGTGCGGGCGCGCCTACGGGCCGCGCTTCCTGTGGATGTGGCCGGCAAGCCGCATCTCCGTCATGGGCGGCGCGCAGGCCTCGAGCGTGCTCGCGACCATCAAGCGCGACCAGCTGGAGGCCGCGGGCGAGGAGTGGCCTGCAGAGGACGAGGCCGCGTTCAAGGCGCCCATCGCCGAGCAGTACGAGGCGCAGGGCAGCCCCTATTACTCGACCGCGCGGCTCTGGGACGATGGGATCATCGACCCGGCCGACACCCGCACCGTGCTCGGCCTCGCGCTCGAGGTCGCCTCGCGCACTCCGCTTCCCGACCCGGCCTTCGGCCTGTTCCGGATGTGACCCCGATGCCCCTTTTCGATACCGTCCTCGTCGCCAACCGCGGCGAGATCGCCTGCCGCGTCATCCGCACCCTGCGCGAGCTCGGCATCCGCTCGGTGGCCGTCTACAGTGACGCCGACCGCGCCGCGAAGCATGTGACGGACGCCGACATGGCCGTGCGCATCGGCCCGGCTGCGGCGCAGGAGAGCTACCTCAGGATCCCGGCGATCATCGAGGCGGCGAAGGCGAGCGGCGCACAGGCCATCCATCCCGGGTACGGCTTCCTGTCCGAGAACGCCGACTTCGCCCGTGCCTGCGCTGCAGCTGGGATCGTGTTCATCGGGCCTGGCGTCGACGCGCTCGGGCTCATGGGCGACAAGATTCGGGCGAAAGACCATGTCGCGAAGGCCGGGGTTCCGGTCATCCAGGGCGTGACGTCGCTCGGCCCCGACGGCGTACCCCTGAGCGAGAGCGACATCGAGAAGGCCGCGATCGGTCTCGGCTTCCCGATCCTGATCAAGCCCTCGGCGGGCGGCGGGGGCAAGGGAATGCAGCCGGTCTTTGACGCCGCGGAACTGCCCGAGGCTCTCGCGACGGCGCGACGCGTCGCGAAGGCCGCGTTCGGCGACGACACACTCCTGCTCGAGCGCCTCGTGACCTCGCCGCGGCACATCGAGGTGCAGCTGCTCGCGGACGCCCATGGCAACACCATCCACCTGGGCGAGCGCGAGTGCTCCCTGCAGCGCCGCCACCAGAAGGTCATCGAGGAGGCGCCCTCCGTGCTCCTGAGTCCCGAGACCCGTGCCCGTATTGGCGAGGCGGCCTGCACGGTCGCCAGGAGCGTCGGCTACATCGGCGCCGGCACGGTCGAGTTCCTCGTCTCGGACGATGCCCCGGATGAGTTCTTCTTCATGGAGATGAACACGCGGCTGCAGGTGGAGCATCCGGTCACCGAGCTCGTGACGGGCGTCGATCTCGTCGCATGGCAGCTTCGCGTCGCCGCGGGCGAGACGCTCACGGTCGGCCAGGATGACGTCGTGCTCGACGGCCACGCCATCGAGGCGCGGGTGTACGCGGAGGACCCTGAGCGCGGCTTCCTCCCGAGCACGGGAACGGTTCTCGCCCTGCACGAGGCCGCGGGCGCCGGCGTCCGGGTCGACAGCGCGCTGCGGCCACGGCTCGTCATCTCGCCGGACTACGACCCCATGCTCGCCAAGGTCATCGCGTGGGGGCAGACCCGGGATGAGGCTCTCGGTCGGCTCGATCGTGCACTCGCCGAGACGACCGTGCTAGGGGTGCGCACGAACGTCGAGTACCTGAGGGCGCTTCTCGCCGACCCGGATGTCCAGGCAGGCCGACTCGACACGACCCTCATCGAGCGCAGACTGCCCGACCTCGCGTTCCGGCATCCGGATGTCGCGATGCTGTGCGCTGCGGCGCTCGCGCTCGCTGAACCCAGGCCTCCCGGTGCGGATGCCTGGCAGACCGCGACCGGTTGGCGCCTCGGCGGCATCCGCGCCCCGCGACGCTTCGTGTTCGCGACGAGCCAGTCCGATCGGGTTGAGGTTCTTGTCTCCGACGATACCGTCACGGTCGACGGTGTCGTGCACACCGCGCGTCGCGCAGGCGATCCTGTCGAGGTTGACGGCGTCGCGACGACGTGGGCGATCGCTCGCGACGAAGACACGCTCTGGATGGGGCAGGACGGTTTCAGCCGGCCCCTGCGCATTCTCGACCGCGAGGCCGAGCTGCGGGAGAACCTCGCCGCCATCGAGCGGGAGAGCCGCCCCGCGAGCCCGGAGCTGCGCTCGCCCATGCCAGGAACCGTCGTCTCCGTCTCCGTCGCCGACGGGGACACCGTCGAGGAAGGCCAGACGATCGTCACTGTCGAGGCCATGAAGATGGAACACAAGCTCACCGCTCCCGTCGCCGGCGTCGTGAGGATCGCCGCCCGCCCAGGCGACCTCGTCAGGCTCGACCAGCTGCTCGCGCGTATCGAAACGCCAACGGAGGAACAGACATGACCCACGACCTGACAGAGGACGAGCGCGACCTCGCCGCCCTCGTGCGGGACTTCGCCGAGAACGTCGTCGCCCCGCGCTCCTACGAGGCCGACACGAAGCACGAACTCCCCATGGATGTCGTCGAGCAGATGGGTGAGCTGGGGCTCTTCGGCCTTCCGTTCCCTGAGGAGTACGGCGGGCAGGGCGGGGACTACTTCTCCCTGTGCCTCGCCGTCGAAGCACTCGCGCGCGTGGACCAGTCCATCGCGATCACGCTCGAGGCAGCGATCGGCCTCGGGGCCATGCCGGTCTACCGATACGGCACGGAGGAGCAGAAGGCGGAGTGGCTTCCGGATCTCGTTGCCGGAAAGGCGCTCGCCGGGTTCGGGCTCACCGAGGCCGAGGCCGGGTCCGATGCCGGCGCCACCCGCACGACGGCCGTGCTCGAGGGCGACGAGTGGGTCATCAACGGCACGAAGCAGTTCATCACGAACTCGGGAACCCCGATCTCGCGGTTCATCTCGGTCGCCGCGGTCACGGGGGAGCGCACGCGTGCCGACGGCACGGTCGCCAAGGAGCTCTCGACGATCATCGTCCCGCACGGCACGCCTGGCTTCACGGTCGAGCCGGCGTACGACAAGGTCGGCTGGCGGGCATCCGACACGCATCCGCTGACCTTCGATGAGGTGCGCGTGCCGGCGACAAACCTGCTCGGCGAGCGGGGCCGCGGATTCGCGAACTTCCTCGAGGCGCTCGATGAGGGGCGGGTC
>DAITPJ010000140.1:0-3239 GCA_036833635.1 Terrimesophilobacter sp.
GAGCCGAGGAAGTTCTCCCCGTCGCCGAGGCCGATCACGAGCGGCGAGTTCCGGCGCGCGCCGACGACGACGCCGGGCTGGTCGCTGTGCAGCACGAGAAGCGTGAACGCGCCGTGCAGCTGGGCGACGACGCGGCGCAGCGCCTCGGTGACATCCTGCGTCTCGCGATAGGCGTAGCCGACGAGATGGGCAGCGACCTCACTGTCGGTCTCGCTCGTGAAGACGGTCTCAGGATGAGCTGCCACGAGTTCGGCTTTGAGCTCGGCGAAGTTCTCGATGATGCCGTTATGGATGAGTGCGAGCTTGCCGTCGTCCCCGAGATGCGGGTGCGCATTCGCGTCCGTCGGACCGCCGTGGGTCGCCCAGCGGGTGTGACCGATCCCCGTGGGGCCGTCGTGCACGGGATTCGCCTCGACGTCGTCGACGAGCACCTGCAGCTTTCCGGCGTGCTTGCGGGTGCCGAGGGAGCCATCCGTGCCGATGACCGCGATGCCGGCGGAGTCGTAACCGCGGTATTCAAGGCGGCGAAGGCCGCCGAGCAGCACCTCGACACTGCGGTTGCCGCCGACGTATCCCACGATTCCACACATGGTGTGAATTCTAGGACACCGGCCTGGCCGAACCCCGCGCCGGTAGTCTGTTCTGGTGCCCGAGCCCACCGCCACCAACGGCCACTTGACGCCGTTCCTCGAGATCGACCGCTCGGCCTGGGCCGAGCTCGCCCCGACGACGGAGCAGCCTCTCACGCCCCAGGAGCTCGCAGACCTTCAGGGGCTCGGGGACATCCTGAACCTCGGCGAGGTCGCCGACGTGTATCTCCCGCTCAGCAAGCTCGTGAGCCTCTACGCGGTGGGTGCCAAGCGACTGCATGCCGCGACGAGCAGCTTCCTCCGGCAGCGCAGCCAGAGCACGCCGTTCGTCATCGGGATCGCCGGTTCGGTCGCCGTCGGCAAGTCGACGATCGCGAGGGTGCTGCGTGAGCTGCTCTCCCGCTGGGAGGACACGCCCCGCGTCGAGCTCGTCACGACCGACGGGTTCCTGCTGCCCAACGCCGAACTCGAGAGGCGCGGCCTCATGGAGCGCAAGGGCTTTCCTGAGTCCTACGATCGGCGCGCACTGCTCCGCTTCGTGACGATGGTCAAGAGCGGTGCGCACGAGGTGCGCGCTCCTCTTTACTCGCATCTCACCTACGACATCGTGCCGGGAGAAGACGTCGTCGTGAAGCGTCCGGACATCCTCATCGTCGAAGGACTCAACGTGCTGCAGCCGCCCGTCGGCGGCCGCAAGCTCGCGGTGAGCGACCTCTTCGATTTCACGATTTACGTGGATGCGCGCACTCCCGATATCGCGCGCTGGTACGAGGAGCGCTTCCTCAAGCTGCAGCGGGGTGCGTTCGCCGACCCGCAATCCTTCTTCCACCGGTACGCGAGCCTCGATGAGGCCGAGGCGCGGGCGAAGGCCCGCGACATCTGGGATCGCATCAACGAGCCGAACCTCGTGCAGAACATCCTGCCGACGCGGTCGCGCGCGACGCTTGTGCTCCGAAAGCAGACCCAGCACGCCGTGAGCAGTGTGCTGCTCCGAAAGATTTAGGGAACGGTCACTTCGAGCGCGACAGCCGCTTGCGCACCACAGAGGCGAGCGAGTGCGCGATCTCGTCGGCGACCGACTGGTCGGATGCCTCGACCATGACGCGCACGAGCGGCTCGGTTCCGGACGGGCGCAGGAGAACGCGCCCGCGGCTGCCGAGTCGTTCCTGCGCCACGACGACGGCTGCGGCGATCGTATCGTCGTCGCCGAGCGACTCGTGGTCGACATCCTTGACGTTGACCATGATCTGCGGGTAGACGGTCATGACCGTGGCGAGCTCGGCGAGCGACTTCCCGGTGCGCGCGAGCTCGGCGGCAAGGTGCAGCCCCGTGAGGATGCCGTCGCCCGTCGTCGCGTGCGCGGTCATGATGACGTGGCCGGACTGCTCGCCGCCGAGGCTCAACTCGTCGCGCGCGAGGGCCTCGAGCACGTAGCGGTCGCCCACCTTCGTCTCGACCATCGTGACGCCGTGCTCCGCCATCGCCTTGCGCAGGCCGAGGTTGCTCATGACCGTCGCAACAAGGGTGTCCTTCGCAAGCAGCCCGCGCTCCTTGAGGGAGAGTGCGAGGATCGCCATGATCTGGTCGCCGTCGATGACGTTGCCCGTCGCATCCACGGCGAGACACCGGTCGGCGTCGCCGTCGTGGGCGATGCCGAGATCGGCGCCGTGAGCGACGACGGCTTCCGCGAGCTCCTCGAGGTGGGTCGATCCGACCCCGGCGTTGATGTTGACGCCGTCCGGGTCGGCCCCGATGAGCGTGAGCGTCGCGCCCGCGCCGCGGAACGCATCCGGTGACACTCCGGATGCTGCCCCGTTCGCGCAGTCGAGCACGACGTGCAGCCCGTCGAGCCGTGCCGGAAGCGACCCGAGGAGGTGGATGAGGTAGCGATCCTCCGCGTCGGCGAACCGCCGGATGCGCCCGACATCTCCGCCCTTCGGCGCGATGGGCGGCTCGGCGAGCGCGGCCTCGATGCGATCCTCGACCTCATCGGGGAGCTTGGTTCCCCCCGCGGCGAAGAACTTGATCCCGTTGTCGGGCGCCGGATTGTGCGAGGCCGAGACGACGACACCGAAGTCGGCGTCGAAGTCGGAGACGAGGAACGCGAGCGCGGGAGTCGGGATCACCCCGGCGTCGTACACATCCACGCCGGAGCTCGCAAGCCCTGCTGCGACCGCTGCCGCGATGAAGTCCCCAGAGATGCGCGGGTCTCGGGCGAGAACCGCGACGGGCCTGCGCCCTGAGGCGCGGCGGCCGTCGGCGTGGCGACCCTTGCCGAGCACGACGGCGGCCGCCTGGGCGAGTCGGAGGGACAACTCTACCGTCAGGGTCTCGTTGGCGAGACCCCGGACTCCATCCGTTCCGAACAGCCGGGGCATGACCGCGTGATGCCGGGGGCGACTAGCGCTTCGAGAACTGCGGAGCCTTGCGGGCCTTCTTGAGACCGGCCTTCTTGCGCTCGATCACCCGGGCGTCGCGGCTGAGGAAGCCGGCCTTCTTGAGCTCTGGCCGGTTGTTCTCCCTGTCGATCTCATTGAGGGCGCGGGCGATGCCGAGCCGGAGAGCGCCGGCCTGGCCGGAGGGACCGCCTCCGGTGATGCGGGCGATCACGTCGTAGCTGCCGACGAGGTCGAGCACCTTGAACGGGTC
>DAITPJ010000141.1:0-3191 GCA_036833635.1 Terrimesophilobacter sp.
ACCCTCGCGAAGGGCTCCGGCTTCGACGTGACCGAGGCCGGCACGAAGAAGAGCCTCGCGATCCACGTCGTG
This sequence comes from Terrimesophilobacter sp., assembly GCA_036833635.1. Taxonomy (GTDB): domain Bacteria; phylum Actinomycetota; class Actinomycetes; order Actinomycetales; family Microbacteriaceae; genus Terrimesophilobacter. The sequence continues at coordinate 73 of DAITPJ010000141.1, forward strand.
CGCGACCCGCGCGAGGTGCCCGGCATCGCGCGGCTCGGCCCCGACCCGCTCGAGGCGGCCTTCACCCTCGAGCGGTTCCAGCGCATCCTCGAGGCCGGGGGTCGCAGGCAGATCAAGGGGCTGCTGCGCAACCAGTCGGTCATCGCCGGCATCGGCAACGCCTACTCCGACGAGATCCTGCACGCGGCGCGGATGTCGCCCTTCAAACCCGCGGCCATGACTCCGGATGACGCAGCCCGACTCTTCGAGGCGATGCAGGCGACCCTGCGCGCAGGCGTCGAACGCGCGGACGGGCTCGCGGCATCCGAGCTCAAGCGGGAGAAGAAGTCGAACCTGCAGGTGCACGGCCGCACGGGTGAGCCGTGCCCGGTGTGCGGCGACACCGTGCGGCAGGTCATCTACACCGACTCGACGTTCCAGTACTGCCCGTCGTGCCAGACCGGCGGCAAGCCGCTCGCCGACAGGGTGCTGTCGCGGCTGCTCAAGTGACGCTACGAGGCCGGGCGCCCACGATTGCGGCGACGCACCGGCTTCGGCGCTCGGCCGGAGAGGAACGACCTGCGCGAGTTCACGAGGAAGTCGTCGCGCAGCGCCTGGCGGCCGATGAGCATCCGGAAGCCCATCTCGTCCCGGTTGCTGAGCGTCGTCTCGGCCGTGATGGTGCGCCCGCCGATCCCGATGTCAAGAAGCACGACGATGCGCGGCTCGCTGTGGCCGGATGAGCTGCGCACGGTGCGGCGGTCGTGCACGGGGCATTCGACCTCGACAAAGTCCTCGGGGGACTTCTGCCATGGCCGCACCTTGAACCGTACGCGCGCGCCGTCGTCGAGTTCCTCGATGTCGAAGGCGTGCAGGGCGGAACTGCGGGCGCCGGTGTCGATCTTGGCCTTGATCCACGGCACGCCGATGCTCGGAAGGCTCACCCATTCGCGCCACCCCACGATGGTGCTTGAATGGACGTCTTCTCTCACTCGACCATCTTCGCAGGGGTACACGATGAAACTGGCGATTCTCTCCCGTGCCCCGCGGGCATATTCCACGCAGCGGCTGCGCGCCGCGGCGAGCGAGCGGGGCCACAAGGTCAAGGTTCTCAATACCCTCCGCTTCGCGATCGACCTCTCCGGGCCTGAACCCGACCTGCAGTACCGGGGCAAGCTGCTCTCCGACTATGACGCGATCCTCCCGCGCATCGGCAACTCGATCACCTACTTCGGCACGGCGGTCGTGCGGCAGTTCGAGCAGATGGACGTCTACACCCCCAACACCGCGAACGGCATCACGAACTCGCGCGACAAGCTGCGGGCGACGCAGATCCTCTCTCGTCACAACATCGGGATGCCGGCGACGACGTTCGTGCACAGCAGGGCGGATGTCCGGCTCGCGATCGAGCGGGTCGGCGGCGCTCCCGTGGTCATCAAGCTTCTCGAGGGCACCCAGGGCATCGGGGTGATCCTCGCCCCGGAGGTCAAGACAGCAGAGGCGATCATCGAGACGCTGCACTCGACGAAGCAGAACGTGCTCATCCAGAGCTTCATATCCGAGAGCCGCGGGAGGGACATCCGGGCGCTCGTCGTCGGCGATCGCGTCGTCGCGGCGATGAGGCGCGTGGCGGTGGGTGACGAGTTCCGGTCGAACGTGCACCGTGGCGGCACGGTTGAGGCGGTCGCCCTCACGCCCGCCTTCGAGCAGGCGGCCGTGCGGTCGGCGCAGATCATGGGCCTTCGGGTCGCGGGCGTCGACATGCTCGAAGGCAACGACGGGCCGCTCGTCATGGAGGTCAACTCCTCTCCCGGCCTCGAGGGCATCGAGCGGGCGACAGGCCTGGATGTCGCAGGCGCCATCGTCGACTACATCGCGAACCAGGTGGCGTTCCCCGAGATCGATGTGCGGCAGCGGCTGAGCGTCTCGACCGGGTATGGGGTCGCCGAGATCATCGTGCACGCTGGAGCGGACCTCGTCGGCAAGACGATGCGGGAGACGGGCCTGTGGGAGCGGGACATCACGACGCTCACGGTGCACCGCGGCACGAGCGTCATCCCCAACCCGAAGAAGGATCTCGTGCTCGAGGCAGGCGACCGGCTGCTGTGCTTCGGCAGGCTCGAGGAGATGCGCTCGATGATCCCGGAGCGGCGGCGTCGCCGGGCGCGCGTGCGCAAGCTGCCGAAGGAGCCGCTGCCCGAGACCTGACCGGCCGTAGGCTGGTGGCGTGACCCCCGGGAGGCAGGAATGTCCGAGCTAGTTCTGACCGATGTCATGGCCGAGTTGGCCGCCCTCGAGGACCCTCGGGCGCGCGAGGTCAACGAGCGGCACGGCGACGACCACGGGGTGAACCTCGGTGAGCTGCGGGCGGTTGCGAAGCGGCTGAAGACCCAGCACGAGTTCGCGCTCGAGCTGTGGGGGTCGGGCGACACGGTCGCGCGATTGTTGGCGATCCTCATCTGCCGCCCGAAATCGTTCGAACGCGACGAACTCGACCGGATGCTGCGCGAGGCGCGCATTCCCAAGGTGCACGACTGGCTCGTCAACTACGTCGTGAAGAAGAACGCCCACGCGGAGGAGCTTCGGGTCTCGTGGTTCGCGGATGCCGACCCCATCGTCGCGAGCGCCGGCTGGGCGCTGACGGTCGATCGCGTGGCGAAGAGCCCGGATGGCCTCGACCTCGTCGGGCTGCTCGACACGATCGAGGCCGAGATGAAGGACGCTCCCGAGCGCCTGCAGTGGGCGATGAACAACTGCCTGGCCGAGATCGGCATCCGGAACCCGAGCCTGCGCGCCCGCGCGATCGACATCGGCGAGCGGCTCGAGGTGCTCAAGGACTACCCGACTCCCCCGAACTGCACCTCGCCCTTCGCGCCCATTTGGATCGCCGAGATCGTGTCGCGGCAGGCGAGCTGAGGCGAGCGCGGTACCTGTGGTGGAGCTAAGGAGATTCGAACTCCTGACCTCTTCGATGCGAACGAAGCGCGCTACCAACTGCGCCATAGCCCCGGATGTTGCGTAGCTACGTTAGCACGGGGGCACAGGTGGTTTCGATACGCGGATCCGCTGGCGCGGCTCCGCTACTCAACCAGCAGTTACCTCGCTGGTTGAGTAGCGCGCAGCGCGTATCGAAACCTGCG
>DAITPJ010000142.1:0-2995 GCA_036833635.1 Terrimesophilobacter sp.
GATGATCGTGTCGGTGGTTTCGATACGGTCGCTGCGCGCCCTACTCAACCGGCGGAGTCGATGATCGTGTCGGTGGTTTCGATACGGTCGCTGCGCGACCTGCTCAACCGGCGGGTTTCGCGCGTTTGGGGCGGCCCGACAGCCGTGTGGCGAAACCGGCAGTCACGTTTGTAGCTCCGTCACTGCGCATTGAGCCTCCGAAGGCGAGAGTGCCTACGCTTAAAATGAACACCCCGTCAAGGAGGTCCCCATGGTCGACACCGCGCCACGAGCCACGAAGTCGAAAACCCGGACGAGCACGAAAAGCTCCGCCGCGATCTCGGCCGAGGTCGATCGCCACCTTGACGACGCCGCTAACGGCAACCCGGCATCCGTCGACGTCGCGAGCCTTGGCGAGCAGCTCCTCGGAAGCTGGCCGGACATCCGGCGCGAGGCCCGTGAGTTCGTCAAGGACCCTGCGCTGCACCGCATCGATGGCCTCTCCCTCGAGGAGCAGCGTGAGCGCGTGCTCAGCCAATTGCACATCCTCGTCGATCACGGGTCGGTGCACCGCGCATTCCCGAAGGCGGTCGGGGGCCTCGAGGACAACGGCGGCAACATCACCGCGTTCGAGGAGCTCGTGACGGCCGACCCGTCCCTGCAGATCAAGGGCGGCGTGCAGTGGGGCCTCTTCGGGTCGGCGATCGTGCAGCTCGGCACAGAGCGCCACCTGCCCCTTCTGCCCGCGATCATGAGCCTCGAGATGCCTGGCGCGTTCGCGATGACCGAGATCGGGCACGGTTCGGATGTCGCCAGCATCGCCACGACGGCGACCTACGACGTCGACACCCAGGAGTTCGTCATCAACACCCCATTCGCGGCGGCGTGGAAGCAGTTCCTGGGCAACGCCGGCCGCGACGGTCGCGCGGCGGTCGTCTTCGCGCAGCTCGAGACGAAGGGCGTCAGCCACGGTGTGCATGCGTTCTATGTGCCGATTCGCGACGACAACGGGTTCCTTCCCGGCATCCAGGGCGAGGACGACGGCTGGAAGGGCGGCCTCAACGGCATCGACAACGGCACACTCGCGTTCGACCACGTGCGTGTGCCGCGCGAGAACCTGCTCAACAAGTACGGGGACGTCGCCGAGGATGGCACCTACACCTCCCGGATCGACAGCCCCGGCCGCCGCTTCTTCACGATGCTAGGAACGCTCGTGCAGGGTCGCGTGTCGCTCGATGGCGCGGCGACCGCAGCGTCCGCGCTCGGCCTGGCCATCGCCATCCGGTACGGCAACGAGCGCCGTCAGTTCACAGCCGGCAGCGACGAGGAGCAGGTGCTGCTCGACTACCAGCGCCACCAGCGCAGGCTCATCCCGCGGCTCGCGACCACCTATGCGCAGACCTTCGCGCACGACGAGCTGCTGCGCAAGTTCGACGCGGTGTTCAGCGGCGCCGAGGACACCGACGACGACCGCCAGGACCTCGAGACGCTCGCAGCATCGCTCAAACCGCTCTCGACCTGGCACGCCCTCGACACCCTGCAGGAGGCACGTGAGGCCTGCGGCGGTGCCGGCTACATGGCCGAGAACCGGCTCGTCGGGCTGCGGGCCGACCTCGATGTGTATGTGACCTTCGAGGGCGACAACAACGTGCTGCTGCAGCTCGTCGCGAAACGCCTGCTCACCGACTACAGCGCCAAGTTCAAGAACGCGGATGCTGGCGCGCTCGCCGCGTACGTCGTCGCGCAGGCTGCCGACCGTGCGTACCACGGGACGGGTCTGCGCACCGTGGCACAGACCATCCGGGATTTCGGCTCGACAGCCAGGAGCGTCAAGGAGCTGCGCGAGACGAACGTGCAGCGCGAGCTGCTGACCGATCGGGTCGAGACGATGATCGCGGAGCTGGCGGGCCGGCTGCGCCCCGCGTCGAAGCTCTCGAAGCAGGAGGCCGCTGACCTCTTCAACTCGCAGCAGAACGAGCTCATCGAGGCGGCGCGCGCGCATGCGGAGCTGCTGCAATGGGAGGCGTTCACGCGCGCCGTCGAGAAGGTGGAGGATACCGGGACGCGGCAGGTCCTCTCCTGGCTGCACGATGTGTTCGGCCTTGGCCTCATCGAGAAGCACCTGGCCTGGTATCTCATCCATGGGCGCCTGTCGCCGCAGCGTGCGCAGGCGATCACGGCGTACATCGACCGGCTGCTCGCGCGGCTGCGTCCGCACGCGCAGGATCTCGTGGATGCGTTCGGCTACGAGCAGGAGCACCTGCGCGCGCCGATCGCATCCGGCGCGGAAGCCGTGCGGCAGGAAGAGGCGCGCGCCTACTACCGCGACCTGGCGGCATCCGGTGCTGCCCCGATTCCCGAGAAGAAGAACAAGAAGAAGTAGCGCCAGCGCCCTGAGGAGCCGTTGACGACGGCGTCGCGAAGGTAACCGGCCCGCCACTTGGTACGCTGGCAGGACCACTCAAGTTCACGGAAAGTGCGACGTGTCATCCTCAGACTCCCCAGGCCGGGAGACGGGTGATTCTTCGGTCGCCCCGGTGAACGGCGAACTTCTGCAGGTGCTCATCCGCGCCCTGCGGCAACTCGGCGAGGCGGGCCGCGTCGACGATGCCAGCCGCCTTGCCGGACGCGCATGGTCGGCGTTGCGGCATTCCGACCCCGTCGCGGCGGAACGCATCAATGGGACCATGCATTTTCTCGCTCGACTTCCCGATCCGGTCGACGCGCCGCATCGACATCGGGATCCGCAGGATGTAACCCAGAAAGAAGGAGAACACCATGACCGATAGCCAACTGGATGTGCGGAATGAGATTCCCGCTCGACGCCACGAGCTCATCTTCGAAACGTATGGCGCGCTGGAGCCCGGCAACGGGTTCATTCTCGTCAACGACCACGACCCGAAGCCGCTGTACTACCAGTTCGAGGCCGAGCACAAAGGCGAGTTCAGCTGGGACTACCTCGAGCAGGGCCCGGATGTCTGGCGCGTCCGCATCGGGCGCCCCTGACCGCTCCCGC
>DAITPJ010000143.1:0-2974 GCA_036833635.1 Terrimesophilobacter sp.
GACGCGGGGCAGAGCGCCTCGGCGTTGTGATCCTGGGTCCGCGCATCCGGCGTCGAAGCGGGAAACGGTCGCCCTAACTCGAGAAATCGCTAGGATCTCAACGACACCGGAAGGACCCTATGAGCACCATGCGCTCCACTGTCACCGCGGCATCCGCCGTCGTTCTTGTCGTTCTCGGGCTCGCCGCCTGCGCGCAGCCCATGCCCGTGCCGACCTCGACACCGAGCCCTTCCACGTCGAGCGGGCCGACGGCGACCCCGACTCCGACCGATGAGGCCGACCCGATGAATCCCGGCGTCCTGTTCAGGATCTCGGTCACGGCGACGAGCCCGAGCGGGGCGATCGCCGACCTCGTCCAGACCGTATCCATACCGAAAGCCTCGACGAGCCTGCAGGCGGCAGACGAGGCAGCACTGGACGCGGAGTGCGGCTCCTGGCGCACCGAATTCCCGACGCCCCGGTTCGTGGTGACCACGATCACGGCGACCGATCGCTCCCCGGCAGGGGCATCGTGGGGCACGGCGAGCCCCGCCGTCGTCTCGATGAACGGATGGCCGGTGTTCACCGGTGCGGTCACGAGCTTCCAGGCACCATGTGCCTCCGTTCAGCTCGGTATCGGCACGGCGCGTGGCGTCACGCCCGTCGCCGCGGGTGACCCCGACGGCGTCGACGGTTGGGCACGCGTCGCCTACGGGTTCGGGATCGCGACCGATCCGAGCTTCGACCTGTCGACGACAGGCCCGTATGTGACGCTGAGCAACTGCTCGATCGAGCTCAGCGAATTCGCGAGCGACGCGAGTGAGACGGCGGCCGGCTGGGCGCAGGCCGCCCAGGTGTTCCCGCTCTACCAGTGCATGTTCGGCGAGGCCACGGCGGTCTGATGTAAGGCCGGGCTCACCAGGCTGCGGGCCGGTAGTCCTTGAGGAAGACGCCATGCACGTCCTCGCCGGCTTCGCCGCGCACGATGGGGTCGTAGACCCTCGCCGCGCCGTCGACGAGGTCGAGGGGAGCATGAAAACCCTCTTCGGCGAGGCGCACCTTGGTGTGGTGCGGGCGCTCGTCGGTGATCCATCCGGTGTCGACGGCCGTCATGAGGATGCCGTCGGTCTCGAGCATCTCGGCCGCACTCGTGCGGGTCAGCATGTTGAGGGCGGCCTTCGCCATGTTGGTGTGCGGATGCCCTGGCCCTTTGTAGCGGCGCGCGAACTGGCCCTCCATGGCTGAGACGTTGACGATGTGCTTGCGTCGGGCCGGGCTCGCCGCCATTGCGGGGCGCAGGCGGCTGATGAGCAGGAACGGCGCGGTCGTGTTCGCGAGCTGCACCTCGAGCATCTCGAGCGGATCCACGTGCTGCACGTGCTGGGTCCAGCTGTTGACGTGCAGTTCGTCGGGCACGAGCCCGCCGGCGTCGATGGCGGTTCCGGCCGCCATTCGTTCGAGCGACGACGAGCCGGCGGTCATGGCGAGCTCGGCGAGATCCGCCGCGGTGACATCGGCTGTGCGAGCGAGCAGCGGATGCGCCGCGACGGAGGCGGCGAGCGCCTGCGGGTGGGCGTCGTTGGTGTGGCCGAAGGTCAGCAACTCGGGCAGCGGACCGTCGGGGAGCGGCTCGAGCTCGGCCGCGGCGAGCGGGGCATACGCGCCGGGGGAGCGGCGCACGGTCTGCGCGGCGTTGTTGATGAGGATGTCGAGCGGCCCGGCCTCCGCGACCGAGTCGGCGAGGCCGAGCACCTGCGCGGGGTCGCGAAGGTCGATGCCGACGACGCGCAGCCGGTGCAGCCACTCGCCGGCATCCGGAAGCGAGGAGAAGCGCCGCACGGCGTCGCGCGGGAAGCGGGTCGTGATCGTCGTGTGAGCGCCATCCCGAAGTAGACGGAGGGCGATGTGCATGCCGATCTTGGCGCGTCCGCCGGTGAGGAGCGCCCTGCGGCCGGTGAGGTCGGTGCGGGCGTCCCGCTTCGCATGGCTGAAGGCCGCGCACTCAGGGCACAGCTGGTGATAGAAGGCGTCGACCTGCGTGTACTGCTGTTTGCAGATGTAGCACGCGCGTGGCTTGAGAAGTTCGCCAGCAATGGGCGCGGCGGTGCGAGTCGCGAGCGGGATGCCGCGGGTCTCGTCGTCGATGCGGTCGGGTGCGCCCGTCGCGGTCGCCGCGACGACGGCACGGTCCGCTCGGGCGATGTCGGCCCGCTTCTCGAGCCTGCGGTTTTTCTTGACGGACTTGAACATGCGCGCCGTCGCCCGACGGACAGTCTGGAAATCCGGATGCTCCTCGTCGAGGTCGTCCATCGCGGCGAGGACCCGCAGCACGGTCTCGAGATCGGCGGGGTCGATGCCGGTGGGGTCGATGGCCTGCGGCTCGTCCGCTCCCCGCTGTTCCACCGTCACTGCACAATTCTACTTGTCGTCTGAGTCTCGACCGACGGTTTCGATACGCCCGCTGCGCGGGCTACTCAACCTGCGAAGTCTCCGATGGTTGAGTAGCCGACGTAGTCGGCGTTTCGAGCGTAGGTTCCGGTGGTTGAGTAGCCGACGTAGTCGGCGTATCGAAACCGGGCGCTATGCGAACGGGTGGTACTCGCGCGAACCTTCGGCGATTTCGCGGTTGAGCTCGGTGAGGCGGCGCACCAGCTCGGGGGCGTCCTGCGCGACGGATGCCGGCCAGCCGTACGCTGCCGCGACCGATTCGTCGAGCCTGCGGTGCAGGGCAGCGAGGTCCGTGAACCCGCCGTCGTCCATGAGGTTGTAGAGCTTCGTGAGGCCGAGGTTGTGCTCGAGGCACAACTCGCTTCGACGCTCGTACAGGGCAACGGATGCGGCGGCGACCGCCGTGCGCTGCGCCTCCGAGACCGGGTCGGGCCAGGGGAAGGTCTCGAACACCGATGTCGGCGTGTACCGCAGCCGCGTCTCGAGCGTCGAGGATCTCGCCCAAGCCCACGCGTCGTGCGCTCGGGACAGCAGAATTCCCATCGAG
>DAITPJ010000144.1:0-2911 GCA_036833635.1 Terrimesophilobacter sp.
GCTGTCCAGGGCGCGCTGAAGCTGCTCGCTGACGAGGTTTGTCTGCCGGATGCTGCGCTCATGAAGGATGCCGATCGTCGCGACATCCGCAAGCGCCTGCGCGACCGCGACGTCGTCCGGCGTGAGCTCCCCGACATTCGTCCTGAACAGGTTCATGGTCCCGAGGATGTCTCCCCGCAGCCGCATAGGGACGGCGTGGATCGAGAGGTACCCCATGCGGAGTGCTGCCTCCCGGAACTGCGGCCACTTCGCGCCGTGCTTGTCGATATCGGTCACGGTCACGCTCGCACCTGTCGTGAAGCATTCGACGCACGGGCCGGATCCGGCATTCAACTGCATGACTTCGACGAAGTCCGCCTGCTCGCTCGTCGAGGCGATCAACTGGAGATGCCCGGATGCGTCGGCCAGCATCAAGCCGCCGGCCTGGGTGTCGAGCAGTCCCATGCACTCCTCCAACAGGGTGTGCAGCAGGTCGACGATGTCGTAGTCGGCGATGAGCGTGTCCGCGAGCTTGACGAACGCTGACGTGAGCTTGGGTTCTCTCGGATCCCCGGTCATGCGGGCCCCCTCGCCTGTCTCGTCCGTGACTCAGTCAAATTGTACCTTTCAGTCCGGCAGCAGGGTGAAGTCAAGCCTGCGCATGACAACATCGTGGGCGACATCCTCCAGTGCGCGGTTGGTGGAGAAAGCATGAGCCTTGAGGCGGAAGAACGCTTCGGTGGCGGTGGTGTTGAGCTGCACGAGGAGCATCCCGGTCGCCTGGTGTACGACTCGCCTCATCTCCGGTGCACCGATTGCGGCTGGCGGGGCTTCGTCCTCCGCGGAACGGACGGCGCTGCGCGCGGCCGGCCCGGCGACCGTTCCTGCGAGCGACAGGGCGGTTGACATAGCGCCAGGCGTGAGTGGCCCGGGAGTCTCCCGATAGAGATCGACGACTCCCACGATGACAGCCCCCATGGACAAGGGGAAGGCGAAGAGAGCACCGACGTGGAGACCGATCATCGCGGAGCTGAACATCGGCCACTCGTCGTGCCGAGTCGTTTTCAGATCGGGCACGAGGGTCGGCCCTCCCGTTCTCAGGGTCTCCCAGTGGGGGCCCTCGCCGAGAGAGAACTGCAGTTCTTCGAGGCGCGCGGCCATCGCGTCACTGGCACAAATCGTGGACTGGTGGCCCGCCTCGTCGAACACCGAGATGGATGCACCTGAGATCGGAAGGAGTTGAACAAAAGGACTGCACAACGCCTCGTTGGGAATCACTCCGTCGGAGTGTGCCTTCCCTCCGCCACCGGCTTCGCCAACAGGTCGCGGATCTCGGTGAGCAGTTGCAGCTCGTCGGGCGGGACCTCCTCGTCGGAGGCTCCGGCCTTGCGCTTCGCCTCGGCCCGTTCCTTGAGCTTGTTGACCGGCAGGACGAGTGCGAAGTACACCGCCGCCGCCACGAGCAGGAACTGGATGACGGCAGCGACAAGGGCGCCGAACATGAGCGTCGCTGTGCCGCCGGAGAGCGTGGGGATCTCGACTGCCCAGGCCGACTTGAGGTTTTCCGCATTGAACAGTGCCCCGAGCGCGGGGTTGAGAAGGCCCTCGACGAGGGAGTTGATGATGGCTGTGAACGCGGCGCCGATGACGACCGCGACCGCGAGATCGATGACGTTCCCGCGCATGATGAACTCTTTGAAGCCCTTGAGCATGATGAGTACCTCTTCCCTTTGAGGTTGATCAGGCCGTGCTGGTGGTCGCGGCCTTTCCGACTCCACTCGCGGAGCTGGAGGTCGAAGCGGCCCTCTCCTTCGTAGGGGCGGACTTTTCGGGCTTCTTCCCGGTTCCTGTTTTTTCTGTGCTGGTCTTTTCTGTGCCGGCCTTCTCGGTGCTGGTCTTCTCTGGGCTGGTCTTTTCCGTGCTCTTCTCGCTCGGGGGCTTCGCACGCGAGTCGTTGCGGTAAAAGCCTGATCCGGTGAACGAGACTCCGATGGGGCTGAAGACTTTGCGCAGCATACCGCCGCATGTGGGGCAAACCGTGAGCGAATCATCCGAGAACGCCTGATGAATGTCGAAGGCGGTACCGCATTCGGCGCAGCGGTACGAGTACGTGGGCACTGAATTCCTTACGCGGCTGTACCCGGGAAGGTCGTGATGCCCCCAGGGGTGACGACCCCGTTCACGGGCTTGTCATGTAGCTCGGTCGGAACGGAGTCGACGAGTTCGTTGTCGAAGATTACAGCATAGACCGGCGGGCACTTCTCCATCGATCCGAGGGTGCGGTCGAAGTAGCCGCGGCCCCAGCCCATGCGCATACCCGTGCGGTCGACGGCGGCGGCCGGAACGAGGATGAGGTCGACATCGTTGATCGCGATCGGTCCGAGCAATTCCCCGACCGGCTCAGGCATTCCGTCGATGCCTTGCTGCTCGAGGTCGGTCGAGACGGCCCAGTCGAGCAGACCGTCGTCGCGGCTCACGGGCAGCAGAACCCGGATGTCGTTCTCCTCCGCCCAGGCGAGGAACGGTCGGATGTTCGGCTCGTCCTGTGCAGGAAGGTAGGCGGCGATCGCGTGGGCGTCGAAGTCGGTCGTGAGATCGACGAGATGCTGGGTGAAGCGCGCGGTCGCGTTCTCGCGCTCGGACGAGGTGAGCGTACGGCGACGCCCGCGCAACTCGGCCCTCATGGCCCGCTTCTGGTGGCTCTCGTCACCGCTCATGCAGCCAGTTTACGGCGGAGGGGCGGGTAGCCTTGCCCCATGGCGTTTCAGATCACCAAGGCGGTCATCCCCGCCGCGGGTCTCGGTACCCGGTTCCTCCCGGCGACGAAGGCCATGCCCAAGGAGATGCTGCCCGTCGTCGACAAGCCGGCCATCCAGTACGTCGTCGAGGAGGCGGTCGCCGCCGGCCTCATCGACGTGCTCATGATCACCGG
>DAITPJ010000145.1:0-2844 GCA_036833635.1 Terrimesophilobacter sp.
CGTCGTCGATCGAGTACAGTGACGACTCTCCCACCCGCGCCGCAAACACCGGATGCAACGGATGGTCCACCACCCGCGCATCGCCCGTACTGCCCCGCACCACCGAGGTCGACACCGGCACCCAGATCCCCGCATCCGACCGCAGATTCAACGGCGTCATCGAGAGCTCCGTCGTGTGCGTCCCATCCGCATTGCGGTACACGTTCTCGAACATGCCACGATCCACCACGACCGACATGTCGGCGTCGAACGACGACTCGACAGAACCGGTCTTCACCTGCCGTACCGACTCCCGCCCCGCCCGACCCCGCTCAACCGGAGCCTCGACCCGGCCGCCAGACGCGACCGAGAAGTCCCCCTCGGGCATCTCCGGCTCCGTCACCACCGGAATCGGGGAGTCCAATGGCGGCAGCACGCCGGGCGGCTCCGCGGCGACGGCCATGCCAGCGTCGCTGGGCAACAGATAGCCCACCACCAGGGCAAGAGCCACAACGAGAGAGAACAGACGAAGACGACGAACCCAAACGACCATGACCAACCACCTAAAGTCAGTGCAACAGTCAGACATCCCCCCATTGGAATGCCCGTTCGCGAACCCTCTGGAGCCCGAGTCAGCGCTCGAAAGCTACACCCTTGCGAGTAAGCTTCACAACCCTTCGGTCTGCCCCCCTTTTGGGGCAGCTAGAGCCCGCAGCCTAGCGGCTCCCTTGAGGGATCAGGAAAGTGTCTCGCCGCCCCTAGATTTCTTCGGAGCGTGCCGCTTGTACGGTGACACCGTACGGTCGCCCGGGATCCAGAAGCGCCAGGGGAACTGAGTAGTCCCGCCCGGGCCGGAGACACCCGTGCGCGGGCCTGTCGCGACCTCGGCCGCTCCCCCACCGAGTTCGAGGCGGATGCGGCTCGCCGCCAGGTCGGATCCGCCGTCGGCGAGCGTGATCCCGGCCGCGACGGTGAGGCGGGCAGGGCCGCGCGCGAGGTCGACATCCGTTCGCGAGGTCACCCGGCGGGACCGCGCGAGCGCGAGACCCTCGACGACCTCGCCGGCGCGCAGGAGGAGCCCCGACGCCTGCCCCTCGGGGCCGCAGACCACGTTCGCACAGGTGTGCATGCCGTAGGTGAAGTAGGTGTACAGGTGACCGGGCTCGCCGAACATGACGGCGTTGCGGGCGGTCCTGCCGCGGAAGGCGTGCGAACCGGGGTCCTCCGAGCCGTGATAGGCCTCGACCTCGGTGATGCGAATGGCAACTGTGCCCTCGGGCGAATCGACGGAGAGGATGGCGCCGAGGAGCAGAGAGGCGACCTCGTAGCTCGGGGGTAGGAGGAGGGCGCGGTCTAAGGTCATGGCGTTGGTGGTTTCGATACGCGTCGCTTCGCGGCGCTACTCAACCAGCAAGTCACTGCCGCGCTCCTCAACCAGCGAGTAATCGCCGCGCTACTCAACCAACGATACCGGGGAGAGCGCTCTGACGCGGGCGGTAAGTGCCGCGAGCTGCTCGGCGACGCGCGTGGGGGACGTGCCTCCGGCGCCGTCGCGCGCGGCGATCGACCCCTCGACCGTGAGCACGCTGCGTACCTCGGGCGTGAGAAGCGCGGAGATCTCCTGCAGGTCGTCGTCGCTCACCTCGCCGAGGTCGAGCCCGTTCCGTTCGCAGAAGGTCACGAGCGCACCGGTCACCTCGTGCGCCTCACGAAATGGCATGCCCTGGCGCACGAGCCAGTCGGCGACATCCGTGGCCAGGGAGAAGCCCTGCGGGGCGAGCTCGGCCATCCGCTCGGTGTCGAAGCGGAGCGTCGCGACCATGCCGGTGAAGGCCGGCAAGAGCGCCTCGAGCGTCTCGACCGAGTCGAACACCGGCTCCTTGTCCTCCTGGAGGTCGCGATTGTAGGCGAGCGGCAGCCCCTTGAGCGTGGCCAGGAGCCCCGTGAGGTTGCCGATGAGCCGGCCGGACTTGCCGCGGGCGAGCTCGGCGACATCCGGGTTCTTCTTCTGCGGCATGATCGACGATCCCGTCGAGTACGCGTCGTCGAGCGTGACGAATCCGAACTCACGCGTGTTCCAGAGGATGATGTCCTCGGCGAAGCGGGAGAGGTCGATGCCCAGCTGCGCGGCGACGAACGCGAACTCGGCGACGACGTCGCGGGACGAGGTGGCGTCGATGGAGTTCTCGGCCGGGCCGGAGAGCCCGAGCTCGGCCGCCACGAGAGCGGGGTCGAGGCCGAGCGAGCTGCCCGCGAGCGCACCGCCGCCGTAGGGCGACACCGAAGCGCGCACCCTCCAGTCGCGCAGCCGCTCGAGATCGCGCACGAGCGGCCAGGCGTGCGCGAGCAGGTGGTGGGCGAGCAGCACCGGCTGGGCGTGCTGCAGGTGCGTGCGGCCGGGCATGGCAGCATCCGGATGCGCGGCGGCCTGCGCCGCGATGGCGTCGACGAGCCCCACGACGAGATGACTGATCGCGTCGGCGTGGTCAAGCAGGTAGAGCCGGATGAGCGTCGCGATCTGGTCGTTGCGGCTGCGACCGGCACGAAGCTTGCCGCCGAGCTCCGGTCCGGCGAGGGCCACGAGTTCTCGCTCTAAAGCACCGTGAACATCCTCGTCGGATTCCTGCGCGGTAACCGAGCCGTCGGCGACCCCGGCCAGGAGCGCGTCGAGGGCGGACAGCATCCGTTCGAGCTCGGCGTCATCGAGGTAGCCTGCCGCCGCGAGCGCCTTCGCGTGCGCGCGGGAGCCGGCGATGTCGTAGGGCGCCAGCCGCCAGTCGAAGTGGGTCGAGCGGCTCAGGCGCGCGAGCTCGGGCGAGGGGCCGCCGGCGAACCGGGCGCCCCAGAGGGAGCCTTCGTTCGTTG
>DAITPJ010000146.1:0-2775 GCA_036833635.1 Terrimesophilobacter sp.
TCGCTCACCCCGCAGATCGCGGGCGGCTGGGAGCGCGACCCCGAGCTTTTCGAGCTCGTGTTCCCGTACTCGCTGCGCAGCCAGGGCCAGGACATCATCCGCACCTGGCTGTTCTCGACCGTGCTGCGCGCCCAGCTCGAGCACGGCGTGGTGCCGTGGAAGAACGCCGGGATCAGCGGTTTCATCGTCGACCCTGACCGCAAGAAGATGTCCAAGTCGAAGGGCAACGTCGTGACGCCCCTTGGGATGCTCGAGGAGCACGGCTCGGATGCTGTGCGCTACTGGGCGGCCTCGTCGCGACTCGGCACCGACGCGGCCTTCGACCCGCAGAACCCGAAGCAGATCAAGATCGGGCGGCGGCTGGCCATCAAGGTGCTCAACGCGGCGAAGTTCGTGTACTCGTTCGAGGTGCCGGATGGTTTCGATACGTCCGCTTCGCGGACTACTCAACCAGCGGCAGCACTCGACCGGGACATGCTCGCTGAACTCGACGAGGTCATCCGCATCGCCACGAAGGCCTACGACGAGTACGACCACGCCCGTGCCCTCGAGGCCGCAGAGCAGTTCTTCTGGACTTTCTGCGATGACTACCTCGAGCTCGTGAAGGAGCGCGCGTACGGTGCGGCGGGGCCTGAAGGCCAGGCGTCGGCTGTCACAGCGCTGCGCTCTGCGCTCGACGTGCTCCTGAGGCTCTTCGCGCCCGTTCTCCCGTTCGCGACCGAGGAGGTCTGGTCGTGGACGCACGACTCCTCGATCCATACGGCGCCGTGGCCCACGGCCGCGGGCACGAACGCTCCGACCGGCCTGCTCGGACTCGTGAGCGACGCGCTCATCGGCATCCGCAGGGCGAAGACCGATGCCAAGGCGTCCCAGAAGACCGAGGTCGTCACGGCGACGATCGCCGGCCCGGCGCTCCTGAGTGAAGCAGCCGATGACCTCAAGGCCGTCGGCAGGATCGCGGAGCTCGAGTTCACCGAGGCGGACGAGGTCGCCGTGACCTCGATCGTTCTCGCGGAGGCCGAGAGCTGATGCAACTCGGAACGAGGTGGGCCATGGGCGCGGAGCCGCCCGCACGTCTTCCCGAGGCAGTCGTCGCAGCGATACGCGACGTCGAGGTGGCGGCCGGACCGGGTGCCGGGGCTTCTGGTCGGCGTTGGACTCTGACCTGGCTCGAGGGCCGGCCGATCGTCGAACTGGATGCCGCATCCGGTTCGGAGAACGTGACGGTGATTCGCTTCAATCCGGCGAGCGGCCGGGCTAGCATTGCGTCAGGCGACTCCGGCGAGGAGTGGGTGGAGGATGAGCTCTAGGAAAGCCGCACACCACTCCTCGACGGAGTCGAGTTCTGAAAGTCGTGGGGCGCTAAAGTCCGATGCGCTGGGTCAGGCGCAGGGCGTCAGCTTCGCGCTGCAGTTCTGAGTTCCTCAGCTGCAGGCGACGGTAGTGCTCTTCATGGTTCGTCGCGGCGCGCAGTTCGCGTGCTCGCGACCACTTGAGCATCGCAACGGCGAGGTTTGTCACGACGCGATCGATGCCGTGCGACGTGGTCCTGCTGGCCGCTGGAAAGTCGATTCCGTGCTCCAGGGCGGTTGCGGTTGTCATGGATTTCACCTCTTCTCTGACAACGAATTTACGGGTGACCACCGACATTTTCGGGGCCTCGAACAGGGTGATCGGTGCTGTTATCGTCATGGGGTCTGCTCTCCTTCTGGAGTGTCGTTCTCGGGGATTTCCGCGCCGTCGAGGACGGGGAATCCGTGGAATTGGAGTTGCACAGGGCGGGAGCCCGGCGTCCTCTGGTTGCGGTGCTTGTCGGCGAACGCCACCGCGAGCTCCATGTACCTCTCGGTGAACTCCTGGAGCTCTTCGGCCGTCACGAACACGTTGGTGAGGCTCACCATGCTCGCCTCGGTCCACTGCTTCGGGAGCTCGTCGAGTCCGCGTTCGAGGAACTCGGCGAGCGTGCGCTCACGGTTGCTCGACCACTCGCGCATGACGAGTTGCGTGGCCTCACGACCGGCGGACGTGCGCGCAGCCTCGTCGGTCCCGAGCGTGATGCCACCGGGCGTGCGCTCCCACCAGCGCTCGCGGCCGACTCCCTTTCCTTCGACCTCGCGCACGAAACCGTGCTTCTCGAGTTGGCGAAGGTGGTAGCTCGTCGCGCCGCTCGACTCACCGAGACGTTCGGCCAGCCCGCTCGCCGTGAACGAGCCGTAGGTCGAGAGCACGTCGAAGATCCTGACCCGAAGCGGATGCGCGAGCGCCTTGAGGGACTCGAGGTCCATCGTGCGTTCGTGCACAGCGCCGGGGTCGTTCTTCTCGCTCATGGATACAAAGATAGCATTGCAAAGCAATCTTTGCAACTACCTCTTTGCAATTAGTCCTTTGCAACTCATTCGTTGCAACTGAACCTTTGCACGCTCACCCCCGGCAAAGAACCTCCCCGTGGGGCATTGCGAACCAGCCGTCGGGATCGTTGACCCAGTCGCGCCAGGCGCGGGAGATGTCGATGAGTTCGTCCTGCGTGGCGAGGCCCGTGTCGATCGCGTCGACTGCGAGGGCCGACTGCAGCATCCGGGTCTCCCACAGGCTCCCCCACCACTCGCGGTCGGCCTCAGAGTTGAACGCCCAGATGGATGCCGTGGAGACCACATCCGCGAAGCCCGCCGCCATGGCCCACGCCTTCAATCGGCGCCCGGCATCCGGTTCGCCTTCGTTGCCTTTCTGCGCTGCCCGCACGAGCGCGAGCCAGTTTGTGAGCCCTTCGGAATCCGG
>DAITPJ010000147.1:0-2737 GCA_036833635.1 Terrimesophilobacter sp.
ACGGTGCTGAAGGAGCACGACATCGACGAGCTTGAGGAGTGACCAATGTGGAATCCTGACTTCGGATGGGGCTTCGGCCATGGAATGATGACCATCTTCGGCGGCATCATCGCCGCGTTCGCGTGGCTCCTGTGTTTCAGCGTCATCGTCGCCGTGCTCTTCCTGCTCGTGCGGTTCCTCCTCATCGGCACGCGGGCTGCCCAGCTCTACATCGACAAGAACGAGCCGCCGCGGCCCGTCGCCCCCGTGGCCCCGACCACTCCGGCAGCGCCGACGCCCGCGGCGGCCGCCAAGCGTCCGGATGCCGCCACTCCGGCGGGTTCCGCCCGCTCGGATGCCGCATCCGGCACGGCGGTCATGCCGACGTCGCCGACTTCCGCGACGACGAAATCCACTTCGGCGAGTTCGGCACCCGCTGCCGCCGCATCGCCCTCCGCGACAGCGCCCGCGACCAGGCCGGCATCGAAGAGTGCGCCGCGCACCGCCACCACAAGGGTGACCCCGCCCAAGCCCGTGACGAAGGCGCCCCCGCGGATCCCCGCTGCGCCCAAGGCTGCACCGAAGAAGCCGCCGGCATCCTAGGATGGAGCCATGAATGGTATCGGCTTCGTCGTCTCCTTCGCGCTCTTCGTCCTGGGCCTCTACCTCATGGGCATCGCCTTCGACGTCGCCGAGAACCTCGGCCTCGTGACGTTCGGCGGTGGCCTGCTCGCGGTAGCCGCGGGAGTCTTCATCCCGGTGCACATCCTGCACCGTATCGATCGCTGACGCACCCGAGCCGGCGCCCCGCCGCATCCGCCTGAGCGCTCAGCCGCGCCCTCCCACGCGCCGCCCGCCCGCCCCGCGCCCTCTCCCGCTCGCGTGAACGAAAATGAAGGAGATAGGCCGGATTCGCGCCACTTCGGCGCTGTTGTGGTCGAAAAGCCGGCGATCTCCTTCAAATTCGTTAGGGCTCCCGGATGACGTCGTCCGCGGCTTTGTCGGGCCTCCAGCCGCGCCACGATGGCTGACGCAGGCGGCCAGTCGAGGTCCATTCGCCGAACTCGACCTCACCAACGAGGTCGGGCTTCACCCAGTGGGCATCGGAAGCGTCCGGCCGCGGCACGTCGACGAAGGGGCTCGTCGCCCTGCGCCGCTTCGCCAGCCGCTCTGCGATCTCCTCCAACTCCCGGTCCTTGAAGCCGGTGCCGACCCGGCCGACGTAGCGCAGCCCGCCCTCCGCCGGAATCCCGAGCAGGAGCGACCCGACGCTGCCCGCTCGACGCCCCTTTCCCGACCGCCACCCGCCGACGACGACCTCCTGGGCCTTGTGATGCTTGATCTTGACCCAACTATCCGAGCGCCGGCCTGCGCGATACTTGCTGTCGCGCCGCTTGGCGAGCACCCCTTCGAGCCCGAGCTCGCGGCTGCTGCGCATTGCGGAGGCGAGATCGCCCTCGAACGCCGGAGGAACCTGGACGGGCCCGTCGGCGTGCACGAGGTCGAGCAGCTGCCGCCGCCGCTCGTCGTACGGCTCGGCGACGAGCGAGGCGCCGTCGCGCTCGAGCACGTCGAACAGCAGGTACTGCACCGGGATCTCCCGCATCGCCGCTTCGACCTCGGCAGGTTTCGTCAGCCCCATCCGCTGCTGCAGGAGCCCGAAATCCGGAACCGACTTCGCGTTGAGAGCAACGATCTCCCCGTCGACGATCGCCGCGCCCGATCCCACGCTCTCCCGAAGCCTGTCGGCGATCTCGGGGTAGGTCACCGTCACGTCGTTGCCGTTGCGCGTGAGCAGGCGGACATCCGCGTCGTCGGCGCCGAGAAAGGCGAGAGCCCGGATGCCGTCCCACTTCATCTCGAACGCCCAGCCCTCCTCGCCGTCCTCGTCGTCGGAGAGGTCGGTCTCGCCGCCGAGGGTCGCGAGCATGGGGCGCACGGTGTCGCGACGCGGTCGTGTCGTCTCCTTCGCCCGCGGCTTCGCCACGGTGCCCGTCGGCGCAGCGCCAGCCGGCGCAGTACCGGCCCGCGCGGTGCCCCTCCTCCGTTCGCCGACCGAGGGCGAGTCCTTCATGAGGTGGATGAGCCAGTTGTTGGCCTCCCTGCCTTCCCCTCCCGTGCGGATGAGCGCGAACTTGGTGGGGCCGCCGAGCCCGCCACCCGGCTCGCCGTGCAGGGTCGCGATGACTTCGTCGTCGCGCCACTTCTCGAGCTCATACGTGCCCGCATCCCAGATCGTCACCTCGCCCGCGCCGTATTCGCCCTTGGGGATGCGGCCCTCGAAGCTGCCGTACTCGAGCGGATGGTCCTCGGTCTGCACGGCAAGGTGATTCGCCTTCGTGTCCGTAGGCACGCCCTTCGGCAGCGCCCACGAGACGAGCACCCCGTCGCGCTCGAGCCGGAAGTCGTAGTGCAGCCGGCTGGCGTGGTGCTCCTGGATCACGAACGTCTGCCCCGACTGCTTCCCGGATGCGGCCGCCCCTGCGCCCTTCCCGCCGGCCGCCGGCACCGGCTCGGGCGTCTTCGAAGCGTCCCGCTTCGCCCGGTAGCGCGCAAGCCGGTCGGCACCGACATCCGATATCTCGAAGCCCGCCATCCGCTCTGCTGTTGGTTCGAGCGCCGCCCCTGAGGCCCCCAGCAGCACCGCGAGCGGGTCCTTGCGCCGCTTCATGCGCGCAAGGACCTGCTCGTAGTCGAGGTGCGCGAGATCCTTCTCGGCGAGTTCCCGCCAGGTACGCGGCACGGCGACAAAGGGCCG
>DAITPJ010000148.1:0-2682 GCA_036833635.1 Terrimesophilobacter sp.
GCGATGCAGGCGATCACAATGAGCGTCGCGATCAGCGAGACGATGGGCGCCGCGACGAGCGCGAAGTGGGTCGCCGGCGCGAGGTCGCTCGCGTAGACCACCGCCTGCTCGACGTCGACGGCGACGAGGTCACCGCCGGGGCCGATCGGCAGCTGGGCGGGCTCGCCGATGAACGGCGCGAGCACGGGCACCGCGGATGCCGTGAGCACCTCGATGATGCGGCTCACTGCCGCGTAGCTGGCCCAGATCGCCGCGGCACCGCCCAGGACGATCATGATGACGAGCCCGATGCGGTCGCTCAGACTCATGCGGACGGGTGCGGTGGCGTTCATGACGCCCTCCTAACGTTTATCGATAACAACGACAAACGTTAAGATAACGACTTTCGATAACATCCGCAAGCCCGCGCGCAAGAATCGCGCGGGGCATCCGTCATGGCGAAGGGGTGGGCTCCGGTTCGGGAGTCTCGGACGGTTCGGGAGTGTCCGACGGCGACGGTGAGACGGTCGGGGTCGGCTCGGGGTTAGACGGTGAGGGCTCCGGTGGCGCGCTCGGCTCCTCGCCGGGCGACTCCCCCGGTGTGGGCGGGGTCGAGGAGGTCACCGACGGGGTCGGGGTGTTAGTCGGCAGGGGCACCGCCTCCGGTATCAGGCGCGGCACGATGAGCACGAACGCGATGAGGAGTGCGAGCGCGATGGCGCCGAGGATCCACGGCAGGACCGCCCGCCGCGGTCGCTGCGGCGGCGCGGAGTATGTCTGAGGTGCGACGACTTCGGGCTCGGCGCCCGCGATCGGAACGTAGGGGAAGAGCGGTTCGGTCGGGCCGGTGGCCGCCTCGTATGGTGCGAGCGGGTCGTACGCCGCGTTGGGGTCGTACGGTTCGGTCGGGGCATCCGCGCCAGCGCCAGCGCCGGCCGCAGCCCCTGCCCCAGCCGCGGCGCCAGCCCCATCGCCCATCGCATCCCCTGGCCCAGCCGCGGCGCCAGCCCCAGCGCCCGTCGCATCCGGAAGCGGCTTCGTCGGCGTAGCGTCGGGGTCGGGTTCGCGCGGTTCGTCGTCCATGATCGTCTCGCGACACAGGGTAGTGACAGCTCCTCGGTGAACAGCCCGTCCTCCCAGCAGGCTCCCAGTTTCCTCGCACGGGCAGGCCTGTCCTGGGGCTTCACCGCGGGCCCTGTCCCAAAAGAAGGCGCACGCGCGCAGATGTCGAAAAAATCGGGACTCGGCGAATTCGCGAGCGTGGATATGCCTTCATTTGGGGGCAGACATTTCGGGGCCGGTTGGCTAGCGTGGGCGTGGGCGTGGGGGTGCGAGTGCGCAGGCTTCTGAGTTTCGTGGCGGCAGCGTCGGCGCTCACCGTCGTGCTCTCCGGATGCTCGCTGTGGCACGACGGCGAGAAGGTCGTCACCCAGGTGCAGCAGGGAATCGTCGCCCACGAGGTGCTGATGAAGCTCACCGACGAGCTTCGCGCGCGCAACGACGTGGAGTCGGCCGAGTCCAGCGTCGTGCCCATCTATATGACAGCGGGCGTGACCGTTGCCGTTCGAGAAGGTGTGCCGGCACAGATGATCGGCGAGATCGCGACGCAGGTCGACGAAGTTCTGCGGGGTCCGGACCTGCAGCCCTTCGACAGGGAGTTCTCGGTGCAGGCGGGCGACGCCGGCATCCGGCAGACCTCCTTCGATCGCACGCCGGTCGACTACGCTGCCGAGCTTGCGTACTGGGGCGAAGTGCAGGCCGCCGTCGGCACGGGGCTCATCCTCACGCTGGGCGCCGACCGCGCGGGAGTGTTCCAGCGGATCGTGTCGACGCAGACGGATGCGACGGTTACGGCGGTCGCCGAGCACTACGACGACATCGCAGCGATTGCGCCGCCGTCGGGCGTGGCCACGAACTGGAGGCTCCCGGGCATTCTCGGCTACGCCGACTGGCTCGGCCCGCTCCCGGATCGGAGAGTGCTCGCCGTGCTGGGGACCATGGCGAGAGATACGAACCTGCTGGATGACTCGGTGCAGGAGGCGCCGCCCGGGGTGTTCGTGACTCTTCCCGTCGCCGGTCAGACCTTCGGGACGCGCTTCTTCTTCGTGGCGAACTTTCCCGGCAAGACGATCGACGAGGAGGTGACCGGGGCGCTGACGCTCGAACTGGCCAGGGCCGTGCTCGAAGCGGGCTTCCCCGCCTTCCAGCTGGCGGTCCAGAGCTACGGCGTCGACACGTTCGAAGATGCCAACATGCACGTCGGCGAATGCGCGGACGTCAACCCGCCCACGGCATCCGACCGAAAACTGGTCGCGGATCTCGCCGCGGCCGGCATCGCGTTACCGGATGGCGCCGCTGGCATCTGCCTCGCCTTCGCGACCCCACCCTCCATCCCGTGACTCGGGTCATCCTGCGGGTACACGGGCGACGTGGGTCGCAGAATGA
Source organism: Terrimesophilobacter sp. (assembly GCA_036833635.1). GTDB lineage: Bacteria > Actinomycetota > Actinomycetes > Actinomycetales > Microbacteriaceae > Terrimesophilobacter. Next base: position 2,425 of record DAITPJ010000148.1, read on the forward strand.
CCCGAGTCAACGCATTGGGGAACGCAGTGGGGAGCGGAGTCGGGAACGCAGTGGGGAGCGGAGTGCGGAGCGGCGGGCAAGGTCATAACGCCCATGGCGAACAGGGGCAGTATCCGCAGCCCCCTCTCGTTACTCTCGATGTAACGGCACCCACCCTGCGCGGTGCCCGAGGAGATGTGAAATGTTCGAACGCTTTACGGATCGCGCCCGTCGCGTGGTTGTCCTGGCCCAGGAAGAGGCCAAGATGCTCAACCACAA
>DAITPJ010000149.1:0-2659 GCA_036833635.1 Terrimesophilobacter sp.
CGCAAGGCCCCTGTCGTGTCGCAGAATGGTCGACCGTGACTCTCCGTACCAGCGCCTTCGCCCTGCCCGATCAACTGGCCGCCAAGGGCGACCCTTCGCTCATCGACGCCGACGAGCGCCACTTCGCCGCCATCGCCGAGAGCCTCGAGGACTCGATCGCCGACTTATCGGACCGTCTCGACGCGGAACGCCGGGCTCCGGGTGGCATCGGCCAGCAGGCGCTCGACCGGGACCTCGAGATCCACCGCTTGACCGCACGCCTTCGGGCACTCCGACGTTTCGGCCTCGACCTCTGTCTCGGCCGGATGGTGCCCGCGGAGGATTCAGAGCCGGTGTACGTCGGGCGTCTTGGCCTCACGGACCGCGAAGGGCGTCGGCTGCTCGTCGACTGGCGTTCGCCCGCCGCCGAGCCGTTCTTCGCGGCGACCCACGCGAATCCGATGGGACTCGAGAGTCGGCGTCGCTACCGCTGGACCCGGGGGCGGATCAGCGACTACTGGGACGAGGTGTTCAACCCGGATGGGCTCGAGGGGCACGCCGCCCTCGACGACCAATCCGCGTTCATCGCGAGCCTCGGCAGCAGCAGGTCGCCGCGCATGCGCGATGTACTGAGCACGATCCAGGCCGACCAGGACGCCATCATCCGTGCCGGCTTCGACGGTGCGCTCGTCGTCGATGGCGGTCCGGGGACCGGCAAGACCGTCGTCGCCCTGCATCGCGCCGCGTACCTCCTGTATTCGGATGAACGCATCGCCCGCGGGGGAGGGCTCCTGTTCGTGGGCCCGCATGACGCGTACCTCGCCTACGTCGCGGACATCCTGCCCAACCTGGGGGAGGAGGGGGTGCAGGTCTGCACCCTGCGGGACATGGTGCCGGAGGGAGCCGCCGTAGCGCCGGAGGCCGATGATGACGTGGCCCTCCTGAAGTCGTCGGCGGTCCTCGTAGCGGCCATCGAGGCTGCAGTCCGGCACTATGAGGCTCCTCCGACCGAGGGCCTGGTCGTCGTCACGGCCTGGTTCGAGTTCCGGGTGGGTGCGACCGACTGGGCCGACGCGTTCGATGCCGCCGATCCTGGCGTGCCGCACAACGAGGCACGCGACGCGGTCTGGGAAGGGCTACTCGACATCCTCATCGACCAGATCGACGACGAGGATGTCGCGCCGCACCTGCTCCGGAGAGCCCTCCTTCAGAACGAGGATCTGACGAGCGCGTTCAATCGGGCCTGGCCGCTCCTCGACCCTGCGGGCGTCGTGGCCGACCTGTGGTCGGTGCCTGCGTACCTGCATGCATCCGCTCCCTTGCTCGGCACGGACGACATCCGGAAGTTGCAGCGCGCGGATGCCCGAGCCTGGACGGTGTCGGACCTGCCGCTCCTCGATGCGGCACGGCAGCGTATTGGAGACCCCGAGGCGTCCCGGAGGCGGCGCAGGCGGGAAGCCGCAACCGCCGTGGAGAAACAGCAGCGGGAGCGGGTCGTCGACGAACTCATCGCGGCGGACGACTCGGAGCTGCGGCTCATGTCGATGCTGCGAGGGCAGGATGTCCAGAACAGCATCGCCGACGACTTCGACCCTGCAAGCGCGACGCCCGACCAGCTCGCAGGGCCGTTCGCGCACATCGTCGTGGATGAAGCCCAGGAGTTGACCGATGCCGAATGGCACATGCTCCTGCGGCGCTGCCCCTCGCGGCGGTTCACGATCGTGGGAGATCGCGCTCAGGCGCGGCATGGGTTCACGGAGTCGTGGCAGGAGCGACTCGGGCGAGTCGGTCTCGACCGGGTAGAGGTCGCCTCCCTCGAGGTGAACTACCGCACGCCGCAGGAGGTCATGGCCGAAGCCGAGCCGGTCATCCGCGCTGCGCTGCCGAATGCGAACGTGCCGACGTCGATTCGCAGCAGCGGGGTCCCCGTCGCGCACGGGTCGGCTTCAGAACTGGCTTCGGTCCTCGACGACTGGCTTGCTGGGAACGCCGAGGGCATTGGGTGCGTCATCGGCGATCCGACGTTCGAGGCCCGGCCGCGCATCCGGTCGCTGACGCCGGAATCGGCGAAGGGCCTCGAGTTCGATCTCGTCGTTCTCGTCGACCCTCAGGGCTTCGGGGACGGCATCACGGGCGCCGTCGATCGCTACGTCGCCATGACCCGGACGACCCAGCAGCTCGTGATCCTCACGACCGACGGCTAGCGGGAAGGGGTCGGAACGAGAGTCTCGGGCGAAAGCTCCGACACGCTCGTATGCCCCGTGAGACCGAGAGCGATGTCGAACTCGGCGATGAGGTTCCGCAGGACCTCGCGAACACCGTGCGATCCCGCGATCGCGAGACCGTACACCCAGGGCCGCCCGACGAGGACCCCTGAGGCGCCGAGCGCCATCGCCTTGAGGATGTCGCTTCCGCCCCGGATCCCGCTGTCGAAGAGGACCGGCATCCGGCCGTTGACGACATCGACGATTCCCGGGAGAGCGTCGAGCGAGCCGACCGCCCCGTCGACCTGCCGGCCGCCGTGATTGGAGACCACGATCCCGTCGACGCCGGCGCGGACGGCGCGCTGAGCGTCATCCGGGTGCTGGATGCCCTTGAGGACGATCGGCAGGCTCGTGTTCGCTCGTGCGAAGGCGATGTCGTCCCAGGTGAGGGAGGGCCGGGAGAAGACGTCGAGAAA
>DAITPJ010000150.1:0-2467 GCA_036833635.1 Terrimesophilobacter sp.
GATGATTCCGATGGTCTTCTCGAACAGCTCAGTGCCGGTGAAGGCCGACCGTCTCCACTCCCCCGCCTTCGCCGACTGGTTCGCCTCAGGGATGTGGCGCGCAAGCGAGAGCAGGTGGCCGATCGCCAGTTCGGCCGCCGACACGATGTTCGAGGTAGGCGCATTGACGACCATGACGCCCGCCTCGGTCGCCGCCTTGACGTCGACGTTGTCGAGGCCGACACCGGCTCGGGCGACGACCTTGAGCAGCTTGCCGGCGGCGATCGCTTCGGCATCCACGTGCGTGGCGGAACGGATGAGGATCGCGCTCGCCTCGGGAAGGGCCGCGAGGAGTTCTGCGCGATCCGTGCCGTCGATGCTCCGGATGTCGAAGTCGGGACCGAGGGCGTCGACCGTCGCCGGGGAGAGTTCTTCTGCGATCAGCACGATCGGTTTCGCCACGAATCGAATCCTTGCGTCAGGTTGGCGGGGATCGCCGCGGCGCACACGGGCACGGCGTTTGCAACTTTACTGCAGCGGGCGGCCGCATCCGCCCGTGTGACACCCGGCCACGACGAATCGTTGTCAGGTGAGGATGCCGACGAGCCGTGCGAGGCTCAGGCTCACCGCCGCGACGACGCCGAGGCCGGCGAAGAGCACGATCGCGAGGATACCGGCGCTGCGCTTGCGGGTGATCAGAATCGCAAGCCCGAAGACGATGAGCGGCAACAGGAGGTTCGCGATGAGCACGACCCAGGGGATTGCGATCGTGTTGAGCCCGATGAGTGTCGCGTTCTCGTTGTAGTTGGTGATCTGAGCCGCGACGCCGAAGAGGTCCGTGATCGCCTCGAAGAGGTCCCAGGCGTAGACGAGCGCGAACAGGATGATGACGGCGAGCCGGAACCATGGCAGCTTTCGCACGGGTTCGGCGGCTGGCTTCGCCTCGGGGGTCGTGGCGCCTGCCGGTGCCGGTGTCTCGTTCTTCGTCATCCGTGTGCCCCTATCCGCCCAGAATGAAGGGCCATGGTGCCAGGACGAGCACGCCGACGAACAGCCAGAGCAGCCGCCATCCGGGATTCCTGAGCAGGAGCCACACGGCGCCGGCCCACAGGAAGGGGCTCGCGATCGAGAGGAACTCGCCGAACTGGTACATGATGATCGGGAAGACCCCGGCTACCGGCACCGAGTGCGTGAACGCGTGGATGCCCCAGCCGACCGCGTAGAGCAGGTACACCCCGGCGAGCACGCCGAACACGATGAGGATGGCCGGGCTCTGCCCCTTCACGGCGACATCGCCTCCGCGCGAGGCCGCTGCTGCCGGTGCGGGCGCCGCGACGTGGGTCGGATCGGTCTCGCCCGACCAGCTCAGAGCTTCCTCGTCCGGATCCGCGCCCATGCGGAAACCCTATCGCGCCCTGCGCGTATCGTGATGGGGTGCCCACCAATCGCAGCCTCAAGGCCATGAACGCGCTCAACCGGATGGCGCAGCGCCTGAGCGGCGGACGGGTCGGCTGGGCGCTGCGCGGCATGCCCGTGCTCGAGCTCACGACCACGGGGCGAAAGTCGGGCCAGAGGCGCACGACCCTGCTGACGTCGCCGGTCCAGATCGGCGACAGCTACATCGTCGTCGCCTCCCGCGGTGGGGACGACACGCATCCGGCCTGGTTCCTGAACCTTCGCGACAACCCGAGTGTGGTCGTCGGGGTAGGCGGCCAGGCGCCACAACCCATGACCGCACACGTCGCGACGGCATCCGAGCGCGCAGACCTGTGGCCGCGCGTCACCGCCCGCTATCCCCACTACGCCGCCTACCAGGAGCGCACCACGCGCGAGATCCCGCTCGTTCTCCTCACGCCGGAGGCCAGCTGAGGTTCGCCAGACGCTGCCCGCGTGCTCCCTTCGAGACGCGCGCTGCGCGCGCTCACAACAACCGGGGAGCGGGTTTCGATACGCGCTGCGCGCTACTCGACCAGCGATCATTGTCAGCGGGCGGCAGTGCCCTCCGTGTAGTCGTCGTCCTTCTGCGCCCAGGCGAAGAGCTTGCGCAGCTCGCGACCCGTCGCCTCGATGGGGTGGCCCTCGCCCTTGGCCCGAAGTTCCTTGAACTCCGGCGCCCCGGCATCCTGATCGGCGATGAAGCGCTTCGCGAACGCCCCGGACTGGATGTCCTCGAGCACGCCCTTCATGTTGTCCTTGACGTGCGGGTCGATGACCCGCGGGCCGGAGACGTAGTCGCCGTACTCCGCGGTGTCCGAGACGCTCCAGCGCTGCTTCGCGATTCCGCCCTCGTTGATGAGGTCGACGATGAGCTTGAGCTCATGCAGCACCTCGAAGTACGCGACCTCGGGCTGGTAGCCGGCCTCGGTGAGCGTCTCGAAGCCGTACTGGATGAGCTGCGAGACTCCCCCGCACAGCACGGACTGCTCGCCGAAGAGGTCGGTCTCGGTCTCCTCGGTGAAGGTCGTCTTGATGCCGCCGGCGCGCAGGC
>DAITPJ010000151.1:0-2441 GCA_036833635.1 Terrimesophilobacter sp.
GGGGGAGCCGTTACAGCGCGGCGACCTGCTTGGCGATCGACGACTTGCGGTTGGCGGCCTGGTTCTTGTGGATGACGCCCTTGCTCGCGGCCTTGTCGAGCTTGCGGTTCGCAGCGGCGAGCGACGCGGTCGCTGCCTTCTTGTCGCCGGCGACGATGGCCTCGCGAGTCGCGCGGATCGCGGTCTTGACCTCGCTCTTGACGGCCTTGTTGCGCTCGGTCGCCTTGCGGTTGGTGCCGATGCGCTTGATCTGCGACTTGATGTTTGCCACGTGTGAACCTTTTCGTTGTTGTCGAGCAGTCTGATGTCACGGCCGATCGGCCGGGAGAGTCGATGTGGGCTTTCGATTCGCAGCACATCCGTGACGGATGCCGCGCGAGCCAACAGGTAACTTTATCAGCCCGCGCGGGCATCCGCCAACCACTGCGCGGTGGCTCGACGCCGAGTGATGCCCAATCGGACGAGTGCGTATGCCGAGGCGACCTGATTCGTCCGATCGGGCATCAGTGAGGGAAGCCGGCGCAGCAGAACATGGGAGAATTGCCCGACCCCAGAATTTCCCCGACATCCGGTAACCGAGGACAGCGTGACCCCGAAAGCACTGAAGGCGCTCGAGCCGTCGGCGACCGACCCGGCGCTCATCCGCAACTTCTGCATCATCGCGCACATCGACCACGGCAAGTCGACCCTCGCCGACCGGATGCTGCAGATCACCGGCGTCGTGAGCGACCGCGACATGCGCGCGCAATATCTCGACCGCATGGACATCGAGCGCGAGCGCGGCATCACGATCAAGAGCCAGGCGGTGCGGATGCCGTGGGCCGCATCCGCCGACCCCGCCGGTCGAGTAGACCCGACGGGTCGTATCGAGCGCCGGATTGAGCCTGCCGAAATCACCCAGACCTACGCCCTCAACATGATCGACACCCCCGGTCACGTCGACTTCACCTACGAGGTCTCCCGCAGCCTCGCCGCGTGCGAGGGGGCGATCCTTCTCGTCGACGCGGCGCAGGGCATCGAGGCGCAGACCCTCGCGAACCTCTACCTCGCGCTCGCCAACGATCTCGAGATCATCCCGGTTCTCAACAAGATCGACCTTCCTGCGGCCGATCCTGAGAAGTACGCGAAGGAGCTCGCCGGCCTCATCGGCGGCGACCCCGACGACGTTCTGAGGGTGAGCGGCAAGACGGGCGTGGGCGTGGAGGAGCTGCTCGACCGCGTCGTCGAGCGCATCCCGGCCCCCGAGGGCGACCCGGCCGCGCCCGCCCGAGCGATGATCTTCGACTCGGTGTACGACAGTTACCGGGGCGTCGTGACCTACGTGCGCATGATCGACGGCTCCCTCTCCCCGCGCGAGCGCATCCAGATGATGTCGACGCGCGCGGTCCACGAGCTGCTCGAGATCGGGGTGAGCTCGCCGGAGCCGGTGCCAACGAAAGGCCTCGGCGTCGGCGAAGTCGGCTACCTCATCACGGGCGTCAAGGACGTGCGGCAGTCGAAGGTCGGCGACACCGTCACGACGGCGACGAAACCGGCGACGCAGGCCCTGCCCGGCTACACCGAGCCCAAGCCCATGGTCTTCTCCGGGCTCTACCCGATCGACGGAAGCGACTATCCGGAGCTGCGCGACGCGCTCGACAAGCTCAAGCTCTCGGATGCCGCCCTCGCCTACGAGCCGGAGACGTCGGTCGCGCTCGGCTTCGGCTTCCGCTGCGGGTTCCTCGGGCTGCTGCACCTCGAGATCGTCACCGAGCGCCTCGAGCGCGAGTTCGGGCTCGACCTCATCACGACGGCGCCGTCGGTCATCTACGAGGTCACGAGCGACGACGGCAAGACCGTGACCGTGACGAACCCGAGCGAGTTCCCCGGCGGCAAGATCGCGAGCGTGACGGAGCCCGTCGTGAAGGCATCCATTCTCGCGCCCAAGGACTACGTCGGAACGATCATGGAACTCTGCCAGGGGCGGCGGGGCACGATGCAGGGCATGGAGTACCTCGGCGAGGATCGCGTCGAGCTCCACTACACGATGCCGCTCGGCGAGATCGTGTTCGACTTCTTCGACCAGCTGAAGAGCCGCACCCAGGGCTACGCGAATCTCGACTACGAGCCGCACGGCTCCCAAGAGGCCGACCTCGTCAAGGTCGACATCCTGCTGCAGGGCGAGCAGGTGGATGCCTTCAGCGCGATCGTGCACAAGGACAAGGCCTACGCCTACGGCGTGCTCATGACGGGGCGCCTGCGCGAGCTCATTCCGCGGCAGCAGTTCGAGGTGCCCATCCAGGCGGCGATCGGTGCGCGCATCATCGCGCGCGAGAGCATCCGGGCCATGCGCAAGGATGTGCTCGCCAAGTGCTACGGCGGCGACATCACCCGCAAGCGCAAGCTCCTCGAGAAGCAGAAGGAGGGCAAGAAGCGGATGAAGATGGTCGGCCGGGTCGAGG
>DAITPJ010000152.1:0-2416 GCA_036833635.1 Terrimesophilobacter sp.
CGCGTGGTTTGGTTCTCGGGGCGCTCTGCCTGGCCTCGCGCATGCACTCAGGGCAATGGAAGCCCACGGCTGCCGGCGTCTGGCATTCTCCGCAGATCGTGCGGCCGCAGCGCTGGCACAGAACGAAACTCTGGCGGTCCGGATGACGGTAGCAGTAGTTCTCCGGACGGTGTGACGGGTCGCTCACGCTCCGCGCGCTTCCACCGTCAGAGTTCGTCGATCGTGACGCGCTCGATCACGACCGGCTCGATCGGCCGGTCGCGCCCATCCTTCTTGACCGACTCGATGCTCTTGACCGTCGCCTTGGACTCCTCGTCCTCGACGAGACCGAAGATCGTGTGCTTGCCCTGCAGCCACGGCGTCGGAACCGTCGTGATGAAGAACTGCGAGCCGTTGGTGCCACGCCCCGCCTGGATGCCGGCGTTGGCCATCGCGAGCACGTACGGCTCGTTGAAGTTGAGTTCGGAGTTGATCTCGTCGTCGAACTGGTACCCGGGGCCGCCGATGCCCTGCCCGAGCGGATCGCCACCCTGGATCATGAAGTCGTCGATGATGCGGTGGAAGATCACCCCGTCGTAGAGCGGGCGATTCGTCTTCTGCTTCGTCGCCGGGTCGGTCCATTCGATCGTGCCGGTCGCAAGGCCGACGAAGTTCGCCACGGTCTTGGGCGCGTGGTTCGCGAGCAGGTTGACGCGGATGTCGCCGAGGCTCGTGTGGAGGGTCGCAACGTGGGTGTGTAAAGGCATCTGGCAATTCTTTCACAGTGCGGAGGTGGTGTCAGCGTTCGCCCAGCCTGACCGTGTTGGCTGCCGACTGGGTCATGGGACGATAATGGACGAGCCTGACCACCACAGACGGAGGTTACCGATGGGACTGTCACGCAAGCGCCGCAAGGAACTCGCCCGGTTGAAGCGGGGAGCATCCGAGCTGTGGGACGACCAGAAGGATGTACTCGAGCACGCGACCAAAGTCGTGCGGGAAGCGCGCCGCCAGCTCGCCAAGGTGAGCCGCGAGGAGGTCGCACCACGGGTGCGCGACGTCTATGAGTCGCGCGTTCGTCCCAGCGTGGAATCCGGCATCGACGCCGGTCGTCACTTGGCGGGGTCCGCGCGGGAGAAGGTGACGCGGGACGTCTTCCCGGCCGTCTCCTCCGCGCTCGGCACCGCACTCGCCGCACTTGAGGTCGTCCGCAACCCGCAGGTGCGCGAGATTCTCGGCCGGGTGGGCAAGTCGGCATCGAAGGCCGTCACTCCTGCGAAGGCTGCGCCAGGGCCTGGCCGATACATCCTCATCGGGATCGGCCTGGTCGCGGCTGCCGGCATCGCCTACGCCGCCTGGCAGACGTTGCGCGCCGACGACGAACTCTGGGTCAGCGACGAATCAGAGCCCGCCGTCGACTGACAACTCAGCTCTTCGTCAGCGGGTGCCGCATCCGATCGAAGAAGAGCCACCCGAACCCGGCGATGATCAGAACACCGTCGACCGCGTGCAGGAATCCGAACCACTTGCTGACGCCGAATCCAAGTCCGACCAGGATCCCCTGGACGAAGTACAGGAGGAGGAACAACACGATCGGAAGAACCCAGACCTTCCAGTTGGCCCTTGACAACAGTCCGAGGATCAACAGCACGATGGCGAGTCCGTACATGATCATGCCGTTGATGGCGTGAGGCTCGAATGCCGCCATGCCCCAGGCCTGGTCACCGGGCTTCTCCTCTGCGCCCCAGAATCCCAGTGCGGCGAAAGCAACCTGGAGCAGGCTGAGCACGAGGCCGAGGAGTGCGACCCACTTGAAGATCGTGTCGCAGACGACGCGCCATCCCGCGACCGGGCTGCTCGTCGTGGCGGGGGTTTTCGTTGCAGAACTCATGCTGTTCCTTTCCATGTGCCGGCTCGTCGACAAGGACAGGGTCGGCCAGATGACGGTGTCATGGTTCGTCGGGGTTCCCGGCGGGCCACGCAGAACAATACTCCTGAGACGGTCTGCGCTGTAGTATTCCTCAGGCTTTTTTTGCAGCTTGTGCAAACTCGATCCCGATGTCCACGAGTTCGACGCGCGGGATGCCGGCGACATCCGCGAGGTCGAACCAGGCCGCCTCATCCGTGCTGCCTCCGAGTTCGTTGCGGAGCTCGCCGCCGGTGACCTTTGCGCGATAGACGATACGGAGCGAGTGCAACGGTGTGGTCCCGCCTCGGATCCGGTCTTCGGGCGCGACGACGTGCGAGTCGATGCCGACCAGCCCGCGCAGTTCAGCCGTGTGGCCGGTCTCCTCGAGGATCTCGCGCCGGGCGGCATCCGCCGGGTCCTCGCCGGGCTCGAGCCCGCCGCCGGGGAGCGTCCAGCCGGTGTGCCCGGCCTCATTCCAGTGGGCCAGCAGGATCCGGCCGCTCTCGATGATGACGCCGTAGGCGGCGA
>DAITPJ010000153.1:0-2209 GCA_036833635.1 Terrimesophilobacter sp.
TAGGTGTCCTGCATGAGGCGCTTGTGCGTGCGCTCGAGGTCGGCGATCGCCTCGATGAGGGCGAGCTCCACGTTGTGGTCGCCGCCGAGTTTGCGCACGCGCGCGAGAGCCTTCTTCGCCCGGCTGAGGGTGTGTTCGAGATTGAGCAGGACATCCGAGATCTCACCGAGAGCGGCCTCGCGGGCAACCTGCTGCGGGGAGCGCTCGTTGGGAGCCGCTGCGCTGGCCGGGATGCTCATCGGTACCTCTTCCGTTGATTACTGGTCCCAGTGTATTCGCGGGGTCAGACAGCGAGGCTCGGACCGGCCGGACTGTGAACAACCTGCCCACCGCATCGCCTGGCCCGCTGGTTGAGTCGCGCGCAGCGCGTATCGAAACCGGGTGTGTCGGTTGGCGGGTTTCGATACGCCCGCTGCGCGGGCTACTCAACCTGCGGGAATGTGCGCGGGGTCCCGAACCAGCGGGAAGGAGCGTGGGGTCACCTTAGGCTGACTGCATGACCGCCACGAAACTCCTGCTCGACTGCGACCCTGGGCTCGATGATGCGCTCGCGCTGCTGCTCGCCCACGGCGATCCGGCGCTCGAGCTCGTCGCGGTCACGACCGTGGGCGGCAACGTCGTGCTCGAGAACACGACGCGCAACGCCCTCGAACTGCGCGAACACCTCGGCTTCACGGATGCGCCCGTCGCCTCCGGCGCCGCCGGACCGCTCGTGCGGGAGACGAAGAACGCCGCGGAGGTGCACGGTGTCGGCGGGCTGGGGGATGTCATCCTCCCGCCCGCCACGCTGCCGCTCGATCCCCGCGGCGCTGTCGAGCTCATCGTCGAGACGCTGCGGGACGCGCCGGGCGAGGTCCATCTCGTCGCAACCGGCCCCATGACGAACATCGCGCTCGCCCTGCGCGCCGAGCCGCGCATCGCCGAATGGGCGGCGTCCTTCACGATCATGGGCGGCTCCTTCACGCGCGGCAATACGACGCCAGCCGCCGAGTTCAACATCTACGCCGACCCCGAGGCCGCGGCCGAGGTCTTTGCGGCCGGCTGGCAGGTCACGATGGTCGGCCTCGACCTCACCCTCCAGGCACTCGTCGACGACAGCGTCAGAAACCGGATGCTTGCCCTCGGCCCGCTCGGTCGCGACCTCGTGGTGCCGCTCGCCACCTTCTGGAATGACCCGCAGGATCCGGACTGGGGCGGGCAGGCCGTGCACGACGTGTGCGCCATCGCCTGCCTGAGCCGACCGGACCTCTTCACGAGCGTCCCCGCTCGCGTCGAGGTCGAGACCGCGGGGGAGTGGACCGCCGGCATGACCGTGACGGACTTCCGATCGAGCCGCCCCAACGCACTCGTCCCCGTGAAGCTCGATGTCGCCGGGTTCTGGGACTACGTGCTCGGCGTCTACGCGCGGGTCGCCGAGTCGCGCGGCGGCTGACCTTGGGCGGCGACTCCGGCCGGATCAGCTGACGTCGACGACGATCGAGTGCAGCCCGGTGGCGCCGTCGGGAACGACGTCCGCGTAGGCCGCCGTCTGCAGCCGGCCCTCGGCATCCGTCGCCCGAACCGTGACCGTGTAGCTGCCAGGCGCAGCCTCCCAGGGCAGCGACCATTGTCGCCACGTGTCGGCCGAGATGGCGTCGGCGAGGTCGGCCTCGACCCAGTCCCCGTCGTCGACGCGCACCTCGACCTGCGAGATCCCGACGTGCTGCGCCCAGGCGATTCCCGCGATGACGACCGGGCCTGCCGCCACGGGTCGGGCCTCGCGCGGGGTGTCGATCCGCGATGAGAGCTTGACGGGGCCGCGCGCGCTCCAGCCCCGCTGCGTCCAGTACGCGGATTCCTTCGCGAACGTCGAGACCTTCAGTTCGGTCACCCACTTCGTCGCGGAGACGTAGCCGAAGAGACCCGGTACGACCATGCGCACGGGGAAGCCGTGCTCTGCGGGCAGCGGGGACCCGTTCATGGCGACCGCCAGGATCGCGTTGCGGTCATCCGTGAGCGCCGACAATGGCGTTCCCGCGGTGAACCCGTCGACGCTGCGCGAGAGCACCATGTCGGCGCCCGCTTTGGGACCCGCTCTCGCGAGCAGGTGGCGAATGGGGTAGCCGAGCCAGAGCGCGTTGCCGATGAGGTCGCCGCCGACGTAGTTGGAGACGCAGGCGAGGGTCGTGTGGCTCTCCTCGAGGGGGAGCGCGAGCAGCTCGTCGAAGGT
>DAITPJ010000154.1:0-2175 GCA_036833635.1 Terrimesophilobacter sp.
CCGCAGTTCTACTTCCGCACCACCGACGTCACCGGCGTCATCACGCTGCCCGAGGGCACCGAGATGGTCATGCCCGGCGACACCACGGAGATGACGGTCGAGCTCATCCAGCCGATCGCCATGGAAGAGGGCCTCGGATTCGCGATCCGCGAGGGTGGCCGCACGGTCGGCGCCGGCAAGGTCGTCAAGGTTCTCAAGTGAGTCCGGATGGGTCAATGCGCGAAGCGTGTTGACCCAGTAGGACTCAGATCGAGTAGCGCGAAGCGCGTATCGAGATCTCATGCAGACGGGCTGCACCCTCGCGGTGCGGCCCGTCTGTCGTTTCCCGCGGCGCCCCTACACTGATGCCATGACCGGACGCGCCATCGCCGAGACCGTCGTCGGCCTCGTACTCACAGCCCTCTTCGCCATCGCCGGGGCCGGACTGCTAGAGCTCTCCCAGGGCACGGATCCCGCCGAGGCATTCCTCGACTCCGGGCCGCACCTCATCCTGGCTACGTTCGCGATCCCGGGCGCCCTGTGGGCCGTCCTGCTGCTCATCGGCAACATCCGGAACCGCCGCCGCGCGAGCGGGTGGGCGTACCTCACCAACCAGGTGAGCGCGCTCGTCGTCGCGGTGCTTGGCGTCGGCGGCTGGCTCGCGTTCGCGCTCGTGCAGGGCGGATGGGCGCTGCTGCTCGTCGGCATCGCGATCGTCGCCGCGCTCTTCTTTCTCGCCGCATCCATCCCGGCGCTCCTGCTCACACACTTCGCGTTCTTCCGCCACGGCCCTGCGCAGGTTGAGCCTGCGGGTGACGGCATCGCGGAGCTGCAGCTCGACGCGTCCTGAGGCCCCTGCGCCGGTGATCGATACCCAAGCGGACGAGCGTGCATGCCGTTGCGCCCACACTCGTCCGCTCGAGCGTCACTGAGGGGGCCGTTCGCTCACGGGTCACTCCACCCCTCCACAGCCGAGCACGGCAGCGTGAGTCCCCTGAGGCCGCTCCCGAGGCCGAGGTGAGGGCGCTCCTCCGCCAGACTCCTCCGCATGAGCGGACTCATCCGAGTGCAGGACCTCGCCCGTGAAGGCGGCCCCGATCGAGGGATCCGTCGCGGGGCAGAGCGCGGCGAGCTCGCTCGCCTCGCGCGTGGCCGCTACCTACCGAGCTCCGAGTGGGCAGCCCTCGATATCGACGCGCGGTATCGGGCGCGCATCCGAGCATTCGCCGAGACCACGCGCACGACTCAGGTCTTCTCGCACTGGTCGGCCGCCGCCCTGTGGGGCTACCCGATCATCGGCGCATGGCCGAGCAGCATCCATCTGACCTTCGGCTCTGGAAGTGGGCAGCGGTCGACGTCGCGCGTGAGGCGTCACATCACAGAACTTCGCGACGCGGATGTCGTCGAACTCGACGGGCTCTTCGCCACATCGCCTCTGCGCACCATCGTTGACCTCGCGCGGTGCGCTCCGTTCGCCACCGGGGTCGCAGCGTGCGATCGCGCTCTCGCGATGCCGAAGGATTCGGCGGCCGACAGGTTGCACATCGAACGTGAGGCCGTGCTTGACCGTGCGCGGCAGCTGGAGGGGCAGCGCGGTGTTCGGCGACTCCGAAGCGTCGCGACCTTTGCCGACGGTCGGTCCGGTTCGCCGGGTGAATCGCTCAGTCGAGTTCAGATGGCTCGCCTGCGCCTGCCGGCCCCCGACCTGCAGGTCGAGATCCTGGACCTCGATGGGCGGACCTGGCACTGCGACTTCGGCTGGCAGGAGTACGGCCTCCTCGGCGAGTTCGACGGCATGGTCAAGTACACGCGGGATCGCTACCTCGACGGCCGCGAGCTTGCCGACGTCATCATCGAGGAGAAGCTGCGCGAAGACGCCATCCGGATGGCGAGCGGATGCCGCATGGCGCGCTGGATCTGGCCCGTCGCGTCCGACCCCGTGCAGCTCAAGCGCTTGCTCGTCGCGGCCGGGCTGCGCCCCGAGTGATGCCCGATCGGACGAGTGTGCGTGCCTGGGCGGCCTCGGTGGTCCGGATGGGTATCACTCGGGGGAGAGTCGACGGCGACGGCCTCGCCCGGGACGGGCTCGGGGCGTGTCGCGGCGGGGTATGTCGTTCCTTGGGTCTGCCGACGCCGGGACGGCGTCGGGGCGTGTCGCCGTGGGGGGCCAGAAATGGCCCCCCACTCTATGGCGAC
>DAITPJ010000155.1:0-2164 GCA_036833635.1 Terrimesophilobacter sp.
GCTACTCAACCAGCGGGCTACTTGCATCTCCGCTACTCAGTGCTACTATCTACCAGTAGTCACTGACACTGAGTAGTGGGAGAGCAAGCGTGGGCAAGCAGATGACGGAGATGCTCAAGGGCGTCCTCGAGGGCATCGTCCTCGCGATCCTTCGAATTCAGTCCGCGTACGGATACGAGATCACGGCTCGGCTTCGCGAGGAGGGCTTCACGGACATCGCCGAAGGCACCGTCTACGCGCTCCTCATCCGGATCGAGCAGCGCGGCCTCGTCGACGTGGAGAAGGTCCCGTCTGAGAAGGGGCCACCGCGCAAGGTGTACTCGCTCAATGCACAGGGACGCGACTACCTCGACGAATTCTGGGGGACCTGGGGCTTCCTCGCAGGACAACTGGAACAGCTCCGAAAGGACGGAAATTGACCATGTGGATAGAGAAGATCATTGGCGACCTCGGCGACAAGAAGCGCTACCTGGCATACAAGGCGCGGGTGAAGCAGCTGCCCGGGGGCTACCGCGAAGCGGCCGCGGCGCTCGAGCGCTACCTGCTGTACTTCGGCCCGGGCGACGGCGCGAGCCTCATCACGATGCTGGGCGACCTCGCGGACCTGCTCGAGCAGAGCGTCGCATCCGAGACATCCGTGCGCAGCATTGTCGGCGAGGATCCGGTGGAGTTCGCTGAGGTCTTCCTGCAGAACTACGCGGGCGACAGCTGGATCAAGAAGGAGCGCGCGCGCCTCGCCAAGGCCATCGATCGTGCGGTCGAGGAGCAGGGTCGGTGACGACGGCGTCAGCGATCGCCCCAGCAATCCGCGTGCAGGGCCTTGAGAAATCGTACGGAAAACTCGAGGTGCTGCGCGGCGTCACCTTTGACGTCGAGCCGGGCAGCATCTTCGCCCTCCTCGGATCGAACGGCGCCGGCAAGACCACGGTCATCAATATCCTCGCTACGCTGCTCAAGGCCGATGCGGGCACGGCCAGTGTCAACGGGTTCGATGTCGCGACGCAGGCCGCAGAAGTGCGCGAGTCCATCAGCCTCACCGGGCAGTTCGCCGCCGTCGACGAGATCCTCACGGGGCGGGAGAACCTCGTGCTCGTCGCCCGGCTGCGGCACCTCGCCGAGCCGGGCTTGATTGCGGATGGCCTGCTCGAGCGGTTCTCGCTGACCGAGGCGGCCGACCGGCGGGTCTCGACGTACTCGGGCGGCATGCGGCGGCGCCTCGACATCGCGATGAGCCTCATCGGCAACCCGCCCGTCATCTTCCTCGACGAGCCGACCACAGGACTCGACCCCCAGGCGCGCATCGAGGTCTGGGCGACAGTGAAGGAACTCGCCGAACACGGCACGACGGTGCTGCTCACGACCCAGTACCTGGATGAGGCCGAGCAGCTCGCCGGCCGCATCGCGATCCTTCACGAGGGCCGGATCATCGTCAACGGCACCCTCGCCGAACTGAAAAAACTGCTCCCGCCCGCGACGATCGAGTACGTCGAGAAGCAGCCGACCCTCGAGGATGTCTTCCTCGCCATCGTCGGCGGCGAGCGCACGACGAGTAAGGAACAACAATGAACCGGCACTTCCTCGGCGATACCGCCGTTCTGCTCGGGCGTTCCCTGCGCCACATTCTGCGCAGCCCCGACACGATCATCACGACCGCGATCATGCCGATCGCCATCATGCTGCTGTTCGTCTACGTCCTGGGCGGCGCGATCGAGACCGGGTCGGCATCCTATGTCGACTACATGCTGCCCGGCATCCTGCTCATCACGATCGCGTCGGGCATCTCCTACACCGGATATCGGCTCTTCCTGGATCTCAAGGGCGGCATCTTCGAGCGATTCCACTCCATGCCGATTGCGCGGTCATCCTCGCTGTGGGCGCACGTTCTCACCTCGCTCGTGGCCAACCTCGTGTCGCTTGTGATCGTCGTGGGGGTCGCCCTCATCATGGGGTTCCGCTCGGGGGCGGGGGTGCTCGCGTGGATGGCGGTCGCGGGCATCCTGATCCTGTTCATCCTCGCGCTCACCTGGATCGCGGTCATTGCGGGCCTTACCGCGAAGTCAGTCGATGGGGCCGCAGCGTTCTCCTACCCGCTCATCTTTCTGCCGTTCGTCAGCTCTGCATTTGTACCGACCGAGAGCATGCCGGGGCCGGTGCGCGTCTTCGC
>DAITPJ010000156.1:0-2121 GCA_036833635.1 Terrimesophilobacter sp.
CGATCGTCAGGGACCTGCTGACCTACGCGAACCTGATCGCGAAGGTCGCGTCGCTCAAAGCCACGTTCTCGCTCTCGAATGCCCCGCTCGTCCGCACGAAGCAGATGACGCCGGGCGAACTCCGCGACCTCACGATCACCTACGCGTTCGACAAGGACAGCTGGGGGAAGACCCGCGAGTGTCTCAACGCCTCGCTCAAGTACGCGGGCCTCGAGATCCCGGGTGCGCCACTGGAGCCGCCTGCCGGAATCGACGTCCAGCTCTCCTCGACCGATCCCTCCATCCTGCGGGTAGGCGACGGCAAAGACGGCAATAAGCCCGTGAACTCCGACGAGACCGATGCCAAGGGCGTCGCCAGGTTCACGCTGTCAGGAGCGCCGCAGAAGGACCTCATCCCCGACCAGGCCGAGCCCAAAGACCTGTCGATCGAGGTCAAGTCGATTACCGACCTCAAGGGGAGCGATCTCTTCAAGGACCTGGCATCACTCCCCTGGGACGCGATGTCTTTCCTCGGCAGTTTCGGAACGTCTCTCATCCCCGAGCTGCTCTCCCGGACCAACTTCCTCACGTTCACGTCAACGATCCCCGTTCGGGACTGGGATCTCACGGCCCAATTCCAGGCATCGGCGCAGGGCGAGATCATCGTCCACCGTGCGAGCAACGTGGATTGGCAGGGCTGCGGCGGATACGGGCTCATCAATCGGTCGACGGATGCCACGTCGACGTTCACGACGACCGACACGGAGGTCACTGCGGCGCTCATCAGCAACGACTTCGGCAACTTCGGAGACCAGGCGTTCGTCTTCTACCCGAAGGGTGAGAGCTTCCAGGGCATTGACCTCTCGAACGGGGACGGCCTGAAGATGTTCGGCCTGTTGGCGGCGTATTCGACCGACAAGAGCACGGCAGAGCCCGCAACGGGCGACCAGCCGGAGCGGAAGATGGAGGACTGTGACGGGGCCGGCGGCGGGGGCGCAGCCGACTCCGATCCGGTACCCGAGGATTGCGGGATCCGCACCTATGCGATGGACCTCGATGTCACCATGCCCTCCCCGCGTCACCTCTTCGTCGCGGGTCAACGCTCCAACGAGAGCGGCCTGTGGAAGAACTGCGGAGACGGTCTGGTCCCCGATGATCCGACCGTGGCGCCGCGCATGCAGTCCTGTGTCGGCGCTCAATCCAAGGGAGGGAAGATCCCGGGGATCGACGACGTCTTCGACCCGTCGAAGACGAAGTTCACGATCACCGGCTCGTTCAGCTGCATCCGGGATGAACCGGGACGGCTCGACCAGGTGTATTACAACTGGACCCTCACACTGTGCCGGATCGTCGACGGCAAGGCGAAATGCTGAGCCTCGACTCGCGTCGGAGGCTGCGGCATGGCTGCCTCAGAGTTCCTCGAGCGGAACGGCCTCATCGGTCAGCCGCGCCTCGTCGATGACCTTGCCCTCGCGAATGATCCGCTGCACCTGCTCGTTGACGTCCCAGACGTTGACGTTCATTCCGGCGACGACACGATCGTCCTTGAGCCAGAACGCGATGAACTCGCGACCGGCGCGATTGCCGCGATAGACGACCTTCGCTCCCTTGGTCATGGGGCCGTAGCCGGAGTACTCCATGCCGACGTCGAACTGGTCGGTGTAGAAGTACGGGATGTCCTCGAAGCTCTCGTTCTGGCCGAGCATCCCGCGCGCGGCCGCCGCTCCCTCGTGGAGGGCGTTCGCCCAGTGTTCGCTGCGAAGTCGCATGTTGGCCAGCGGGTGGAATGCGTTGGCGACATCCCCGGCGGCGAAGATGTCCGGGTCGCTTGACTGCATGGCCTGGTCGACGACGATCCCGTTCTCGGTCATGATGCCGGCGTCGTCCGCCAGCGCGATGTTCGGGACGACCCCGACGCCGATGAGCACAAGGTCGGCAGGGATCACTTCTCCGGTTTTCAACATCACCCCGGATGCCTTGCCATGGTTGCCGAGGATCTTGTCGACGGAGACGGACATGCGCAGGTCAACACCGTGTTCCTTGTGCAGTTCAGCGAACATCGTGCCCAGCTCGTCACCGATGGCGTTCGCGAGCGGAATGGGAACCTGCTCGAGAATCGTGACGTCGTTGCCGAGGGTGCGC
>DAITPJ010000157.1:0-2115 GCA_036833635.1 Terrimesophilobacter sp.
GCCGCCCGGATGTCGTTGGCCGAGACGCGCGCACCGAGCCGCTTGGCCGTGCCGATCGCCTGGAGGCCCGCCACGCCGGCGCCGAGTACGAGCACCTTCGCGGGCGGGATCGTGCCGGCCGCGGTCATGTAAAGGGGGAAGAAGCGCGGGTAGCGCATGGCCGCCTCGAGCACCGCCCGGTAGCCGGCGACGAGCGCCTGGGAGCTGAGGGCATCCATCGACTGTGCACGGGAGATGCGCGGGACGAGTTCAAGCGCGAACGCGGTCACCCCGGCCTTCGCGAGTGCGCTGACCGTTGGAAGCTCCGATGAAGGGGAGGCCAGCCCGATCGTCGTTGCGCCCTTCTTGAGCGCCTTGGCCGTCGCAACCTCGAGCGGGCGCACGTGCAGCAGTACGTCGAGCGCGCCAAGAGCGAGCTTCGCCGAGATCGTCGCCCCGGCCTCCTGGTATGCGGCATCCGAAATGCCGGACTCGACACCGGCGCCCTTCTCGACGACGACCTCGAGGCCGAGCGCAATGAGCTGCTGCACGGTCTCGGGTGTCGCCGCGACCCGCCGCTCACCTTCACGTCGTTCTCGCGTGACACCAACTCGCACGGGCAGCTCCTTTCGGGATACTCCTAGCGTAGCGAGGGATCGGGGCTCTCCCGTGCACGGAATGGAGCGGCATGGAGGAGAGTTGAAGCCGGTGATGGTCGCGACAGCATGCGACCTAAGGAGATTCATGACCGACTACGGGAAGCCGCTTCAGTTCGGAACGTTCATCACGCCGACGTCGGCCGATCCGGATCGCGTCGTCGAGCTCGCCGTGCTGAGCGACCGGCTCGGCTTCGACCTCGTGACGTTCCAGGACCACCCGTATCAGCCTGCGCTCCTCGATGCCTGGAGCCTGCTCGCGTTCGTCGCGGCGCGGACCGATCGCATCCACCTTTCGGCGAACGTGTCGAACCTTCCGCTGCGGTTGCCCGCCGTGCTCGCCCGCGCCTCGGTCACGATCGATCAGTTGAGCGGCGGGCGCTTCGAGCTCGGCCTCGGCGCAGGCGGATTCTGGGATGCCATCGAGGGCTTCGGCGGTCGCCGCCTCACAGCGGGGCAGTCGGTCGACGCCCTGGACGAGGCGATCGCCGTCATCCGCGCCCTGTGGTCGAACGAGCCTGGCCGTGCCGACGTCGACGGCGAGTTCTACAGTCTTCGCGGTGCGCGGCGCGGGCCCGCAAGCCCGCACCCCATCGGCATCTCGATCGGGGCATACAAGCCCCGGATGCTGCGCCTCACCGGCCGGGTCGCAGAAGGTTGGTTGCCCTCCTTCGGCTACCTCTCGGGTCTCGAGGACCTCGCCGCGATGAACGGGCACATCGATGAGGGTGCGGCGCAGGTGGGCCGCTCGCCGTCCGACATCCGGCGCTGGCTCAATATCGGCGCAACGGATGCGACGGTCGACCGTCTCGTCGAACTCGCTCTCGAGTACGGCATGAGCGGCTTCATCCTCGCCGGCGACGACGCCGACACCATGAGGCGGTTCGCCGAGGAGACGATCCCCGCCGTGCGGGATCAGGTCAGCTCGGCGCGTCCCCACTAGGCCGAAACAGCCCCGACTGGTAGACTCTTCGAGGCTGATCGGGCATTGTCTGCTCGGCTGCGGAGCAGGCTGGCAAGATGCTGGTCACCGGTGGTGGTATCCCGTCTCGCACGGTGTATTTCTACTGTTGGCCAGAACCGGCGCCCGTGCGCAATCGCCGCGCGCCCCTGACTGCCTTGACTCTGCTCCGGCGTACGCGTCGCGTCCCACACGGGGGCACGGCACCAGCAAAGGAGAAAGCCCCCACATGGAGGGTCCAGAAATCAAATTCGCCGAAGCCGTTCTCGATAACGGCAAGTTCGGCAAGCGCACGGTCCGTTTCGAGACCGGGCGTCTCGCGCAGCAGGCACAGGGTGCCGTCGCTGCCTACCTCGACGAAGACACCATGCTTCTGAGCGCCACGAGCGCGAGCAAGCAGCCCAAGGACAACTTCGACTTCTTCCCCCTCACGGTGGACGTCGAGGAACGGTCATACGCGGCAGGCAAGATCCCCGGCAGCTTCTTCCGCCGCGAGGGTCGCCCGTCGACCGAGGCCAT
>DAITPJ010000158.1:0-2090 GCA_036833635.1 Terrimesophilobacter sp.
TCGGCGAGGGGCCTCACTGGACGACCCTGCGCACGGGGGCTCCGACACTCGCGCCCGATCTGAAGGGGGCCCGGCACGATGAATGGCCGATCTTCAGCGCCGCGATCATCGATCTCCAGGTCGGCGCCCTCTTCGCGTTTCCCCTGTCCATGGGGGCCGTCATCGTCGGAGTCGTCGATCTCTACCGGGAAACTCCGGGACCGCTCACGATGGGTGCAGTGTCGACCGCGATGTCGCTTGCAGGAACGGTCGCGGCGCCCGCCGCCCGCCGCGCCGTCCGTTCCGCTGAGGCCGAAGTCCCGCCCGCCGCGCACCTCGCACCGGAGATGAGGCGAGTGGTGCATCAGGCGACCGGGATGCTTCTCGTTCAACTCAACACCACCGCCACCAATGCGTTCTTCCGCCTCAAGGCACATGCCTTTGCCACCGATCGCGCCCTTGAGGATGTTGCCCATGACGTCGTCCTGCGCCGAATCGACTTCACCCTGCTGCCGGACTGAAAGGTACAATTTGACTGAGTCACGGACGAGAAAGACGAGGAGGCCGACATGACCGGGGATCCGAGAGAACCCAAGCTCGCGTCAGCGTTCGTCAAGCTCGCTGACACGCTCATCGCCGACTACGACATCGTCGACCTGCTGCACACCCTGCTCGAAGAGTGCATGGGGCTACTCGACACCCAGGCCGGCGGCTTGATGCTGGCCGACGCATCCGGGAATCTTCAACTGATCGCCTCGACGAGCGAGCAGGCGGACTTCGTCGAGATCATGCAGTTGAATGCCGGATCCGGCCCCTGCGTCGAATGCTTCACAACAGGTGCGAGCGTGACCGTGACCGATATCGACAAGCACGGCGCGAAGTGGCCCGAGTTCCGGGAGGCAGCACTCCGCATGGGATACCTCTCGATCCACGCCGTCCCCATGCGGCTGCGGGGAGACATCCTCGGGACCATGAACCTGTTCAGGACGGATGTCGGGAAGCTCACGCCAGACGACGTCGCGGTCGCGCAGGCGCTTGCCGACGTCGCGACGATCGGCATCCTTCAGGAGCGCAGCATCCGGGAGACAAACCTCGTCAGCGAGCAGCTTCAGCGCGCCCTGGACAGCAGGATCCTCATCGAACAGGCGAAGGGCGTGCTTTCGGAGACCCGGTCCCTCGACATGAACGAGGCCTTCACTGCGCTTCGCTCCTACGCCCGCAGCCACAATCTGACCCTGCGGGCCGTGGCCAGCGGCGTCGTCGATAGGACACTTGACATCTTCAGCACAGTGGCCGAACCCTCGCTCAAGCAGTAGGGTGAGCGGCAAGTACGTTGCCCCAGTCCCTGGCAGCACCGGGTTCGTCCGATGCAAGGGGATGCCATGAGCACTCAATCGTCGACCATCGTGTCGGAACTCATCACACGGTGGACCTCACCGCCTGACGAGACCTCGACCCCCACTCTCCGCGCAGAGCTTCAGATCACGGCTCTCCCCGGCGGCAAATGGCGCGTGCGGGACAGTCGAGTCCCTGCCGAAGACCTCAGGGGGCTTCTCGGATTCATCGAGAAGATAGAGAAAGAGGAGACGAGCTTCGAGGTGCTCACCCTCCGCAGGGGCTTCGAGTGGTTCTCGTTTGCCACGTTCCACGACGCGGTTCAGGACTTCCTCGAGCCACCTCGCGGGTAACGATCGCGTACGTACCTCGTCGGGCCCATCACTCCCGGAGTAGACTGACCCCCAAGCACCATGTTGCCCCAGTCCCTGGTAGCACCTGTTTCAGCTATGTCAGGGGATCAACGAACATGAATTCGCTTCTCGTCATCGTGGCCATTGTCGCCATCGTCCTGCTCTTCGTCGGTGGCTTCAGCCAGGCCTTCCAATGGCTTCTCTGGGTCGGGGTCGTACTCCTCATCATCGCGGTCATCGTGTGGCTCCTCCGTTTCATCGGGGGCCGCCGCAACACGTCAGTCTGACGGGCAACGGCCTTGGACAGCACAGCGACACCGGAGACCGAATTTCCGGTACGCGCTTCAGTAGCGGAGGAACCAGCGGTTATGGATCCGACGCCAACTCAACCTATCGACATGGGTCCACTGACCCGCACGCCAG
>DAITPJ010000159.1:0-1985 GCA_036833635.1 Terrimesophilobacter sp.
CGCGAGCGGAATGGGAACCTGCTCGAGAATCGTGACGTCGTTGCCGAGGGTGCGCGCCGTCGCCCCGACCTCCATGCCGATCCAGCCCGAGCCGATGAGTACAAGCTTGCGGCCGCCATCCTTGAGTTCCTTGTGCAGCACCTGGGAGTCATCCAACGTGCGCAGGTAGTGCACCCCGCCGAGTTCCGCGCCTTCGATGGGAAGTAGTCGCGGCTTCGAGCCGGTGGCCAGGAGCAGCTTGTCGTAGTGCATGGGCCTGCCCCCGGAGACGGTCACTTCGTGGGCCCTGGCATCGACCCCGAAAGCCTTCGTGGCGGTGAGAAGTTCGATGTTGTTCTCCGCATACCATTCGTCCGGATGCACGTAGACGGCGTCCAGCCCGTCGGACCCATTGAGGTAGCCCTTCGAGAGCGGCGGTCGAATGTACGGCGCGTGGGCCTCCTTGCCGATGATCTGGATCGTGCCGTCGAAGCCCTGCTTGCGCAGTTCCTCCGCGGCGGATACCCCGGCGAGGCCGCCCCCGACGATGATGAAATTCTTACCTTGAGCGTTCGTGACGTCTGGCATGGTCTTCTTTCGCTGATGGATGTCGTGCTCAGGCCGGCAGGTCGCCGTCGGCGCGTCGGAATTGGCGTCGCATCGCGCTGTCCTTCGCGAGCACCCCCGTGAAGGCGGATGTCGTCGTCATCGATCCCGCGGCCTGGGCCCCGCGCAACGTCATGCACATGTGCTCTGCTTCAAGTACGACGCCAACGCCTCGCGGCGAGAGGTGCTCGTCGAGGTAGGCCGCGATCTGCTTCGTGAGTCGTTCCTGCACCTGAAGGTCTCGGGAGAACAGCTCGACGACGCGGGCGAGCTTGGACAGGCCCACGAGTCGCTCACCGGGGACATAGCCGATATGCGCAACGCCCCGGAACGGCAGCAGGTGGTGCTCGCACAGGGAATGGAAAGGGATATCCCGAACGACCACAAGCTCCTCGTAGCCCTCGTCGTTCGGGAAAGTCGTCATGGCGAAATCGCGCGGGGTGAGCAGTTCGAGAAGGCTCGCGGCCACGCGGCGCGGGGTGTCGGCGAGGTGTTCGCTCGTCGTGTCCCTCCCCAGTGCGGAGAGAAGGTCTGCGACCGCGGCCTCCGCCCGGTGCTGCTGCTCGTTGATGTCCACCGCGTGCAAGGGGGCTGCAATCTGCAGCGCGGCCGCCGGGATCGCATCCTGAAGCGTCGCTTGGCTCATGGCCCCTCCTCGTTCGCCTGTCTATCCCGACTCTACGGTCCTCAGAATTCTTTTGTCAAGATTCGTAGTTTTAGAGCTAGAATGAGTGGCATGAACGAGTCGAGAACCGGACAGATCTCCGCCGTCGCCGCGATGAGCGATCCGCAGCGTCGTGCCCTGTTCGAGTTCGTGGCACGAAGTGAGAACCCGGTCACCAGGGAGGACGCTGCGCAGGCACTCGGGGTGCCGCGCAGTACCGCCGCGTTTCATCTCGACCGACTCGTGGACGAAGGCGTGCTGGAGGCTGACTTCAAACGCCTGAGCGGGAAGACCGGTCCGGGGGCCGGCCGCCCGTCGAAGCTGTACCGGCGAGCCGGGGGCGAGATCTCGGTCTCCATCCCGCCTCGCCGGTACGAGCTCGCCGGGGACCTCCTGGCCGCGGCCGTCGAGGAAGCGGACCGCACGGGTGCCCCCGTCCGCGACGCGCTTGCGACCGTCGCCACGACGACCGGTCGTGAGCTCGGCGCCACCGCCGGCTCGCTCGATGTAGCGCTCGAGGCCTGCGGCTACGAACCCCGCGACGACGGCGAGGGCGGCCTCGTGCTGACCAATTGCCCGTTCCACCGGCTCGCGACGAGCCACACCGACGTCATCTGCCACGCGAACTTCTCGCTTCTCAACGGGGTCGCCGAAGGCGCCGCCGAGGATGCGCGCGCCGTCGAGTTCGTCCCGCCCGCGGGCGAGCACTGCTGCGTTCGCATCGCCGCCCGAGCCT